>CANGWV010000067.1 GCA_947457875.1 Burkholderiaceae bacterium
AAGGATTTGCTGGAGTACTACCCTAAGGGAGCGTATCCAGTGGTGCGTGGTGAAGCTGTTAATACGGCAACAACCTACGGCTACGACAACGTAACAATGATGCAAGAAACCAAAACTACGATCTGTCAGATCGAAAAGTTTGCATAAGCCCAACCGCTAAAGTCAGGAGATCACAATGGCACGAATGAAATTTATCTGCGACGCGGAACGGTGTATTGAATGCAACGGCTGCGTTACTGCTTGTAAAAACGACAACGAAGTACCTTGGGGTGTTAATCGCCGCCGAGTAGTTACCATCAATGACGGCGTCATTGGGGCGGAGAAATCCATCTCGGTAGCCTGTATGCACTGCGCAGATGCGCCTTGCATGGCAGTTTGCCCAGTAGACTGTTTCTACCGCACCGACGAAGGCGTTGTGTTGCACGACAAGGACACCTGCATTGGCTGCGCGTATTGCTCCTATGCTTGCCCATTTGGCGCACCACAATTCCCAAGCGCTGGTACATTCGGTTTGCGTGGCAAGATGGACAAATGCACATTCTGCGCTGGTGGTCCAGAAGCCAACGGCAGCGTTGCTGAGTTTGAAAAATACGGCCGCAATCGCCTCGCTGAAGGTAAGTTACCGTTGTGCGCTGAGATGTGTTCCACCAAAGCCTTAATTGGCGGCGATGGTGATGTGATTGCAGACATCTTCCGCAATCGGGTAGTGAAGCGTCAAACCGCAGGCAAAAATGCAGGCGCCGATGTATTTGGTTGGACTACTGCATACGGTCAGCCTGATAAAGCGGGTGCTAAAGCTGCTCCGAGTGGAGGCAAAATATGAGTACGTTTCGCACCGTAACTGCCGTACTCTTAGCCCTTGGTTTTTTAAGCGCCTGTAATAACGAGCCGGGAACATTGGCTCTGAATTCCAAGCGGCCTGATATCGCTCCATTCATGGGCGCGGATAACGGCTTTATGGTCAAAGGCTGGAAGCCGGGTGATGCCAAAAGCTGGCAAGAAGAGATTAATAAGCGCAACCAACAACAATCTGAGTACATCAAAATTAAGTAATGAACTTTTGAGCGTTTATTCGGAACTTTAAATAACAGAATTGCTGTTGAGGAAATCGCATGAATCAATCTATTCGCGCAACACTCCGTCCTTGGGCCTTGGCCACGGGATTGTTTTGCTCCGTTTTTGCAGGCACCAGCTTAGCTCAGCCAGCTCCGGCCAGCCAGCCCGCTCCCGCTACCTTGCCTCAGGTCCAATCAGCCAACATCATGGATGTGGGCCGCGCGCCTGATGCCACGATTGAGGCACAACGTAAGGCGGCACAAAACCAACCTGGAAATAGTGCACCCATTTGGCGTACCGTCAATAGCGACGCTGTAAATTCGGTCAGCATTCCAGACAAACAGGCTGGTGTGTTGATTCAGAAATCAGGTCAGCAGTGGCGTTTGATCCGTAACGGCGTTATCACTGTGTATGGCGCCTGGTTACTTGCACTCGCCTCCGGTGGCATTTTGGCGGTCTTCGTGCTCAAAGGAAAAATTAAACTGCATGAGCCAATGACAGGCAAAAAAATCAAGCGCTTCACCACCCTTGAGCGCGTGAATCATTGGACGATGGCATTTAGCTTTATTGCGCTTGCCATTACTGGTCTATTGATTCTGTACGGTAAGTATTTCGCAATTGATCTCTTGGGCGCAAGCGCCTTTAGTATCTTGTTGCTTATCAGCAAAAATATTCACAATTTTGTTGGCCCATTATTTACGATCAGCTTAATAGCATTCTTCATCCAATTTGCAAAACGCAATATGCCAGAGAAGGGCGACTGGGAGTGGATCAAGTCCTTTGGAGGTATGTTCGGCGGTAAGCATGTTCCAGCCAATTATTTCAATCCAGGTGAAAAGTTCTGGTTCTGGTTCGGCATGGTTATTCTAGGCGGACTGGTATCTGCATCGGGCTGGGTCTTAGACATGATTGTTCCAATCCCCGGTATTGAGTATTGGCGCGGCACCATGCAGATCTCCCACATTATTCATACTGTTGGTGCATTGCTCATTACCGCGATGGCCTTTGGGCACATGTATATCGGTAGTATCGGTATGCAAGGCTCAATCGACGGCATGAAAACCGGTTATGTCGATGAGACCTGGGCAAAAGAACACCATGAAGCTTGGTATCACAAAGTTAAATAAGGAATTGGCTATGAAAAAGACCATCGCACTTCTCGCTTGTGCATTCACTGCAACTGGAGTATTTGCAAAATTACCTGCACCAACACCAGAACAGGCTGCCGCAGCACAGTTAGCCGCTGCGAAAACGGCCTATGCTGGCCAAGTGAGCGCGTATCAATTGTGTATGTCTGAAAATGCAGTTGCTAACCGCTACAAGACTGCTGGAACACCTGCACCTGCAGCCTGTGTTCAGCCGCCACCCTTTGTAGCGCCAGTAGCGGCGGCTCCGGCTCCTGCGGCCGCTCCAGCAGCAGCTCCTGCAGCTGCAAAAAAGTAACTTGAATTAATCAGCAGCGCGTTCGCGCTGCATGTACCGCTGTGCTGCCTCAGTTTGAGGTTGTGCAAAGAAGGGGGTGCAAGCCCCTTTTTCCATAATTTGCCCGCCATCGATAAAGAGGATAGCATCTGCAAGGCGCCTTACTTGTGCCAGTTGATGTGAGCTAATGAGGACGTCGCAACCCGATGCTGCAAATTCTTGAATCATGGCCTCCACTTGGGCCGTTGTAGTTGGGTCCAAATTAGCCGTTGGCTCATCGAGTAGCAGTACATTGGGATTCTGCAGTCGGGCTCTGCCCAAGGATAGCTTCTGCTTTTCCCCGGCAGAGAGCTGGTGTGCTGGCTGATGCTGCAAGTGACTTAAGCCTACTTCTTGCAATACGCGATCGATTTCGTGTTCACTTGGCATACGCAAACCATTGAGACCAATATTTGTACGCACGCTGGCCTTGATCATGGGGGTGTGGTGTAACACTAATGCGCTGCGTATGCCATCAGCGTAGCTGACGCTACCCCCTGCATTGGGTTTAATCAACCCATGCAATAACTTTAAAAACGTCGTCTTGCCAGCACCATTCGGGCCAATGCATGCAGTGATTCCGCCCAGCTGAATGTCGGTATTCGGTATATCTAAAATAGTACGCTCATCACGCACAATTTGAATTGCTCGCAATTCAATCCGTTTGGCTTCTAGCTTGATTGGATTAACCATAACGCTTCTCTGCAATCGATCGTACTGCGAAGGTGAGTAAATTGGCGAGTAGTACGATGGCTAGTAGCACGATACCGAGCGCCAAAGCGAATGGTAAATCGCCTTTACTGGTTTCCAGGGCGATGGCAGTCGTCATCGTACGCGTAGAGTTAAGAATATTGCCACCCACAATCATGACAGCACCCACTTCAGAGATCGCCCTAGCTAGGCCGGCCAAGATCGCAATCGTGAGCGAGAAACGGCAATCCCAAATCAACCATTTCATATAGCCAAGCCGAGTGAAATGCAGGGATAAAAAGGTTTCTCGGTGAATCTGCCAGGCATCTTCTAGGACCTGCCTACTAAGGGCCGCCACCAGCGGTGTAGTGAGCAGAAATTGCGCCACCACCATGCCTTTTACAGTAAACAGCCAGCCTAATTCACCCAATGGACCACTACGCGATAAGACCAAATACACCAGCACACCAATAATGACCGTAGGGACGCCCATGAGGGTATTGATCGTAATAATCAGCGCGCGCTTTCCCCGAAATTGCTCGGTTGCTAGCCAAGCCCCAAGGGGGAGGCCAACTAGCGTACCCAACACCAAGGCGCTTAGGCTAACCTGTAGGGAAACCAGGACAATACTGATGACACCCCGATCAAATTGGGTCAACAGAGCAAAGGCGTCTTGAAAGGCGATTAGCATGCCACATTCTAGCAAGTCCTACCAGCGGCGGTGGCACAATCCAGTTATAGGGATTTTAGGAATGAAGTACAACCGATAGCACAATTAGGTAAGCACGATGGCAGAGGTAGTTTGTGTATGTAATGGCATAGTCGACCTGGATTTACGGGAGTATCTGGATACGCACCCGATTAATTCAATCGAAGAATTACGAGAACAGGCATCGATCTGCAATAAATGCATGCAGTGCCAAGAGCTTGTGGAGTCTGAGATTTATTACGCCAAGGTACGCCGTCAAAGTGCATCCCAGTAAGACCGCGCAATCACATAACAGGGTGCGTGTTGTAACCCTCAATATGCATAAAGGCGTATCAGCCTTGCATGCGCATTCTACGGTTCACCGTTTAAAGCAGAAGATGCGCTCGCACAACCCAGACCTCATCTTCATTCAAGAGTTTCAACAGGAGCATCGGGCTCGTGTCAGGCGCTTTGGGCAATGGCCCGCGAATGAGCTAAGCCATTTTTTGGCAGAGGGCTTTTGGCACGATTGGCACTATGGCAAAAACGTGGAGTATCGCCATGGACATCATGGTAATGCCATTTTTTCTAAGCACCCCTTACATAAAGGTTTCAACTACGATATCTCGGCCTACCGTTTTGAGCGACGTGGTTTGTTGCATAGCTCAATTCAATTGCCTGGTAGCGATATACCGATTCACTGTTTTTGCGTTCATTTGGCCTTATTTGAACGTGGTCGTGAACGCCAGTTGGTCGAAATCATTTCGTACATCAATGGCCTGACCCAGGGTGGCCCTGCTATTGTGGCGGGGGACTTCAATGATTGGCGAAACCGGATAAGTGCTCCAATGCGCGATGCTGGATTTTTAGAAGTGTTTGAGACCTTAACAGGATCGCCCGCCAAAACCTTCCCCAGTGTTAAGCCTTTACTGGCAATGGACCGTATTTATGTGCGCGGTTTACAAGTGCATACTGCCGATATCTTGGAAGAATGGTTTAGGCTATCGGATCACCTTGCAATTGCCGCTGAATTGGAACTGCTATGAATTTCATTGACATACTGATTGGTCGACAGGCAGACCTGTCTTTTCCCTGGTTTGCATTAGCACATGCTGCATTGGTAGTTTTGTTTGCCCTGCGCCTCATTTGGACTAGGCGACCGGTGAGCGTATCGTTTGCATGGTTTTTGGTCGTGGTGATGTTGCCCATCGTCGGAATTGTGCTCTATGTCATGTTTGGTGAGCGCCCGGTGGGCCGCAGCCTGACTAAAAAGATCGTGCGGATGGAGCGCGAGCATGCCAAGTTACGCGAAAAAATGCGCCACCACTATGCGGCCGATCGGGCATTGCTGCCAATCGAAGCAAAAGCACTCAGTTTACTGGCTGAGTCGCAAAATGGCTCACCAGTAACTGCCGGTAATCGGATTGAGTTGTTCACTGAGTCGCTAACGATTCTGCAAACCTTTGTGCGCGAAATCGATCAAGCTAAAGTCAGCTTGCACATGGAGTTTTACATTTGGGCCTTAGGCGGCGATGCGGATTTAGTGGGCGAGGCAGTGATACGCGCTGCGAAGCGGGGTGTGAAGTGCCGTGTTTTGCTCGACTCTTTAGGTAGCAAGGCTTGGTTCAAATCCAGCTGGCCCAGTCGTTTTAAAGAGGCCGGCATTGCCATTACTGAGGCCTTACCAATTCAGCTGGGGCGCTTTCAGTTTCGGCGCGCTGACTTGCGCTTGCACCGTAAGATTTTTGTGATTGATGGTCATATTGTATGGACCGGTAGCATGAATTTGGTTGACCCCCGCACCTTTAAACAAGATGCGGGCGTAGGTGAGTGGGTCGATGCGATGGTGCGGATTGAAGGGCCAGTAACCGCACAATTTGAGCTCACTTTTTTGTTTGATTGGAGCGTCGATAATCCAGCCGTTTCCAGCTTCAAAGACCACCACCTTGTTCCTGCATTGGGTGATGGTAAAACCTTGGCCCAAGAATTCTCCTCGGGACCCGTGTATCGCGACGATATTTTGTATCAAGTATTGCTCTCAGCCATCATGGATGCGCGCGAGGAGTTGGTGATTACAACCCCGTACTTTGGGCCAGACGATGGCTTATTGCAGGCCTTGATGGCGGCCTCGCACCGCGGTGTCAAGGTGACACTCATCGTACCCAAACGTAATGATTCAACCTTAGTTGCTTGGAGTAGTCGCAGTTTTTACGAGGACCTACTGCAAGCAGGCGTTCGGATTGCAGAATTCCATGGCGGTTTATTGCACACCAAGAGTCTTTTGATTGATCGTAAGACTGCAATATTTGGCTCGGTTAACTTTGATCAGCGCAGCCTGCGGCTTAATTTTGAAATCAGCCTAATAGTCTATGACACCGTTTTTTGTACGCATTTAGAAAAGCTAATCCATACCTATCTCAAAAATGCCGATGTAGTGAATGCAGCGCAGTGGGCTAAACGCCCACGCTGGCGTCTTTTACTCGAAAATCTAGCCCACCTGACTTCGCCCTTGCTTTAGATGGCCTTAGTGGCTCTCATGGCGCCGATTTGGTCTGGATTTAAGCCAATTTCAATCAGAATGGCGTCCGTGTGTTGCCCAACCGAGGGTATCGCATCCATTCGGTAATCAAATTGGTCATTTGCGCCGGGTGGCAGCAATGCTGGAATTGGTCCTGCAGGGGAGTTCACCGATACCCAGCGATCACGCGCTGCCAACTGCGGGTGATGCCAAAGCCCATGCATATCGTTTAAGCGGGCGTTGGCAATCTGCGCCTGGTCCAGCTTAGCAATGACTTGGTCGCTAGTAAGCTTGCTAAAACACGCATCAATCAGCGCAGCTAGCGCATCGCGGTGCTCGTGGCGTTTACTGTTTTTATCAAAACGAACATCGCTGGCTAATGCGGGATTATCTAAAACCACCTCGCAAAACGCCAGCCACTCGCGCTCATTTTGCAAGCCCAGCATAACTGTTGCGCCATCGCCGGCTTTAAATGGGCCATAGGGATAAATGGTGGCGTGGGCCGCGCCGCTGCGCTGGGGTGGGCTAGCATCTTGATAGGCGTAGTACAGCGGGTAACTCATCCACTCACTCAGGGACTCCAGCATGGATACATCAATGCTACTACCTAGGCCTGTCTTTTGACGCTGCAATAGCGCCGCCAAGATATTGCTGTAGGCATACATGCCTGCTGCGATATCTGCTATTGAATTGCCTGCTTTGCTGGGGGTATCGGGTGTGCCGGTGACGGATAAGAAACCTGCCTCACTCTGAATCAGTAAGTCGTATGCTTTTTTGTCGCGATAGGGACCATCATTTCCATAGCCGGAAATGTCACACAAAATCAGGCCAGGGTTATCGCGCTGCAATTCCGCTGCAGTCAGTCCCATGCGGGCGGCAGCTCCAGGGGCTAAGTTTTGTACCAAGACATCGGCCGTTTTAAGCAGTGTCTTTAGCGAATTTAGTGCCTCGGCCTGCTTTAAATCCAGCGTGAGGCTTTCTTTGGAGCGGTTTACCCAAACAAAGTGCGAGGCAAGGCCAGAAACGCGTTCGTCATAGGCTCTTGCAAAATCGCCAGCCCCAGGACGCTCCACTTTGATAACGCGCGCGCCTAAGTCCGCCAGTTGGCGGGTACAAAAAGGAGCAGCAATGGCATGCTCTAGCGAGACTACGGTGATGCCATCCAGGGGCCGTGCGGCAGATCTACTACTCATATCAAAAAGACCGGGGAAGGCCGAGAACGTGTTCGGCAATGTAGGAATAAATTAAATTCGTGGAGATGGGCGCCACCTGATACAGGCGGGTTTCACGAAACTTACGCTCCACATCGTATTCGCAGGCAAAGCCAAAGCCGCCGTGGGTTTGTAAGCAGACGTTGGCCGCTTCCCAGGATGCTTTGGCTGCGAGGTATTTAGACATATTCGACTCTGGACCGCATGGCTCGTGGCGATCAAATAAATCACAGGCCTTAAAGCGCATTAAGTTAGCTGCTTCGGTTTCCATATAGCTGTCGGCAATCGGAAACTGAATGCCTTGATTCTTGCCAATTGGCTGATCAAATACCACGCGCTCATTGGCATAGCGCCGTGCGCGATCAATGAACCAATAGGCGTCACCAATGCACTCCGCTGCAATCAGTACGCGCTCTGCATTTAAGCCATCGAGGATGTATTTAAAACCACGACCTTCCTCGCCAATCAAATTTTCGGCTGGGATTTCTAAATTATCAAAGAAGACTTCATTGGTTTCATGATTGACCATGTTTTCAATCGGACGTACTTCCATGCCCTTGCCAATCGCATCAGCCAGATTGACGATAAAAATCGACATGCCTTCT
>CANGWV010000068.1 GCA_947457875.1 Burkholderiaceae bacterium
GGATTAATCTCACAAAACAATATAATTTGTTCATTTTAATGGAACAAATTGATTTTATAGTAAAAAATGATTAGTGTTTTTACTTATACGAAACAACTTGTTCAGGATAGCTGAATAAGGTATGGTTTGACTTGGAGACAAAAAATAATTTCCTAAGGGGGTTTATATGACTAAGTTAAAAATGAAGAAATGGCTATCTGCCGCGCTGGTATGCCTATCTGGAGCTTCAATCGCCGGCTTTGCGCAAGCACAGTCTTGGCCAACCAAGCCGATTAAGCTCATCGTTCCTTATCCACCCGGCGGCGGAACGGATGTTATTGCGCGGATCGTGCAAGAGCCGTTGGCTAAAGAGTTGGGGCAGCAAGTCATCATTGATAACCGCGGCGGTGCCGGCGGGTCAATTGGCTCCGCATTGGCGGCGCAGTCACCCTCGGATGGCTATACCGTTCTATTTACACTTTCTTCCCACACGATCAACCCGGCCATCTACCCAAAGCTACCTTTTGATACTGAAAAAGACTTTTCTTCAGTAGTGACGGTTGCCTCCTTGCCTCAAATCTTGGTTGCGAACCCTAATTTCCCTGCGAAGACGGTGAAAGAGGTGATTGACATGGCCAAGGCAAAGCCAGGCAGCATTTCATATGCATCGGTCGGAAATGGATCGCCAGGGCATTTAGCGGGCGCAATGATGGCAAGTGATGCGGGAGTCGATATGACGCATATTCCATATCGGGGAGGCGGCCCTGCAGTAACGGATGTTATGGCTGGTCAGGTTCCCTTGCTCTGGGTTTCAATCCC
The DNA here is from genome assembly GCA_947457875.1 of Burkholderiaceae bacterium. GTDB lineage: Bacteria > Pseudomonadota > Gammaproteobacteria > Burkholderiales > Burkholderiaceae > Polynucleobacter. The sequence continues at coordinate 799 of CANGWV010000068.1, forward strand.
AGCAGCTGCACAATTTGTGAAGGCGGGGAAATTAAGAGCGCTGGCTGTTTCGACGGTAAAGCGGTCTGCAGTATTCCCAGATGTACCGACGATGGTCGAATCTGGCTTTAAGGGTTTTGAGGTGGACTCTTGGTATGCGATGTTTGTACCAGCCAAAACACCACAGGCAATTATTGATCGGATTAACAAAGCAGCGGTAAATGTTCTTGCCCAGCCTGATGTAAAAGAGAGATTGTTAGGTCAAGGCGCAGAAGCAGTTGGTGATACGCCTGCGCAGTTATCGGGTGTTGTCAAAAAAGAAATAGCCAAGTGGAAACAAGTTGTGAAGTCAGCCAATATTAAGGTTGACTAGTAGCGCAGTAAAAAATTCGTTAAACATTTAGTAAAGATCCTATGTCAGAAGTAGAAAGCATCATTAAGCGTGCTCGTATTGCACAAGCAGAATACGAGTCTTATACACAGGAGCAAGTGGATTTGGTGGTTTCTGCCGTGGCTTGGGCGATCCTTGAGCCCGGCAGAAATACCGAGTTAGCTGAGTTGGCGGTCCGTGATACGGGGCTTGGTGATGCAGCGGATAAGTTTAAAAAGAATTTTCGTAAAACGCTGGGCTTGGTGCGGGATTTGCAACATGCCAAAACAGTTGGCGTTGTTTCGCACGATCCCGCAACCGGAATTACCGAGTATGCAAGGCCGGTAGGGGTGGTGGCTGCCATCACGCCCTCTACCAATCCGGGCGCAACGCCAATCAATAAAATTTTGAATGCACTAAAGTGCCGTAATGCAGTCGTTATTGCACCATCCCCCAAAGGGCAATCAACGTGTTTTCGTTTATTGGAATTTGTGCATGCCCAGCTGGACCTAGTGAAGGCGCCGCGGGATTTAGTGCAAATGTTGCCAGCCCCGATTACAAAAGACGCTACCCATGAACTAATGCGGCTAGCTGATTTGGTAGTCGCTACTGGATCTCAGGCTAATATTCGTTCGGCATATACCTGCGGTACTCCTGCCTTTGGAGTAGGGGCAGGAAACGTATCAGTGATTATTGATGAGTATGCTGATTTAGATGCGGCAGCACAAAAAATTACCCAATCTAAAACATTTGATAATGCAACGAGCTGCTCTAGTGAAAACGGCGTTGTGTTGTGTGCTGCCATTTACGATTCAGCCATTGCGGCGCTGGAGCGGGCGGGTGGAGTTTTGCTTGATGCTGCTGATAAGCAACGCCTACACGATGTGATGTTTAGCAGCGGAAAATTGACCTCTACACTGACTGCACAGTCGCCTGCTGTCATTGCTGAGCGTGCTAAATTGCAACATCCCAATGCTGGAACTGCACGCTTTTTTATGGTCGAGGAGACAGGCTTTGGCCCAAGCGCACCTTTTTCAGGTGAAAAGTTAAGTCCAATACTGACGGTATGGAAAGCGCAGAATTTCGATGCAGCCAAATCCCTTGTTTCTAATATTTATGCATTTCAAGGCGCTGGACACTCCGTCGGTTTGCATACCGCTCCAAGTGGGGAGCAGATGGAGAGTAGAGCGGCCGACCTGGCAGAGCATTTGCCTGTTGCGAGGGTCATTGTCAATCAAGCGCATGCGATTGCTACCGGTGGTAGCTTTGAAAATGGCCTACCCTTTTCTTTATCGATGGGTTGCGGTACGTGGGGTAAAAATAACTTCTCCGATAACATGAACTATCGCCACTACCTCAATACCACTCGTGTGGTACGACCCATTACTGAAAAGGTGCCGAAGGTCGAGGATTTACTGGCAAATTATTTTAGTCAGCACCCTAAGTCCTAACCTTTCTTTAGTACCCACTTTTTCCTCAATATGGCGGACACATTGAATACAACTGGCGCTAGCATTGCGCATGTTTTAGGCAAATGGGCTAAGCAGCAGCCCGATCATGTCTTGTTGTTTGCTCCAGAGACTAATCAAACGCTATCGTATGGGCAGATGGGCTTGGAGGCTGAGCATTTTATGGGCTGGCTGAAAGAGCACCAGATTAGCGCCAATGGCCATGTGGGCATCTTTATGCACAATGGACGTCAGACCACAACGGTTTTTATTGCCACTATGGTTTGCGGCCGAGTAGTTACGCCACTGAACCTATTGGCGCCGGTAGATCAGCTGGCTTGGGTTTTGGACCATAGCGATATTGAGGTTTTGTTTTATGCCCCAGAGAATAAGCAGAATTTATTTGCGGCATTAAAAAAAACCCAACGCACCTTTCAATTGGTGGAATTGGATCCGGATGCTGAATCTGGGCCTTTTCTGCAATCGGCTCGCTTGCCCTTGCCGCAAATTGATCCAAACAATCCCGCCTTGTTAATGTACACCTCGGGTACTACTGGCACGCCAAAGGGAGTGATACTAACGCATCGGAATTTATTGCATGCGGCCAAGTCGATTAGCGAATGGCATCAACTTACTCCTGCGGATATTGCCCTAAGTTCGCTCCCGATCTACCATATCAATGGCCAAGTCATTTCAACCATAACGCCATTCTTTTCTGGCGGATCCATTGTTGCTCCCCATCACTTTTCGGTCTCGACGTGGTGGAAAATGGCGATTCAATATCGCTGCACCTGGATCAATATGGTCCCCACCATCATTGCATATTTAATTAATGCTGCGAAAAGCGGGGCTAGTAAGCCCGATATAGCGCAGCTTAAGCACATTCGTTTTGGCCGCTCAGCATCTGCTCCTTTGCCGCCAGAGCACCATCGCGAGTTTGAGGCTTTATTCGGAATGCCCGTAATCGAGGCAATGGGCATGACCGAAACCTGCTCGATTGTGTTTTGTAATCCACACGACGAGCGTAGGCGCTTTGGTAGTCCTGGACTTCCCTGTGGAGTCACAGCAAAGATTGTGGATGACTCTGGAAATACAGTACCTGATCTGGTTTCTGGGGAAATTTGCCTCAAAGGTGAAAACGTTTTGCATGCATATTACAAAGGCGAAGCAGAAACCAAAAAGGCATTTGATGCAGACGGCTGGATGAAAACAGGCGACCTTGGTATGCGTGATCCCGATGGCTTTTATTTCATTACCGGTAGGCTAAAAGAATTGATTATTAAGGGCGGTGAAAACATCGCTCCGCGTGAAATTGATGAAGTAGTTTTAAAGCACCCCGCAGTCTTAGATGCTGCGTCGGTTGGAATACCGGATACAAACTACGGTCAAGAAATTATGGTTTGCATCATCCTCAAAGAAGGTCAAACTTGCTCTGAATCAGAGATGCGCCAATTCTGCTTTGATAATTTAGGAAAGTTCAGGACGCCTAAACTCATTCTTTTTATGGATGATCTGCCTAGAGGCCCATCTGGAAAGGTGCAGCGCTTGAAGTTGTTGGATTTACTTCAATCCAAATAAGGCTGTTATTTCGTTTTCTTTTGCTTTGGCTTCAAGATCTGATGCATTAAAGCGGATGAAAAAATACCGATTAAGATTGCCCATTCAAGCGCAATCGTTACTGTTCCAATCGCGGTAATCAGCATCGGTATCCACGCACCTTTACCTGCTTTAATCTCGTGGCGAATTTGCTCAACATCAATCAACTTCCATGCCACAAGCAATAACAGCGAGGCAATGACAACATAGGGGATGTGCTTTGCTAGGGGCGACACAAAAGCCAGAATAATAATCAAGAAAAGAGCAGCGCAGATTGCAGAAAGGGGTGTTTTTGCACCCGCTGCCAGATTTACCCCAGTTCGATTAAATGAGCCACTGGAGGGGTAGGCTGAGAAAAATGAGCCCGCCATATTGGCCAATCCTTGTCCTATGAACTCTTGATTGGCATTGAAGGTATCTTTTGATTTCAAGGCAATCGCTCGCGCAATCGCCATTGCCTCTGTAGAGGCCAGTAAAGTCATGATTAATGTGGCAGCAAATAATTTTTGCAAGGTCGGGAGACTTAAGTCCGGCATTGATATGGGAGGGATAGCGCCTGGAATACTGCTGACACGCTTGAATGGACTCATCTCGGGAAAGGCAAGCTCGATTAACATTGCGGCAATGGCGCCAATAATGACCGCAATGAGCATGGAAGGCACATATTTGTTTAGGGGGCTCCACAGGTGAATGATGCCTAGCGTGATCAATACCAAGGCTATTGATTGCCATTGAATATCACCATTGAGAGTGAAAGTAGCAATGGCCTTTAGGGTATCCATGACATCCGTACCTCGCGGTATATTCATCCCCAGTAGAGTGCCAGCTTGGCTATTAATAATCAGTACAGCAGCACCTGCAGTAAACCCAACGATTACGGAGTGCGGGACCTTTTCTACCCATTTTCCAATGCTGCTAAAACCCAACGTTAGCTGAATCACCCCTACCAGAAAACTAAGCGTTAGAACGAGTACAACGTATTGCGGCGACTCTGGTAGAGCAAGCGGGGCAATCAGGGCCATCGTTGTCAGCGAGATGGCGTTAGCAGGGCCTGTAACCATCAAGCGACTAGAGCCAAATAAAGCCGCAATCAAGCAGGGCACCATAGCGGCATAAAGGCCGTAGTGGGGCGGCATTCCCGCTAGCAATGCAAATGCAATGCCCTGGGGCAATACAACAATCGCGCCGGTTAGGCCAGCCAGAACATCAGCACGAATGACCCCTGGCTTTTTGTATTCCGGTAACCATTGTAAAAAAGGAAAGAGTTTCATATATACCGGCAACTTGTAATTGTGGATTTGTTGCCGAACGATGTAAAAGTCATGCCGTTATATTTTTTTGTTCAGTATTAAGTCTGCCGCTTTTTCAGCCATCATCACCGCTGGCCAATTTGTATTGCCAGATGGCAATGTCGGCATTGCTGAGCAATCGACAACTCGCAATCCGGTAACACCTCGCACCCGCAACTCGGAATCCAGTACGGCCATGGGGTCGGAGTCTGGCCCCATTTGGCATGTACCCGTTGGGTGAAAAATCGTGGCGCCATTATTGCGGCAAAATTCCAAAAGATCGGCATCGCTCTGCGGATTATTGGGCTTAATTTCTCTGGTAATGAGCGATTTAAGTGGATCGGTTTGCGCAATTTTCCGCGCAAATTTGACAGCCTCAACGCTCGTGTTTCGATCGTGTTCCGTTGCCAGATAATTTGCAACCATCTTCGGCGGCACCAAAGGATCTGTTGATTGAATGCGTACATAACCGCGAGACTCTGGCCTTAATTGACAAACGGACATGGTGAAACCGGGAAAAGGGTGTACATTTCCACCTGCCATATCCGCTGATAAGGTTGCCATATGGAACTGGATGTCTGGGGTAAGGGATGAGCCCATTACTTTAGTAAACAGCCCGCCTTGATTGATTCCGATTGAAAGTGGGCCGCCCCGAAACAGAAGCCAATCCAGACCTATCTTTACTTTGCCCAAAAGCGATGAGAGCTGCACATTGGTTGATATCGGTTGGTTTAGCTCGTAAATCAAACGGTACTGCAGGTGATCTTGTAGATTTTCACCAACGCCCGATAGATCGTGAATAATCGGGATATTAAACTCGCGCAAGAGTGCTGCTGGTCCGATACCGGATAGCTGCAACAGTTGAGGCGATTGCAGGGCTCCGGCGCTAAGGATGATTTCTTTATTGGCCCGAATAACTTGCTTTTGGCCGTCACGCATTAATTCGACAGCAACAGCGCGGCGCCCTTCAAAAATAATGCGCATGACCTGACTGTCCGTCAGGATGGTTAGGTTACTGCGTTTCTTGATCGGATTTAAGTAGGCGACCGCAGTGCTGCAACGTAATCCTTTATGGGTTGTCAGTTGGTAATAGCCCACGCCTTCTTGTGCGAGGTTATTAAAGTCATCGGTTTCGGGTACGCCCAAGTTAACTGCGCTTTTTATAAATGACTCTACCAGCGGGTGTTTTTTGGGAATGGACGATGCCTTTAGGGGGCCAGTTTTGGAATGGAGTGGCTCGCCAAGACGATCATTGCCCTCCGCCTTTTTAAAATAGGGCAGAACATCATCCCAGCCCCAGCCCGTATTACCAAGATTATTCCAGCCGTCGTAGTCCTCTTTTTGTCCGCGAATAAAAATCAAACCATTAATGGAGCTCGAGCCGCCCAAGCACTTTCCGCGGGGCCAGTAAATCTTGCGCTGATTCATTCCAGGATCAGGCTCTGTTTCGAATTTCCAATTGACCTTTGGGTCCCACATGGTTTTCCCATACCCAATTGGCAGGTGAATCCACGGTGAGCTATCTTTTGGGCCTGCCTCAATTAAGCAAACCGAATTGACATCCTCCTTTGATAGGCGATTTGCTAGAACGCAACCCGACGATCCAGCGCCAACCACAATATAGTCAAACGGATTGTCTTGCATTCAAAGCTATCCAGCCGCTCTCAGGCCTAAGATTTCACGCGCTACCTTTGCGTTCGCAACGGGTCGATTGTATTTAGTAGCCAACTCAGCAACGCGCGAAACTAACTCTGCATTATCTTTTGCAACACGCGTCTGGTCATATTTAATATTGTCTTCAAGGCCAGTACGAGCATGGCCACCCATTTCAAGCGCCCATTCATTGACAGCAAGTTGATGCCTTGCAATTCCGGCTGCAGTCCATGTGGCATCCGGCATGATTTCGTTTAACTCGCTCACCAAAAATTCCAAGATGCTTCGTTTTGCTGGCATGGCATTGGGCACGCCCATTACAAACTGTACATGCGCTGGCGCCTTCAGCAATCCACGTTTGATTAAATCAGCAGCACTGTAGAGCATTGCCATATCAAATACTTCAATCTCTGGCTTGATGTCGTACTTATTCATCTCATTAGCCAGCCCGTCGACAAAAGTTGGTGGATTCTCATAAATTCCATGTGGAAAGTTGACCGATCCCGTTGCCAAAGACGCCATATCCGGGCGATGAAATAACATGGCACCCCGCAGGGCTTGATCTTGGCCCCTGCCGCCGGTAGAGAATTGAATAATCATATCGGGGCAATGTTTTTTAATGCCCTCTTGAACTTTTGCAAACTGATCGGGATCAGAGCTGGGGCTCTCATCTGGCTTTCGCACATGCAAGTGAACTAAGGCTGCGCCCGCCTCATATGCCTTGTGGGTCTCTTCGATTTGCTCTGAGACGGTAACGGGTAGGCCTGGGCAGTCCTTTTTCCGAGGGATTGCACCAGTAATGGCTACAGTACTAATCCCAGGCGCTGCATTAGTACTGCAAACTCCAAATGGGATTAATCAGGTTGAGAAGGGGTGTCGGACATGCTCTTTCGGATCGACAAAGCGGCTTGTTCTAAGTGGGGTATGAATGTTTTTACAGTTTTAACAGAGACCCGCGATGACGGACCGTGAGCCGCAATTGCTGCGAACATTTTATTTTTGCTATCGAGTACTGGGATGGCGATGCAAATCGAGCCATCGAGGTATTCGCATTGATCAATAGCATAGCCTTGATTTTTA
>CANGWV010000069.1 GCA_947457875.1 Burkholderiaceae bacterium
ATTTTTGCAGTGAAACCCCATGGAAGTACAAACCAGAACGGAGATAGGCAATGAAGAAAAGTGTCATGTTGGTAGATGATCATCCCGCCATGTTGATGGCCCTCAAAAGTATGCTGCAAGATCAATTGCTGTTTGAAGTGGTAGGCCAGTGCCGCAATGGCGAGGAATGCTTACAAAGCGTGAAACAAATCAATCCCGATATTGTGATTCTCGATCTCGATATGCCCAAGACAGATGGGTTTGATGTGATTCGCCGGATTAGCTTGACTTACCCCGACATCCGCTTGCTGGTTTTATCGAGTCTAGATGAGCATGTATATGGAGGACGTGTACGTTCCTTAGGCGCGCATGGTTTTATCAATAAAACGGCTGGGGCCGATGTCATTTTGGCGGCCTGCGTGGCCATCTCCCAAGGCTATGCTTGTTTTTCGCATACCCGCAATGGCCATAGCTCGCTCAGCGACCAGGAGAAACTGGCCCTCATCTCTGATCGTGAATTGCAAGTGATGAAGTATTTGGGCAAAGGCAACAGTAATCAACACATTTCAGACCTATTGCATATCAGCAATAAAACCGTGGCAACGTACAAAACGCGCATCTTTGAAAAGCTGAGCATCAACAATATTGCTGACCTTATTATGTTTTGCCGCAATAACCACATTATTGAGGGATGATGCGGATAACTGCATTCGGTCAATTCGCCTGCAGCGCCGTATTGCTTTTTAGCAGTACGGCTTTTGCACACCACATTGAACTCACTTCTGCAGAGAAAGCGTGGATCAAAGCAAGGCCGGTGGTGTACTTCAGTATTCATGAGCAACACGCGCCGTATCTTTCGCCCCAAGACAAGAGTGGGCAAGCTGGGGTTTACCAATCACTCATAGATGCACTGAGCCAGCAAACACAGCAGCAGTACCAACCGATTTGGCGTACCAACGATGCAGACTTAGCCGACTTGCTTAGCAAGCAATCGATTGACTTTGTGATTGATCCGCCCCTAGCTTCTCAAAAGCACATGCAGGCAGGTATCTGGTCAGAACCGGTTTTTTGGGGCCATAAGGTGGTAGTAACGCGTACCGAGACCTTACTCGACAGTCCAGTTATCGCTCAAAAGATGGCTTTTTTTGAAACAACCTCCATCCAGCGCGACCACCAATCCGTAGCCCATTTATTTGCTGCGCTCATGACGCGCGAGTACGACGCCGTGGTGATGCCGATTAGGCTTGCCAGGTATGCCATGCGTGCGGAACACCAAGCCCATTTAAAGCTCAATGGTTTATACGGTCGTGAGCCACTGGCATACCGCTGGTTTATTGGCAATCATGCCCAAGCCCTCAAAGGCATCCTGGAAAAGACCTTGCATGCGCTGGATCCGGTAGCAACGCGCGCCCTTTTCTCCATCCCCGGTTTTGGTATCGAGCCAATAGACGATTTTGGTAGTACTGACCTTGACTTTATGCACCAGCATCACGCCCCGTGGAGGCGCCATATTCTGTTTGGCTTTTTATGCGCCATGCTCTTGGGCGGATTTACTTGGATTATTCATTTGCAGCGCAATCGAAAACAGCATGCGCGGCAGAATGCCGCCCTATTAATGCAAAAAGAACTTGCGGAGCGGGCCAACAATGCCAAGTCTAATTTTTTAGCTGAAATGAGCCATGAAATTCGAACGCCGATGAATGCCATTTTGGGGGTTCAGGAGTTATTACTCAAAAGTCCGCGCTTGCCGGAGAGCGAGAAGCCGTTGTTGCAGAGCGCCCATGCCTCAGCGGAATCGCTCCTGGGCATGCTGAATCAAGTCCTCGATCTTTCCAAGATTGAAGCAGGTAAGCTGACGTTAACCCCAGAGCCATGCTGCCTTAAGACTCTAGTCGAGGAGATTGATGCGGCCTTTTCGATCTTTGCATCGAATCGCCAATTGAGCATGCACACCCATTTAGACCTGCGCATTGCAGAAGTGCTAATGGTGGACTCCTTGCGACTACGTCAAGTTTTAAACAATATCTTGAGTAATGCGATTAAGTTTACGAATGCGGGATCGATTCATTTTTCGGTCCGCATCTTGGCTGATGACCATGCGGGCCAGTTAATTGAGTTTCGAGTAATTGATACCGGTATTGGTATGAATCCCGCTGATATTGCCATTGCCCTTCAGCCCTTTGAGCAAGTCCGAACCCAACACCAACAGCATACGGGCAATACCCCTCAAGGCACCGGTCTCGGCTTAACCATTACCAGTCATTTGATTCGATCGATGGACAGTCATTTGTATTTTGATAGCGAGCCAGGAATGGGTAGTAATGTGTATTTTTCTGCGGCCTTCCCCAGAACAACTCAGGTGGCTTCAAATCGATTGATCACCGAGACTACCCTGCATTGTGCACAGCGCATGCAGCACCACGGCAAACAAGTCTGTGCTCTAGTTGTCGAAGATCACCCTGCTAGCCGTCAAGTTCTGTCTCTGCAATTAGAGGCCCTTGGAGCACAGGTCACGGTCTGTGAAAATGCCGGGCAGGCATTAACGCTTCTGAAGCAGCGGCATTTTGATGTCATACTAACCGACCACTCCATGCCTGGCATGCACGGCGCTGATTTATCGCAAACGATCCGTGCCAACGGGTTTTCGGAGCTGATTATCATTGGTGTTACTGCTGATATCTATGCCTTAGAAATTCGGCATCGACTGCTTACTTCGGGTATGAATGCCGTTCTGATCAAGCCCCTGAACTTGGCCACCTTAGAGAATGAATTGGCACGCCACTTCACTATCGTAGAAGTAGACTACGATACAGAAGAAGATACGATTGCCTTTCCGCAACTCGGCAAAGGCAGCTCCGATCAAAATCAAATCGGAAGACTTATCTTGCATGAAATCATGGAGGTGCATCATCAGGCGATTGCAGAGCTATCCACTGGGGCCATATCCCAATCCGATCTGGGTAGTCTGATCCATAGAATCAAAGGCGGGGCATTATTAATGAATGGTCTGCGTTTTGCCAACCGTCTTGATAGTCTGGCTACCAACCGCACGGACTCTACCCCAAAACGGGCGGCCCTTCTGAAAGAATTGCTCTTAAAGCAAAACAGCGTGATTGATGCTTTTTTAAACCGCCCTTCATTTGAATAAATTCGATAGTAGCCTTAAGGTCCTAGCTCAAGATGAATTAAGTAAGTAGCTCAATTTTGAGTGTTTTTGCTGTTTTGGCTTACCATAAGCTGGTGCCGCTATTTTCTACATCACGCCCCGCAGCCCTTCCTGCATTTCAGTACGCAATTGCGCCATTCCAATGGCTAGCGCTTCTGCTCTTCGGACTTGGTAGTCAGTCCCTTTGGGCATCTGCCCCTAGCGGTGCGATCGAGGTCCCGCCTGTGGTGTGGCAGTCCCTTGCTAAAAATCAAATTCCGCGCGATGCAGTCAGTATTTCGGTTTTGGAGCTGCCCAGTACAGCTGGCGGCAATGCGCGCGAAATACTGGATTGGCGCGCGAAACAATCGATGAATCCCGCTTCTACCATTAAGCTGCTAACTACCTTGGCCGCACTGGATTTGCTGGGCCCACAGTACCGCTGGAATACCAATCTGTATACGGATGGCCAGGTCAAAAATGGCCTACTCAAGGGCAATCTTTATCTGCGCGGTAGTGGCGATCCGAAATTAGTGCCGGAAGAGCTAGAGCACATGATGAAAAGCCTGCGCGCCTTGGGTATTCAGCGCATTGATGGGAATTTGATTTTTGACCGCAGCGCCTACAGCCCTGAGGTGATGGAGCACACCACCATTGACGGGGAATCGATGCGGGCCTATAACGTCCCGCCTGATCCATTGTTATATGCCTTTAGAACATTATCATTTCAGCTAAATCAAACCAACAATAGCAATGGTGTTGCGATTTCGTATACCCCTGCGCTTGCCTATTTTAAGATTAACAATCGTCTGCGTACCAGTAAGCAAAATTGCGACGACTGGCAACGAAAGATCCAGTTCGAGCTAATTAAGAATGTCGGTTCGGAGTCAAAAAATTCAGACCAATTAAGCGCTCAATTTACCGGCGAGCTCCCAAGCGCCTGTAAAAGCATTACCTACAATGTCGTGGCATTGGATGCCAATACTTTTTTAACCTTAGGATTTGCAGCGGCATGGGAATTGGCCGGCGGCTCCTGGGTCAAGCAGCCACAAGGCAAAAACGGTGAGGTGCCCCTGTTTGCAAGGCCCTTGTTGGAATTTCAGGGTGGTCCATTGATTAATACGGTCAACGATGTTAATAAATTCTCCAATAACGTCATGGCACGCCAACTCTTTTTAACCTTGAGCTTAGAACGCACAGGCAAACCGGCGTCCATTGGAGCCAGTGATCGGGTCATGCAAGCTTGGCTCAAGCAACGGGGCTTGCATTTTCCTGAATTAGTATTAGAAAATGGTTCGGGCTTATCGCGTAATGAAGCCATAAGCGCGCGCCACCTCAACGATCTATTGATTACTGCCCGTCAACTTCCATCGGGAGATCTGTTTGTGCAATCACTGCCGTTAGCCGGAGCGGATGGCACCATGAAAAATCGACTGATTAAGCAGTTACGGCAATTCTTGCACCTCAAGACAAAACCAGAAGCGCGCATTAAAACCGGATCGCTTACGGAAGTGCGCACAATATCGGGCTATGTGATTAGTCAGTCTGGAAAAACCTATGCCATTAGTTCATTCATTAATCACCCCAATGCTTTTCGAGGCATGGATGCCCATGATCAATTACTGACGTGGTTGTTAACGGGCGGCCCCGAACCAAAACAAGCCCGCTGAAGTCGGTCTCGCACCCCGTCCCACTCTTGCCCGATGGGTGGTTCGGGCATCACAATTAAATCCCAAGAATGGTCATCTAGATCACGCAATAATCGGTAAAGGCGGCTAGCAAATAAGCCACTCTGTTCGGGAATAGTTACCTGCTGGATGTGCGATGCGCCTAATACCTGTGGGTCACGAATTTGCTCCGATTCCCACACTACTAAAGCTACGTGGGATTTAGTATCTGGATATTGCGCAATGCAATCGAGCGCTGTACCCGCTGCATACAAACGCAATGGTGTATTGGGTGCGTAATGGGCTTTGAGGCTACCCGACACTCGCGGAGTAATTTGATCTGAATCTGTACGCGCACCCGCTTGTAATACATGCACTCCTGTTTGCTGCGTAATTTGCTCTGGCGTAATCGCACCAGGGCGCAGCAAGACGGGTACGCCGGAAGATAAATCCACAATCGTCGACTCGATACCTACAACGCAATCACCACCGTCCAAGATCAACAAATCGGCTTGATCACTGAATTCAGCGCTGACATCCGCAGCGCGGGTGGGTGATACCTTACCAAAACGGTTGGCCGAGGGTGCTGCTAAGCCGCCGCCAAAGGCCTGTAAGAGTGCTTGTGCGACCGGATGGTCAGGCGAGCGCAAGGCAACAGTGTCTTGACCGCCGGTCACCGCGCTCAGTACGTGTTTATCTTTTTTTAATACCAGGGTTAATGGTCCTGGCCAGAAAGCCTCGACCATGCGCATTGCTTCCTCTGGAAGATCGCGTGCCCAAGGCGCAATCAACTTAAACCAGGCGTCGGATCGATTCGCTAAGGATGCATCTAGCATGGATGGCGCTGCCAAATGCACGATCAGGGGATGGTCAGCAGGCCTACCTTTGGCAGAGAATATGTTTTGTACCGCCCGTTCATTGCTGGCATCTGCTGCCAGTCCGTAAACCGTTTCAGTCGGAATCGCAACCAAACCGCCCTGCTGTAAGCGCTGCACTGCTTGCTCTACTGCCTGCTGCAATCTAGCACTGCTATTGGTGGGCTGCGGATCGGCTTTCACTACTACAGCATCACTTAAGGGGCAATGCCTAAATCGCTGGCAACCGCAGAACAATTCTGCCGCGCCTCATCGAGGGATTGGCCAAGGCAATTGACGTGGCCCATTTTGCGACCGGGCAAGGGGGAGGCCTTGCCATACAAGTGCAGTTTTGCATCGGGGTGACTGAGGACATTCTCCCACCCTGGTTCGCTTGCAGTCGTTTGCTGCTCGCCTTCCTTGATAAACCACGCATCGCCCAAGATATTAAGCATGGCAACGGGGCTGAGCAAACGTGTATCGCCCAGCGGTAGGCGGGCCATTGCCCTAACCTGCTGCTGAAACTGACTGGTAACGCAGGCATCCATGGTGTAGTGCCCTGAATTATGGGGACGTGGAGCTACTTCGTTGGCAACGATGCTGCCATCGGTAAGCACAAAATACTCGACGCAGAGTACGCCGACATAGCCCATCTCCTGCGCAATGGCGCTGGTCGCTTTCTGAATCCGCTCGAGCAAAGCAGGATGCTGTTGTAAGGATGGAGAAGGCACAGTACTGGTATGCAAGATGCCTTGGCGATGGATGTTTTCAGCGGGCGGAAATGAGCGCACATCACCATCGTGCCCACGCGCCACAATTGCCGATACTTCAAAAGCCAATGCCATGCGCTTTTCTAATACACAAGTAACCTGGCCTAAATCAGCCCAAGCCGCTGCCAATTGATCGCGCGACTGCACTGTAATTTGACCTTTACCGTCATAACCGAGGCGCACTGTTTTCAAAATACCAGGGAATAAGTCGTCTGCCAGCAAAGCTAAATCAGCCGCGCTATTAATCACACCATAGGGCACGGGGCCCACACCCGAAATGGGGGCGCACTGCGCCAAAAAAGCTTTTTCTTTAATGCGGTCTTGGGCTATCGATACGCAGCTGCTGTCTGGGGCAACAAAGATGCCACGTTCCTTGAAAAAATCAAGCGCTTGCGCCGGAACGTTTTCAAACTCGGTGCTAATCGCAGAACACAAGCCAGCCATCTCAGACAGAGCGGCTGCATCAAGGTAATCGGCACATAAATGTTTTTCAGCAACCGATCCACCTGGGCTGAGTGGATCGGGATCCAGTACGCAGACTTTAAATCCCAAGGACTGTGCTTCATGAATAAACATACGTCCAAGCTGACCGCCGCCCAAAATACCGAGCCACGCCGGCGATTTACAACTGCTCGAAGAAGATGCGTTCATACCCATCAATTACTTTGGCGCTAATTCCATGGCTTGCGCCACCGCCGTCTGTTTACTGCGAAAGCCTTCGAGGGCTTCCATCAAATCAGCATCGTGCGCGGCCAAAATAGCAATGACATGCAAAGCCGCATTGGCAGCGCCCGCCTCGCCAATCGCAAAGGTAGCTACTGGAATGCCCTTAGGCATTTGCACAATCGAATACAAGGAGTCTTCACCACGCAAATACTTACTCGGTACCGGCACGCCAAAAACAGGAACCAGGGTTTTCGAGGCAAGCATGCCCGGCAAATGGGCAGCGCCGCCTGCACCGGCAATAATCGCCCTCAGGCCCCGACTGCGGGCTGATTCTGCATACGCAAACATATCATCGGGCATGCGATGCGCCGATAAAACCTGTGCCTCGTAAGGCACGCCAAACTGATCTAGCATCTGGGCGGCATGCTGCATGACGTCCCAATCAGAATTGGAACCCATCACAATGCCAACGACTGCTGTTGCGTTTGAACCTGCGCTCATGACCTACTCCACTTATGCTGGATACGAAAAGAGGAACTATTATCCCAGCCTTTTGGCAGGGACTCCAGCAGAATGACTGCCAATTAGACTGCCTGACTCAGGCGTGTGAGGGCCTCGCGGTACTTTTCTGCGGTCTTTTCGATTACTTCATTCGGCAGATCCGGGGCTGGAGGGGTTTTAGGCCATGGCCTGCCATCGATCCGAACTTGCTCCAACCAGTCGCGTATAAATTGCTTGTCATACGATGGGGGATTCCTGCCGAGCTGGTAGGTCTCGGCCGGCCAAAAGCGGGAGGAATCTGCCGTCAGAATCTCATCCATCAGAACAAGCTGATTGGCCTCGTCTAAACCAAACTCAAATTTGGTATCGGCAATGATAATGCCGCGGGTGGCAGCATAGCGCGACGCTTCCTCATACAAGCGAATGCTGACATCGCGAATTTGATTGGCTAGGGGCGCACCAATGCGCTTCACTACCTCTTCAAATGAAATGTTTTCATCGTGCTCACCTACGGCTGATTTAGCGGCAGGCGTGAAAATGGGTTGGG
>CANGWV010000070.1 GCA_947457875.1 Burkholderiaceae bacterium
GCGCGCCGAGACCGATACACCAGGCGGGCGCAATGCCTATCGTCCAGAAGGTTTATTGCCTGAATACGGTATGCAGGCCTCAGGCCTCTATCGCTTATCCGATAGCCAGGCACAAGAAATTCTGCAGATGCGCTTGCAGCGCTTAACGGGACTTGAGCAAGACAAGATCGTTTCTGAGTACAAAGAAGTCATGAATGAGATTTCAGACTTGCTTGACCTTCTCGCGAAGCCAGAGCGGGTGACGCAAGTGATTGAAGCCGAACTGAAAGAAGTGCAAGCCGATTACGGTAAAGAAGGCGGCGACACCGGCCGTCGCTCCTTTATTGAAATGAATGCCACCGAACTCTTTACGGAAGATCTGATTACGCCGCAAGATATGGTGGTGACCTTATCGCACTCAGGCTATATGAAGAGTCAGCCCCTCAGCGAATACCGTGCACAGAAGCGTGGCGGTCGTGGCAAGCAAGCTGCCGCAACCAAGGATGAGGATTGGATCGATACCCTGTTTGTGGCAAATACGCACGACACTATTTTGTGTTTCTCTGATCGTGGTCGGATGTACTGGCTCAAAGTTTGGGAAGTTCCACAAGGCAGCCGCACATCGCGCGGTAAGCCGATTGTGAATATGTTCCCGCTGATCGATGGTGAAAAGATCACAGTGATACTGCCAATTAAAGGCTACCAAGATGACCAGTACGTCTTTATGGCAACCAGCCTGGGTACCGTCAAGAAAACCCGCCTCTCGGATTTTTCCAATCCGCGCAAGGCCGGCATCATTGCGGTTGACTTAAACGAGAATGATTTCTTGGTTGGCGCCGCGATTACCGATGGCAAACATGATGTGATGCTCTTCTCCGATGCAGGTAAGGCAGTACGCTTTGATGAAAACGATGTGCGTCCGATGGGCAGAACTGCGCGCGGCGTGCGCGGCATGAATTTAGCTGCTCAGCAAAACGTGATTGCCATGCTAGTTGCTCCTGCGGAGGCGTCTGATGCTGTAACTGCAGAAGATGGTGTGGCTGCCCCAAGCAGCGTATTAACCGCTACGGAAAATGGTTTTGGTAAGCGCACCCCGATTGCGGAATACACCCGCCATGGCCGCGGCACGAAAGGTATGATTGCAATCCAGACCAGCGAGCGTAACGGTAAGGTAGTTGCCGCATCCCTTGTCTCCCCAGAAGATCAGATTATGTTGATAACGACGGGCGGCGTCTTGGTCCGTACGCGGGTCTCGGAAATTCGGGAGATGGGCCGTGCAACCCAAGGCGTTACCTTGATTAGCGTCGACGAGGGTACGCGTTTATCGGGTCTACAGCGGATTGCAGAGAGCGACTCCGATGACGATACGGATGGGCTTGAGGATGAGGTTGATGCCGCTGGTGGTGAATCCACACCCGATGCGTAATGTAGTTATTTGATCCCGCAACCCTTAACTCCATTATGACTTTCGACCGCCGCATTTTTAATTTCGCAGCGGGCCCTGCCACCTTGCCAGCTGAGGTTTTACAGCAGGCATCCGAAGAGATGCTGAGTTGGCACGGTTTGGGTTGCAGTGTGATGGAAATTAGCCATCGCGGCCCGGAGTTCATGGCCCTCTACGAGGAAGCTCTGCACGATATGCGCGTGCTCATGGGTATACCCGACAGCTATGCCATTTTGATGTTGCAAGGCGGTGGCATTGGTCAAAATGCCGCAGTGCCGATGAACCTCATGCCGCTTGCCAAAAACGGACCCAAAGCGGATTTTTTGGTTACCGGGATTTGGTCAGAGAAATCATTTTTAGAAGCACAAAAATACGGCCAAGCCCATTTAGTTGCGAGCTCAAAAGACCAGCAATTTACGACCATACCAGCGAGCAATACCTGGCATTTATCGGATGACGCCGCCTACTTACATTACTGCGCCAATGAAACGATTGGCGGTGTGGAGTTTCAAGAGGTACCCGACGCTGGCGACCGTATTTTAGTAGCCGATATTTCCAGCAATATTTTGTCGCGCAAAATGGATGTGACGCAATGCGGTGTTTGGTTTGCTGGGGCACAGAAAAACATCGGCCCGGCCGGCGTTACCTTCGTGATTGTGCGCCGAGATTTAATGGGTCATCAAATGGCAATCACCCCATCGATTTGGGATTGGGCAAAAGAAGAGGCTACGCAGTCGATGCTCAATACGCCTCCTACATTTGCCATTTATTTATCTGGGCTGGTGTTTAAGTGGCTATTGAAGCGGGGAGGGGTTGCCGAGATGGAGCGCATCAACCTTGAAAAATCGACCTTGCTTTACAACTACATTGATCAAAGCAGTCTATATGAGAATCGGGTAGATCCACGTTACCGTTCACGCACCAACGTCACCTTCTTCTTAAAAGACGAAACCTTGAATGCTGCCTTTTTAGCGCAATCCAGTAGTGCTGGCTTGGCTGCATTGCGTGGTCACAAATCGGCTGGCGGAATGCGTGCCAGTATTTACAATGCGATGCCACTCGAAGGTGTTCAAACCTTGGTGGAATTTATGCGTGAATTTGAAAGGCGAGCGTAATGACGACCGAAGATCAGCGTTTAGCTCCTTTGCGGGCGCGCATCGATGCCATTGATGCTGAAATACTCGAACTCTTATCCAAGCGCGCAAAAGCAGCGCAAGAGGTGGGCCATGTCAAAGGCGATTTTGTGTCGCCGGTTTTCCGTCCTGAGCGCGAGCGTCAGGTCGTCGCGAATTTAACCAAACTCAATCAAGGCCCCCTGCAAAACGATGGCATCGCAGCCATTTGGCGGGAAGTGATGTCGGCTTGCCGCGCTCTAGAGGCTAGGCAAACCATTGCTTACCTAGGACCCGTCGGCACCTTCTCAGAATTAGCCGCGCAAAGTTATTTTGGTCAATCCATTAGCGGATTGCCATGCGCAAGTTTGGATGAGGTATTTAAATCGGTTGAAAAGGGCGCTGCACAATTTGGTATTGTGCCCGTCGAAAACTCCAGTGAGGGCGCGGTCTCGCGTACGCTAGATTTATTACTCGACTCCCCCTTGCACATTAGCGGTGAGGTGGTTTTATCGATACGTCACCATCTGTTGACAAAATCCGGAAGCTTGGATGGAGTAACCACGGTGTGCGCGCATGCACAGGCTTTGGCCCAGTGCCAGCAGTGGCTCAGCGTCCATGCTCCGCAGTTGCAGCGTCAAGCGGTGAGCAGTAATGCCGAAGCGGCGCGCATGGCGGCTGCCGATCCTTCCATTGCCGCAATAGCGGGAGATCCAGCGCAAGTAGCATATGGTTTGCAAGCAGTAGCCAGTCAGATTCAGGATGACCCACACAATCGCACGCGTTTTGTTGTGGTGGGAAATTACCAATGCCAGCCTACCGGCAATGATCAAACTGCACTAGTCCTGTCGGTTGCGAACAAGCCCGGCGCAGTCTATTCTTTATTAGCACCCTTGGCCAAGCATGGCGTTTCGATGACGCGCTTTGAGTCGCGTCCGGCTCGCAAAGGGACCTGGGAGTATCACTTTTATATTGATGTCGCCGGCCATGCGGAAGATGCCAATGTGGCTAAGGCATTAATGGAGCTGCAAGATACCGCTGCCTTTTATAAGAAGCTGGGTTCCTACCCACGCGCATTGGGTTAATGATGAGTACGCCACTCGGCCTTAAACACATTCAAGCGATTGCCCCTTACGTCGGTGGCAGGCCCATTAGTGAAGTAGCGCGTGAATATGGTCTGGATGAGAGCAAGATTGTGAAGTTGGCTTCCAATGAAAACCCGCTTGGCATGCCCAAGTCCGCCCAAGAAGCGATGCTGCGTGCGGCAAGCGATTTAGGTCGCTATCCGGATTCCAATGGCTTTGAGCTTAAGAAAGTGTTGTCGGATCGCCTCGGCGTTCCTGCCGATTGGATCACGCTAGGTAATGGCAGCAATGACATTTTGGAGTTGACTGCTAGAGCTGTTGCGCAAGCGGGCGATGAGATTATTTTTTCTAAGCATGCGTTCGCGGTGTATCCGCTCGCAACCCAGGCGGTCGGTGCTGTGGCGGTTGAGGTAGCGCCAACCGAACTCTATGGACACGACCTACCAGCGATGCTGGCAGCGATTAAGCAATCGGGCAATAAGGCCAAGCTTGTCTTTGTAGCAAATCCGAATAATCCAACCGGTAGCTACTTAGAGCCTAAGGAAATTGAATCATTTTTATCTCAAGTGCCAAGCAATGTGGTTGTGGTGTTGGATGAGGCATACAACGAGTACTTGACTCCAGAGCAGCGCTACGATGCGATTGCCTGGGTCAAGCGCTTTCCCAATATGATTCTGTCGCGCAGTTTTTCCAAGGCCTACGGTTTGGCGGGTCTGCGGATCGGCTATGGAGTAGCTCAACCTGAATTGACCGATTTACTCAATCGCATTCGGCAACCGTTTAATGTGAATAGCCTTGCTCAGGCAGCCGCCATTGCTGCCTTTCAGGACGACGCCTTTTTACAAGCTGGCTTTGAATTAAATCAAGCCGGATATACGCAATTAACGAACGCGTTTAAAGACCTCGGACTGCGATTCTTACCATCTGCTGGCAACTTTGTTTTAGTTAAAGTCGGCGAGGATACCGGCGCAGGTGCTCGCATCAATTTAGAACTGCTTAAGCGCGGCATCATCGTCAGGCCCGTTGGTAACTATGGCTTGCCGGAATGGCTGCGCATCTCGATTGGTTTGCCAGAAGAGAATGCTGCCTTCATTCATGCTTTGCGCGACATTCTGCAGTCAAGCTAGTTTTAAGTAAGCACCACGTACACAACAAGCACATTATTTATTCATGACTCAATCTAAATCGACCCACTTTGGTAAGGTCACTATTGTGGGCGTCGGTCTCATTGGCGCCTCGCTCGGCCTCGCCTTAAAGCACGCGGGCGTAGTCGATGCGGTATATGGAGTAGGCCGTAGTAAGGCCAACCTAGATCAGGCCATCGCTATGGGTGCCATTGATGGCGTCCTCACCTTAGAAGAGGCGGCAAAACAATCGCAGATCATTGTGTTGTGTGTCCCCGTTGCACAAATGCGCGCCACATTTACTGCCTTAGAGCCTTTTTTAGAGGCGCATACCTTGATTACGGATGCAGGCAGTACCAAGGGCGATGTGATTCTGGCGGCCAAAGAAGTATTGGGAAAAAAAGCCTGTCAATTTGTGCCGGCTCATCCGATTGCGGGCGGTGCGCAGCATGGCGCTGCAGCAGCCAAAGCCGATTTATTTGATGGGAAGCAAACCATCATTTGCCAACTGCAAGAAAATGCCAAAGTCGATGTCGAATCCATAAGCCAGTTTTGGGAATCAACCGGAGCGCGAGTACGTAAGATCAGTGCCGTTCAGCATGATGCAATTTTTGCAGCAGTGTCACACCTGCCCCATGTGCTCTCGTATGCGCTGATGGTCAGTGTTTTGAATTCAGAAGACGCACAAGAAAAATTGCAGCATGCTGGTGCAGGGTTTCGGGACTTCACCCGCATTGCCGCCTCTAGCCCAGAAATGTGGCGTGATATTTGCCTAGCTAATCGGACTGCAATTTTAAAAGAGCTGGATCAGTACTTGTCGGTAGCAGGACATCTACGGGAACTGATTGCCGATGAAGATGCTATTGGTTTAGAAAAGGCTTTTACAAAAGCCAGTAAAGCGCGCCAAGAATGGGATGGCTCTAAATGAGCCTGCAGGGTAAAGAAGTAAAGCAGATCGAAATTGGCCCATTTACTCGGGCTGAAGGTCGGATCACACTACCTGGTTCAAAGAGCATTTCCAATCGCAGCTTGTTGCTTGCCGCACTTGCGTCTAGCCAAACCACACTGAGTAATTTATTGGACGCGGACGATACCCAAATCATGCGGACCGCACTGCGCCAACTGGGCTTAACGGTTCAAGACCAAGATGAGACTACCTGCTTGGTTACCGGGAGCGGCGGTCGTTTTCCGATTCGTGAAGCGGATTTGTTTATGGGCAATGCCGGCACTGCTATTCGTCCGCTGACTGCCGCACTCGTGATGCAGCAAGGTGACTACCGCCTTTCGGGCGTGGCGCGCATGCATGAAAGACCGATTCGGGATTTAGTTGATGGCCTGCGTCAAATTGGTGCCGTGATTAGTTACCTGGGTGAAGAAGGTTATCCGCCGATTCAGATCCATGCATCGAGCATATCGATACCAGACGTTGTTCGCATTCGGGGCGATGTGTCGAGCCAATTTTTGACGGCCCTGCTTATGGCTTTGCCTTTGCTGGCAAAAAAGGCAATTCGGATTGAAGTGATTGGCGAGTTAATTTCTCGGCCTTACATTGAAATCACGCTCAAACTGATGCAACGTTTCGGGGTGCATGTGGATTGCCCTGATGCGCAAACCTTTATGATCCCAGCCCAATCTGCTTTGCAAGTTCGAGAGTCTGTGTACCGCAGTCCTGGGCATCTGTTGGTGGAGGGCGATGCCTCATCAGCCTCTTATTTTTTAGCAGCAGGAGCAATTGGTATGGGCCCCGTTCGCGTTTTGGGTGTTGGGCGCGATAGCATTCAGGGAGATGTTGCGTTTGCGGATGCCTTGGCGCAAATGGGCGCGGTAATTTCTAAAGGCGATGATTGGATTGAAGCAGCCGCACCAGCTGCTGGCCAACTGCATGGCATCACCATCGACTGCACAGCCATTCCCGATGCAGCAATGACATTGGCAATCGTTGCGCTGTTTGCAACAGGCGAGACCCGGTTAAATGGGATTGCAAGTTGGCGCGTCAAAGAGACGGACCGGATTGCGGCAATGGCAACGGAGCTCCAAAAAGTAGGTGCCAGCATAGAGGCGGGCTCAGACTATTTGGTGATTCGTCCACCTCTTGTCTGGCAAACCCCAGCCGATGGGATTGATACCTACGATGATCACCGCATGGCCATGTGTTTTTCCTTGGCTGCTTTTGGACCTAATTCGATATTGATTAATGATCCCAATTGCGTTGCAAAAACCTTCCCACGCTATTTTGCTGAGTTTGCTCAGATCGCTCAGATTGCGGCGCGCTAACGCATGAGTGAGTCTAGTAAGCCGCCCGTTATTGCGATTGATGGTCCCACTGCATCAGGCAAGGGGACAGTTGCGGCTTTAGTAGCAAAAGAATTGGGATTTCACTATTTGGATAGTGGCGCCCTTTACCGCCTCGTTGCGTTGGCCAGTGAGCGGGAGGGCGTTTCCACTGAAAATGCCTCTTTTTTAAGCAAAATAGCCGCCTCCATGCCAGTTTCCTTTCAAAACGGGCAGATTTTGCTAGGCAATGAGGACGTTTCAGACCTTATTCGGGCGGAAAAGATCGGGCGCAGGGCCTCTGAATTGGCGGTACACCCCGAGGTTCGGCAGGCATTAGTGCGCTTACAGCACGGTTTTCGCCAGAATCCAGGCCTAGTAGCCGATGGCAGGGACATGGCGAGCGTGCTTTTCCCCGATGCAAAGCTTAAGGTCTTCCTCACCGCCAGTGTTGCTGCTCGCGCAGAACGGCGATATAAGCAATTGATCGCTAAGGGATTTTCTGCTAATATGACCGACTTATTGCTCGATTTAACGGCGCGCGATGCACGGGACAGTAATCGTGGAAGTGCACCATTAATAGTGGCTGAAGGGGCAATAGTGCTGGATACGTCGGATTTATCGATTGATCAGGCAGTAATGCAGGTAATGGCCTGGTATCAGTCTCTGGTATCAAGCAAGCAGTAAGAGTAGTAGGTGGTTGCTGTATTGGTGTTCGTGAAACGCTACAACGCAATTTCTAACCCAGCGTGTTTCGTCGAACGTTTTTAATCTAACCCGTCAGGCCTTCTGACGGCACAAAGTGAATATACATGTCTGAATCTTTTGCAGAATTATTTGAAGAATCCCTAACCCGATCGAATATGAAGACCGGCCAAGTTATCTCGGCTGAAGTCCTTCGCATTGATCATAATTTCGTGGTGGTGAACGCC
>CANGWV010000071.1 GCA_947457875.1 Burkholderiaceae bacterium
CGCTTCCTTTTCACAGAAATCAAAAAAGCGCTGCGCCGTCAAGGGCATTGACGGCGTTAGGTGCAAATCTGAAATCAGAAAGGCGCTGGCGTGACTACACTGCATCAGATGCTTAGGTCAAGAGCCGATCGATTGAGGGTGAGCTGGAATTATTCAGCAAGAACGGTTGCTTTCTCGATCACCACATCTTCCGTTGGCACATCTTGATGAAATCCCGAGCTACCGGTTTTTACTTTGCGAATGGCATTCACTACATCCATGCCATCGCTAACCGCTCCAAACACGGCATAACCCCAGCCTTGTGCCGTCGGGGCAGTGTGATTTAAAAAATCATTGTCATTCACGTTAATAAAAAACTGGGAGCTTGCTGAATGGGGTTCGTTAGTACGAGCCATTGCAACCGAGCCATTGACGTTTTTAAGGCCATTATTGGCTTCATTTTCAATCTCGGCTTGGGTGGGCTTTTGTTTCATGCCAGGCGCCATGCCACCACCCTGAATCATGAAGTTATCGATGACGCGATGAAAGATCGTGCCATCGTAGTGACCACTTTTAACGTAGGCTAAAAAGTTAGCGACGGTCTTGGGCGCTTTTTCAGCATCCAATGTCAGGGTGATGTCGCCTTTATTTGTTTTGAGGAGTACTTGTGCCATTGCTAGGTTTACTTTCTTGAGGGTTGGTAATCGGTTTGGGGGTGTTGGGCGAGTTTGGTGCAGATGGGTTATTACTCGCCTGAGGCGTTTTCAAAATGCCAAGTAGGGCGGTAGCACGGCGCTGGTATTCACGCTGGTTGGCGCGCTGTTTGGCTGCATCGATGTAGGCCTTTGCAGCAAGGCGGGTATATACCTCACCCAAATTTGCAGACGCAAGCGCGTAGCTGGGCTTGAGTTTGAGTGCGAGCTCTAAATAATCTCGGGCCTCAATCCATTGCCCTTGATTGGCGGCCAGTGCCGCTAAATTGTTGTACGGCTCGGCTAGCTCGGGAAATTGCTGGGTGATTTCAATCAAAGTTTTTTGCGCTGCTGCATATTGCTTTAACTCAATTTGCAGGCGGGCCAAGACAAAACGTAACTGCACATTGCGGGGATTTTTAAGCAGCAGTTCATTGATGCGCTTGATTGCTTCTGGATACTTTTGGGCTTTGACCAACTTTTCAATTTCAGTAGGAATGCCATTGCGAACCACGGGATCGGGCTCAATGATCAGAAACGACAAGAAGGGCAGAGCAACGGTTTCAGAAAGCTCGGGCGGCAGGGGGTCAAATCCTGCATTGGGTGAGAGCCGAGGGGGCTCGTTGGGTCCAAAACCACCTAAAAAAGGGGCGAGCACCGTACTAGGCTGATCTTGTACTGCCGCTGGGTTACCAAAAGCCTGTGCGCTAACGTGGCTAGGTATTGCTAGGGCCATAAGCAGTAATCCTGACCATAAGCCCATAGCAGATACCTTCACGTGCGGGGGCTTCTGCAATGGCGGGTTTGTGGTCATGGTGGCGGGGTGTAAAGGGGTAAAGGAGGTGCGTATTCGATATACTCAGCGCTCAGTCTAACAAATCATGCTTGTTTTATCCGACTTGCCCCTTCTTTAGTGCCCATGCTGCAAATTTATAACACCCTCAATCGCTCCAAACAGGTCTTTACCCCCTTGGTTTCAGGGCAGGTCAAGCTGTACGTCTGCGGCATGACGGTATACGATTTTTGCCACATTGGCCATGCCCGCGTGATGATTGTGTTTGATATGGTGGCGCGCTGGTTACGAGCCAGCGGGTATGAGGTGATCTATGTCCGCAACATTACGGACATCGATGACAAGATTATTCAGCGGGCGATTGAGAATGGCGAGCCGATTGCGGCCCTTACGCAGCGTTTTATTGATGCGATGCATGCCGATTCGGATGCACTCGGTTTGATGCGGCCCGATCAAGAGCCACGGGCTACCGCCTACATTAAGCAAATGCAGGGCATGATCGGTCGTTTGATGGAGCAAGAGATCGCCTACCAGGCAGACGATGGCGATGTGAATTACGCAGTGCGCCTCTTTCCAGGTTACGGTCGCCTATCCGGAAAATCCCTCGATGATCTGAATGCGGGTGAGCGTGTTGCAGTCGGCAGCGGAAAACGCGATCCACTTGATTTTGTGCTGTGGAAAAGTGCCAAAGAGGATGAGCCCAGTGATACGCGTTGGCAATCCCCTTGGGGCGAGGGCAGGCCAGGCTGGCACATCGAGTGCTCGGCGATGTCCTGCGCACTGTTGGGTCAGCACTTTGATATTCATGGTGGCGGTGCTGATTTACAATTCCCGCACCATGAGAATGAGATAGCCCAAACCGAAGGGGCGCTCTATGGTCAAGCGAAGAGCGACAGCGATGCGCCTTGGGTCAATTACTGGATGCACAATGGTCACATTCGGGTGAATCAAGAAAAGATGTCCAAGTCACTGGGCAATTTCTTTTTGATTCGTGATGTATTAAAACAATACGACCCTGAGGTGATTCGTTTCTTTATGCTGCGCGCCCATTACCGTAGCCCAATTAATTACAGTGATGTGCAGCTTGATGAATCCCGCACAGGGCTCGTGCGTCTATACACCGCTTTAGCCCAAGCTAACGCTATTACTGTGCCAGCAAGTCAAAATGCTGCGCTGACGACGCCTTGGGTCCAGCGCTTTAACGCAGCAATGGACGATGACTTCAATACGCCCGATGCGATTGCGGTTTTATTTGATCTCGCTAGCGAACTTAATCGGAAGCACGCTAGCGGCGAGCTTGATGCTGTCCGTGCACTTGCCCAGACAATGCAAAGCCTTGCGGGTGTTCTGGGTTTTCTGGAGCGCGATCCATCCGCTTTTCTACAAAGCGGTAATTCCGGCGAACTAGACGCATCTGCCATCGAGCAACAGATTGCAGCGCGCGCTGCAGCAAAACAAGCGAAAGCGTTTGAAAAGGCGGACGCAATACGCGCTGATTTACTCAAGCAAGGCGTTGTCTTGGAAGATAAGCCAGGAGGGGTCACCGAATGGCGACGAGCGTAAAAAAACCAGTAGTCAAAAAAACAGCGCTTAAAAAAACAGTAGTGAAAAAACCGCTGGAGCGCAAAACATCTGCAGCAAAAACAGCGGGCAAGGAAGCAGAGCGTACGCTGCCGCCCAATCAAGGTGAGCCCAGCCTAGCGGTGATGGCGCCCGATTACTGGGATCAGGCCTGCAAAGAGCTCATGAAAAATGATCGCATACTAAAAAAGCTGATTCCCAAGTACGGCACTGGTTTTTTAGTGACGCGCGGCGATCCATTTACTACCTTGGCGAGGGCAATTGTGGGTCAGCAAATCTCGGTATCAGCTGCCCAAGCGGTCTGGGATCGGATGCTAATTGCGGTTGGCAAAAAAGTGACTCCCGCCCGCATTTTGGCAGCAACGCCGGAAGCACTTCGTGCCGCAGGGCTCTCTGGTCGCAAGGTAGAGTACATTCGCGATTTAGCTGATCACTTTGCCTCGGGCCGCCTACATGCCAACCAATGGCGTGATATGGACGACGAAAGCGTGATCCGGGAGCTCAGCACCATTCGGGGTATTGGCCGCTGGACCGCAGAAATGTTCTTAATATTCAATATGATCCGGCCGGATATCCTGCCTTTGGACGACATTGGGCTGATTAAGGCTATTTCCCTCAATTACTTTAGCGGCGAGCCAGTAAGTCGCCATGAGGCCAGGGAGGTTGCCGCCAATTGGGCCCCCTGGAGAACGGTTGCAACCTGGTATATGTGGCGAAGTATCGACCCCATCCCCGTGGAATACTAAAATCAAGGCATGAAGACTACTTTTTTGGATTTTGAGCAATCCATCGCCGAGTTAGAGGCGAAGATCGACGAACTGCGTTTTGTGCAGGACGAGTCCTCGGTTGATATCTCCGATGAGATCAAGACGCTTTCCGAAAAAAGTCAGCAGTTAATCAAAGACATTTATGCGGCGCTGACTCCATGGCAAGTATCCCAAGTCGCGCGTCATCCGCAGCGCCCCTATACCTTGGATTACGTCAGCGGTCTTTTTACGGATTTTCATGAGCTTCATGGCGATCGGACATTTGCGGACGACCAGTCGATTATTGGCGGCTTAGCCCGCTTTAATGGTGCAGCATGCATGGTGATCGGCCATCAAAAAGGACGCGATACCAAAGAGCGAGCCTTACGCAACTTTGGCATGAGCAGACCTGAGGGCTATCGCAAAGCAATGCGACTGATGCGCCTTGCCGAGAAATTTCAGATTCCGGTATTTACTTTTGTAGATACGCCAGGCGCCTTTCCAGGAATCGATGCTGAAGAGCGCAATCAGTCTGAGGCGATTGGTCACAATCTGTATACCCAAGCCGAATTAACTGTACCGATTATCGCGACCATTATTGGTGAGGGTGGTTCGGGTGGTGCCTTGGCGATCGCGATGGGGGATGTGGTGTTGATGTTACAAAACTCAACCTATTCGGTTATCTCGCCAGAGGGCTGCGCATCGATTCTATGGAAGACCGCCGCAAAGGCGCCCGAAGCGGCTGAGCAATTAGCCCTGACAGCGCAGCGCTTAAAAGGTCTTGGCC
This sequence comes from Burkholderiaceae bacterium, assembly GCA_947457875.1. Classification (GTDB taxonomy): domain Bacteria; phylum Pseudomonadota; class Gammaproteobacteria; order Burkholderiales; family Burkholderiaceae; genus Polynucleobacter. The sequence goes on from CANGWV010000071.1 coordinate 4,579, forward strand.
TGATCGATAAGATTGTGGCGGAGCCAACTGGTGGGGCACACCGCGATTACCCAGGCATGATGGACAACATGCGTAAAGCATTGACCGAGTCACTCAAGGTATTTCAGTCGATGGATGTCGATACACTGCTCGAGCGTCGCCATGAGCGCCTAATGAGTTATGGCAAGTTCAAGGAAACCAATCCCAAAGCCTAAGCCCAAAGCAGGGCTGGCGCAATCCACCCGAGGCGCCTTGGGTTTGGAGGCAGTTAATCGAGCCACTAGTCTGCCCCGATTGGCGATTGCCTTAAGCGGCGGCCTTGATTCAGTGGTGTTACTGGACTCGATTTGCCGACTGCACCAAGCTCAAGCAAAAAAATCAACGAAGCTTGAAAGCAAAGATGTAGCAGCGCCTCGCATCTTTGCATTTCATATTCACCATGGATTACAAAAAGCAGCCGATGAATGGCTCGTATTTTGTGAGGCACTCGCAAAAAAATACAAGATCGGTTTTGACTTTCGTTTGCTGCACATCGATACCCAATTAAACTCAGGAAACATTGAGGCCAGAGCACGCGCTGCACGCTATGAGGCATTGACTGAGCTGTGTGCGTATCACGGCATTGAGGACCTTTTGCTTGCGCACCACCAAAATGATCAAGCTGAAACCGTTTTACTGCAATTGCTGCGGGGCGCTGGGGTTTCTGGCTTATCGAGCATGCCGGAGAGTAGGGTTCTAGCGACATCGGCGGAGCAGGCCAGCAGCATTACGCTGTGGCGACCGCTACTGCGTTTAAGTCGCGAGGAGCTCGAGGCCTATGCCCGCGAACATAAACTGAAATGGATTGAAGACCCGAGTAACCAGAGCAGCAAGTATCGGCGCAATGCGATTCGCAAGAGCATATTGCCCAAGTTGGAAATCATTCAACCTGGAGCTAGTGCCAATCTCGCACGCAGTGCTGAGTTGTTAGCGCAGGCCCAGCAATTGCTTGATCGGCTTGCTCAGCAAGACGGTAAAAAAATTCACAATCCAGCAAGCAACACCCTTAAAGCACAGCCATTGCTTGCCTTGAATGCAAGTGATCCTGCAGCTGCGAATAATGTGTTGCGTTATTGGCTTAAGGTCGCAGGTTTAACGATGCCATCCCAAGAGCGCCTCCAAGCATGGTGGCTTGATTTACAGCGGGCTCGTAACGACTCCAGGCTGGAGTGGCTCCATGATGAATGCAGCATTCGATTGTGGCGTGGGCTGCTGCAGATCGGTGCAGCAGCAAAGTCAGAGGAAGGCGAGTGGACGTTTGTGCCTGTCCCAGCAAAGAGTACGCAAGGGGGATTGCCGGCCGCATGGATTACCAAGTCGAAGAAAGCGGGTACCGTTGAATTTCGGGAGCGCAGCAGCGCTGAGCGTTTGCAAGTCACTGCCAGTGGGCCACGCAAGACACTGAAAAACCTGTACCAAGAAAACGCGGTGCCACCATGGCAGCGGCAGGCTCCCCTCTTGTATATGGATGGCGAACTTATTGCAGTGGCAGGGGCGGGGGTCAGTTACCCCCATTTGGTCTTCACGGGCAGGCGCATGTTGCCGGAGTGGAAGCCAGCGTCTGAAACAAGGGTGCCACCCGGTAGAGCGTAATCCCAGCCTCGCGTTGGTGCCGGATTGTCAAAATCCAAACCTGCTCTTCATCTTCAATGCTGTACAAAGCAACATAGCCTGTTTTTCCATACGAAATCACCAGCTCGCGTAAATCACCTTCGATTGCCTGATCGCCTTGAACTAGCCTGCCAATAAATGGATGCTGTTTTAGGATCAGTAGGCCATCTTCAATCAGATCGATTGCCTTGCTTGCGGCACTTTTGTCAAATTCGAGTAAAAAGTCAGTAAGTCTTGTGAGGTCAGTGTAGGCGCGTTCTGTGAGTGCTACCTTCACCCGTGCTTTACCTTCAGTATTTTTTTGCTGCTGGTTTGTGATCGCAAGCGCTCAAATGCGTCTTCTAGCTGAATCACTTTGCCCGTCTTGATTGTGGATTTGCGAGATTCAATTGCATCCCTGATAAAACTATGTCGCATCGATTGTTGCTCGGTTGCGCGCTTAATGGCCTCAACCATGAATGCATGGGTTGTCATGCCTAACTCCTTTGCTGCCGTTGCGGAGTGCTTCTTTAGCGTCTCGCTTAATTTGATGGAGGTTGTGCTGGATTTGCCAGTTGTTTTGCTACTGATTTTGCTCATGGATACTTTCTGCAGTAAAAAACGATCGATAAGATCGGGTATGAATGCAAAATGATTGCATTAAAGTGTTACTTTAGTAACACCTATCCTAATTAGTCAGCAGGCTTTCGTCAAGCCATCAAGGCTAATTGCGATAAGAAGACTGTAAAATAGCGTTTTAAGCAATTTGCTCCCTTTACAACGACATACTTTATGGCATTAATTGTTCACAAATACGGCGGCACCTCGATGGGCTCGGTTGAGCGCATCCAAAATGTCGCCAAACGCGTCGCTAAATGGATGCGTGCTGGCCACCAGGTGGTGGTGGTCCCATCGGCAATGTCCGGAGAAACTAACCGCTTACTTGGTTTGGCTCGGGACATCAATCCGGGTGCTAGCCCAAGAGAGCTGGATCAAATTGCTTCTACAGGTGAACAAGTCAGCTCCGGCTTATTAGCCCTGGCCCTTCACAAGGAGGGCATTGACGCGGTGAGTTATGCGGGATGGCAAGTCACTATTCATACGGATTCGGCATTTACCAAAGCGCGGATTATGGGTATCGATGATCAAAAGATCATGACTGACCTCAATGCCGGCAAGGCAGTAGTCGTAACGGGCTTTCAGGGGGTCGACCCCAATGGCAATATTACGACCTTGGGCCGCGGCGGTTCCGATACCTCCGCAGTTGCTATGGCTGCTGCGCTCAAAGCAGACGAGTGTTTGATTTATACCGATGTGGATGGGGTCTACACCACGGATCCACGGGTGTGTGAAGATGCCCGACGCCTGGATAAGATCACCTTTGAAGAGATGCTGGAGATGGCCAGCCTCGGCTCAAAGGTGTTGCAAATTCGGTCGGTTGAGTTTGCCGGTAAATACAAAGTCAAAACCCGGGTTTTGTCGTCGCTGACTGACCCACTGATACCCCTTGATATTGAAATGAAGTCGGGTACCTTGATTACATTTGAAGAGGACAGCACCATGGAAGCCGCCGTTATTTCTGGCATCGCCTTTGCCCGCGATGAAGCGAAGATTACCGTATTGAGCGTACCGGATCGCCCTGGTATTGCTTAC
>CANGWV010000072.1 GCA_947457875.1 Burkholderiaceae bacterium
CCCTCGCTGACAAAGTGCACGCTGGCACCATGGGTTGTCACTCCTGCCTCCAAAGCCCGTTCATGGGTATGCAAACCGGGGAAGCTGGGCAATAGGGATGGGTGAATGTTGATCAACTTTCCGGCGTAATGCCGAATAAACTCTGGCGTCAAGATGCGCATAAAGCCAGCTAAAACCACTAAATCCGGCTTGAGAAGGTCTATTTGCTCGATTAATGCCCGATCAAATGCAGCCCGTTCTGGGTAGGCTTTGTGATCCAGGGCCAGCGCAGGAATACCCTGGGAGCGAGCAAAATCAAGGCCCTTGGCCTCAGGGCGATTTGCTATTACCCCACTAAATTGGACCGCCCAATTCTCTTTTTGGGCTGTTTTGACGATGGCCTCGAAATTCGATCCGCGGCCGGAGATTAAGGTAACGATGGATTGCATGCCCACAATATAATTCAAGGCTACCCTGAAAGCGACCAGTGAACGTATTCCGAGGCTCTGCCCACCTTCGTGCCGCACCCCCCTGTGCCCTTACCATCGGCAATTTCGATGGCGTGCATCGGGGTCATCACGCCCTGCTTCAGGCGCTCACTGCTGGCGCTCGTAAACGAGGCCTTGCTTCCTGCGTGATGACGTTTGAACCGCACCCCAAAGAATTTTTTTCACCTGCCGAAGCGCCACCACGCATCTTAAATTTGCGGGATAAGTTAGCCACCTTTGCCGACATCGGCATTGATCGCGTCGTCATTGAGCGCTTCAATGCTGCTTATGCCAAGTTGACCCCCGAGCAATTTGTTGCTGAAATTCTGCTGCGGCGCCTCAATACCAAATGGATTTTGATTGGCGATGACTTTTGTTACGGCGCAAAACGCGCTGGTGACTTTGCTAGCCTGAAACGCGCTGGTGAGGAATTTGGTTTTGAAGTTTCCAACATCAACACGGTTTTAGAAAATCAAGAGCGCATCTCTAGTTCAGCACTCCGCAGTGCATTAGCTGAAGGTGATATGGCTAAGGCAGCACTGCTGCTCGGCAGGCCTTACATGATTTCTGGGCACGTGATTTATGGTCGTCAGCTTGGCAGAACACTCGGCTTTCCGACCTTGAACCTGGCTGTAGCAAATCACCTGCACGAGCGAAAGCCTGCGATGACCGGTATTTTTACCGTGCTCGTTCATGGCCTTGGAGATACGCCCTTACAGGGAGTTGCCAGCCTAGGGGTTAGACCAACGGTAGAAGATGCGGGGCGTGTTTTACTGGAGGTTCATTTATTTGATTTCAACGCCCAAGTCTATGGCCGGATTATCCGCGTTGAACTCTTAGAAAAAATTCGGGACGAGGCAAAATACCCTGACCTCGAAACGCTGCAGTCTGCTATTCAAAACGATGCGCAATGTGCGCGTGATTATTTCCAGAAAAAAGTCTATGTCTGATAAATCCAATTCTTATCCCGTTAACCTTCTGGAAACTGCTTTTCCGATGCGGGGCGATTTACCCAAGCGCGAGCCGCAATGGGTAGCCCAGTGGCAAAAAAATAAACTCTACGAAGCCATTCGGGCGGCGCATGCAGGGCAACCCAAATTCATCTTGCACGATGGCCCCCCTTATGCCAATGGCGACATTCATATTGGTCATGCGGTCAATAAGATTCTCAAAGACATGATTGTTAAGTCCCGCTGGCTGATGGGCTTTGATGCAGCCTATGTTCCTGGCTGGGACTGCCATGGCATGCCGATTGAAATCCAAATTGAAAAAAAGTTTGGTAAAAATTTACCCACTGCAGAAGTGCAATCTAAAGCACGCCAGTACGCTAGCGAGCAAATTGCGAAACAGAAAATCGACTTTGAGCGCTTGGGCGTGCTGGGTGACTGGAACAACCCCTACCTCACCATGAATTACCGCAATGAGGCGGATGAGATTCGTGCGCTCGGCTCGATTTGGAAAAAGGGTTATGTCTTCCGTGGTCTGAAGCCCGTTAACTGGTGTTTTGATTGTGGCTCTGCGCTTGCCGAAGCCGAAGTCGAGTACCAAGATAAAACCGATCCTGCGGTCGATGTTGGCTTTGCCTTTGATGATGCGCAGCGAAGCAATTTAGCTAAGGCATTTGGAATCCCTCATTTGCCAGAGAAAAAAGGCATGGTCGTAATCTGGACCACCACACCATGGACACTTCCCGCCAACCAGGCACTCAATGTTCACCCCGAACTGGAATACGCCTTAGTCGAGACCGATCAAACGCTGCTTATTTTGGCCAAAGACCGTGTCGACATTTGCCTGCAAGAGTATGGCCTCGAAGGTAAGGTAATCGCGACCTGCACCGGTCAGCAATTGGCCGGTATCTCCTTTTGGCATCCACTCGCCTCGCTCGATGAAGGCTACCGTCGCCTCTCACCCATCTATCCAGCAGAGTACGTCACGCTCGATACGGGTACAGGCCTCGTACATTGCTCACCAGCCTATGGTGAGGAAGACTTTAAATCCTGCAAAGCGAATGGCTTAGTCGATAAAGATATTCTGAATCCAGTGATGGGTAATGGAGTCTATGCATCATGGCTACCGCTCTTTGCCAATGAATTTGTCTGGAAAGCCAATCCAAAAATTGTGGAAGCACTTCGCAGCGCCGGCAGTCTTTTAAAAGACAAATCGTATAGCCACTCCTACATGCATTGCTGGCGCCATAAAACACCCATCATTTATCGCGCTACCTCCCAGTGGTTCGCCAGTATGGATAAAAAACCGACCGATGGCAAAGCCAGCTTGCGTGAAGCAGCACTAGAAGGTATCAACAATACGCAGTTCTATCCTGCTTGGGGTAAGCAGCGCCTGCACAGCATGATTGCGAACCGCCCAGACTGGACTCTATCGCGTCAACGCCAATGGGGCGTACCGATGGCCTTCTTTGTTCATAAAGAAACGGGTGAACCGCACCCCCGCACAGCCGAACTCTTAGAAGAAATTGCCAAGCGCGTTGAGCAAGGCGGTATTGAGGCTTGGCAAAAAATCGATCCTGCTGAGTTATTGGGTGAAGAAGCCGCTCTCTACGAAAAGAACCGCGATACCTTGGATGTGTGGTTTGATTCGGGGACAACCCACTGGCATGTGATTCGCGGCTCACACCGTGATGAGCTTTATCGACCCGAAGCCGAGAACGCAGATGGTCGTTTGGCTGATTTGTATTTAGAAGGCTCAGATCAACACCGCGGCTGGTTTCACTCATCGCTACTCACCGGCGCCATGCTCGATGGCAAGCCGCCCTACAAGGCATTACTGACCCACGGCTTCACGGTGGATGGCCAAGGTCGCAAAATGAGCAAGTCGGTCGGTAACGTCATCGCACCCCAACAGGTGGCCGATAAGTTAGGCGCTGAAATCATTCGCCTGTGGGCTGCCTCTACTGACTACTCGGGCGAGATGACTATCTCCGACGAGATTCTGAAGCGGGTGGTTGAGAGTTATCGCCGCATGCGCAATACCTTGCGCTTCTTGCTCGCAAACTTAGCTGACTTTGATCCGAATCAACATGCAATGCCAGCTAGCGAGTGGCTGGAAATCGATCGCTATGCGGTTGCACTCGCTGCGCAATTGCAAGGCGAGATTCAGGCGCACTACGAGGCCTATGAATTTCAGCCCGCTGTTGCGCGCATGTTGACCTTCTGCTCCGAAGACCTCGGAGGCTTTTATTTGGATATCCTCAAAGATCGCCTCTACACCAGTGCACCCAATTCCAAAGATCGACGTGCGGCGCAAAATGCCCTATTCCACATTACCCGCAATCTCCTGAAATGGCTTGCCCCTTTCCTGTCATTTACTGCAGAAGAAGCCTGGGCATCCTTTCCCCATGGATCCGAGAACAAAAGCAAGATCTCCATCTTTATGGAAGAGTTTGGCGCATTCCCGGATATTGCCAATAGCACAGAGCTGCTTGCCAAATGGAACCGTATTCGGGAGATTCGCTCTGAAGTAACCAAAGCCATTGAAATTGAACGCGAAGCAGGCCATGTTGGCTCTTCCTTGCAAGCAGAACTCACCATCAAAGTCGATGATGTTGACTTTGCTATCTTGCATTCACTGGAAGATGATCTGCGCTTTGTCACTATTACGTCCAGTGCCAATATTGAACTCAGTACTTCGGGACTAGAAGTTCTGGTGCGCGCAAGTCAATATAAAAAATGCGGTCGCTGTTGGCACCATACCGCAGACGTGGGAGCAGATCCTGCCCACCCCGAACTCTGCGGTCGCTGCGTCAGTAATTTATTTGGCACTGGTGAGCAGCGCGCGTTTGCCTAATCACATCAGATCACTGTGAGCGCCTTAACTGACTCCCGCAATCAGCGCCGTTTTTATGGCTGGCTGAGCCTAGCTTGCCTTGTCCTCGTGTTGGATCAAGCAACAAAACTATGGGCGCAAACATCACTGCAATTTGCCGTACCAGTGCCAGTCACCGGTTTTTTAAACTGGTTCTTGATTTATAACCCAGGCGCTGCGTTTTCTTTTTTAGCCAGTAGCGGTGGATGGCAACGCTGGTTCTTCACCATCTTAGGAACAGCTGCCGCTATTTTTATGATTTGGTATTTGCGGCGACACCAAAACGACACGCTACTTTCCTTAGCTATTAGCTTTATCTTAGGGGGCGCAGTCGGTAATGTGATTGATCGCCTTGTCTATGGGGCTGTAGTGGACTTTATTGATCTGCACTATGCGCAATGGCATTGGCCCGCCTTCAATCTTGCCGATAGCGCCATTGTGTTCGGCGCAGCCTTAATTATTTGGGGTGAAATCCGCCCAAAAAGGGCATCAACCCCCGCTTAATCTAGCCATTCACCTCAAACCCGTTTAATCTTCGACTATGCAGTCACTTCTCAATAAAAAAATTGTTCTCGGCATCTCTGGCGGAATTGCCGCCTACAAGTCCGCTGAACTCGCGCGCCTACTAATGCAAGAGGGGGCAAGCGTTCAGGTTGTCATGACTGAGGCTGCAGCCCAGTTCATTACGCCCGTAACAATGCAGGCCCTTACTGGCAATCCAGTCTATACCAATCAGTGGGACGCACGTATCAGCAACAACATGGCGCACATTGAGTTATCGCGTACTGCCGATGCAATTTTGATTGCGCCCGCTAGCGCCGATTTGATGGCCAAACTATCACTCGGCCTCGCCGATGATCTCCTTACTACTCTATGCCTAGCGCGCGACTGCCCTTTGCTCTTGGCGCCCGCGATGAACTTACAAATGTGGCAACACCCCGCAACCGTTCGCAGTGCCGAACGCTTGCGTAGTGATCGCGTTGAATTACTCGGACCCGCCAGCGGCGCTCAAGCTTGCGGTGAAGTAGGGATGGGCAGAATGCTTGAGCCCGCTGAAATCACCGAGCAGTTAATTGCCTTCTTTCAAAAAAAAGTACTAGAAGGTAAGCGCGTATTAATTACTGCAGGGCCTACTTTTGAAGCGATTGATCCAGTCCGTGGCATTACCAACCGCAGCTCCGGCAAGATGGGTTTTGCGATTGCCAGAGCCGCTCTTGAGGCCGGCGCGCAAGTTCATTTGATTGCAGGCCCTTGTGAATTGAATACACCCCTGCTTGCTACAGGGAAAATCCAGCGGACCGATGTGGTCTCGGCCAAAGACATGTACGAGGCAGTGATGGCCTCACCCAATTGCGATCTGTTTTTTGGCGTTGCTGCAGTCGCAGACTGGGCGATCGCAAACCCATCCAAAGAGAAAATGAAGCGCCAAGGTAAGGCGATTCCAGAAATTCAATTTGCTCCCAATCCTGATATTTTGTTGACCATGGCGCAGTCTGCCAAAAAGACAAAAGGGAAACCAAATCCGTACTGTGTTGGTTTTGCTGCTGAGTCGACCAAGCTCGAAGAGCACGCGGATGACAAGCGCAAGCGTAAAGGCATCCCGCTAATTGTTGGCAACATTGGCCCCGATACCTTTGGTAGCGACCTAAACCAGTTGCTCCTGATTCATGAGCGGGGCAGTAAGAAATTAGCCAAGGCTCCAAAACTGCAGTTAGCCCGTCAACTCATTCAATTTGTTGCAACCCAACTCTAATAACACCATGCAAACACTGCAAGTCAAAATTCTCGATGAACGCATGCGCGATCAAATGCCGAGTTATGGCACCCCAGGCAGCGCTGGACTAGATCTGCGCGCCTGCATCGATGCCGCAATCGAGATTGCTCCAGGTCAAACGGTATTGGTACCCACTGGCCTGTCAATCTATGTGGAAGATCCACGCTACGCCGCCCTAATCCTCCCCCGCTCAGGCCTTGGCCATAAACATGGGATTGTTTTAGGCAACCTCGTGGGCTTGATTGACTCCGATTACCAGGGGCAGCTGATGGTGAGCACTTGGAATCGCAGCAGCCAGCCATTCACCCTTGAACCCATGGAGCGCTTGGCGCAGCTCGTGATCGTGCCCATACAACAAGTGGAACTCAAGATCGTCGATGAGTTTGCTGAAAGCAGTCGTGGGACGGGTGGTTTTGGAAGTACGGGTCGAGCCTGATCTTTGCGGGCTCCCATTCCAATTTAATTGCTATCCGCCTCCTCAGGCACTTGACAAATATTAACGAGATGCGTTACTATTCGTTATATCGATTAAAAGTTTTAAGTGCGCTGATACCGAAAAACTATTTCATGGAAATCGGGTACGTCGATGGGTTTTGATTGAGCGCTCAGCATTGCGTAAGTTAGAGCAATTAAATTGGTCTTTAGTCATTGATGACTTGCGTATTCCCCCTGGAAATCGATTGGAATCGCTCAAGGGGTCTCGAAAGGGACAGTACAGTATTCGCATAAATAATCAATGGCGTATTTGCTTTATTTGGACTGCTGATGGCGCTAAAAATGTTGAAATTGTGGATTACCACTAAGAAGAGGTACATATGAGAACGATTGCACCCGTCTCGCCCGGCGAGATGTTAGAAGAAGAATTTTTGAAGCCACTGGGTCTCACCAAATATCGCCTAGCTAAAGATATTGGAGTACCCCCGCAGCGTATTGGCGACATTGTTTCAGGAAAACGCTCCATTACCGCCGATACCGATCTGCGGCTGTGTAAATATTTTGGACTAAGTGATGGCTGGTGGCTAAGAGGTCAGGCAAGCTACGACACCGCAGTTGCAAAGCGTAATTTGGCCGATGTTTTGAAGCGCATTGAGCCCTGCCATTTACTTGCTGCCTAAGGCAATACAAATGTAGTCCAAGAAAAATACCAACCAGCAGGTTGGTATTTTTCATTACAAGCTAGCTTACGTAGAGCTTAGATTTCCTCAGCGGGCGCCACATCGGTCTTGCTAGCCTTACTTGGTGGGGTGGCCTGATGAATATCCAGCACCACCTTGCCATCCGCATCAATCCCAACTGCAACCGTGCCGCCTTGTGCCAAGCGACCAAAGAGCAATTCATCGGCAAGGGCCTTACGGACGGTATCCTGAATAATGCGCTGCATTGGCCTTGCGCCCATCAGTGGATCAAAACCGTGTTTTGCTAAATGCGCCCGTAACTCAGGGCTAAAGGTAGCGTCGACTTTCTTCTCATGCAACTGTTCTTCCAGCTGCATTAAGAACTTATCCACCACCCGCATGATGATGGTCTCATCGAGTGCCTTAAAGGACACAATCGCATCTAAGCGGTTACGGAACTCTGGCGTGAAGAACTTCTTGATATCCGCCATCTCATCGCCAGACTCACGTGCATTGGTAAAGCCAATGACCGACTTTTGCATGGCTTCAGCACCGGCGTTGGTAGTCATGATGATGATGACGTTACGGAAATCGGTCTTGCGACCATTGTTATCCGTCAGCGTGCCATGGTCCATCA
>CANGWV010000073.1 GCA_947457875.1 Burkholderiaceae bacterium
GCACCATGGCAAAAATTACCCGCGATAGCCTCTTAAGTTTGGAGGCGTACCACAAGGATCGCCCAGAAATTCGGGAGAAAGCGATTCAAGAGCGCCGCATGCGTACCGTCCACTTGGGCGAGCACCTCACCATGATTTTTGAAAACGAATTCTTAATGCGTTATCAAATTCAAGAGATGCTGCGTGTTGAGAAAACCTTTGAAGAAGAAGGCATTCAGGATGAGCTCGATGCCTACAACCCACTCGTACCGGATGGCACGAATTTCAAAGCCACGATGATGTTGGAATACCCCAACGAAGGCGACCGTAAAGTGGCCTTAGCAAAATTGGTTGGCGTTGAAGACAAGATCTTTTTAGAAGTCGAGGGTCAGCCTCGTGTGTATGGCCTGGCGGATGAAGATCTGGAGCGCTCGACCGCAGAAAAAACATCGGCGGTGCATTTCATGCGCTTTGAGCTTACACCTGACATGATTAAAGCCCTCAAGGCAGGCGCGCAAATGATGGTGGGCTGCGATCACAAAGAGTACCCCATGCACGTTAAAACCTTACCACACGAGACATTGGCTTCGCTCATTACTGACCTGAGCTAAGCCGCTGTCTTCGCATTACTCGCTACACTGTTTTACGCTGCTAACAACTCAACTGCTGGAACAAAATCCAGCTGTTGAGCAGTAGCAACCGGCTCTGAGGCTAACTGGCCGCGATGTACATTCAGGCCATTACGCAAATGCACATCGTGGTTCAGTGCAGCTACCAACCCCCTATTTGCTAAAGCCTCCACAAACGGATAGGTTGCATTGGTCAAACCAAAGGTAGACGTGCGCGCCACCGCTCCTGGCATATTGGCGACGCAGTAATGAATCACGCCGCCCACCAAATAACTCGGATCACTGTGGGTTGTGGGACGAGAGGTCTCAAAACAACCGCCTTGGTCAATGGCCACATCGACTACTACTGCCCCTGGTTTCATCTTGGCCACCATCGCCGCAGACACCAACTTCGGCGCGGCACCGCCCGGTAATAAAACGGCGCCAATGACCACGTCGGCTGCACAGACCTCACGCTCGATCGACAAAGGATCGGAGTAGTAGGTGCGAACACGATTGCCGTAAGCGGCATCGATTTGACGGAGGCGATCGAGGTCTTTGTCAATGATGCACACATCCGCTCCAATACCAACTGCCATCTGCAATGCATTTCGACCCACTACACCAGCTCCTAAGATGACCACCTTCGCGGCGGCTACCCCCGGGATGCCGGCTAACAAGATGCCAGGTCCGCCATGGCTCTTTTCCATTTGTGCTGCTGCAGCTTGAATGGACATGCGCCCCGCTACTTCACTCATGGGCGCCAGCAAAGGCAAGGTACCGACGCGTGAAGTCACGGTTTCATAGGCAATGCAGCTCGATCCAGAACTGAGCAGCGCTTTGGTTTGCAGTGGATCTGGTGCAAGATGCAAATAAGTAAAGAGAATTTGATCTTCGCGCAACATCGCGCATTCTTGCGGCTGCGGCTCTTTTACTTTCACTACCAATTGTGACTTTGCATATACCTCAGTAGCACTATCAACTAAAGAAGCGCCGGCAGAGCGATAGAGTTCGTCCGTCAGGCCAATCTGCTGACCTGCGCCACGCTGAATCAACACAGCATGGCCCTGGGCCACTAGTCCACTGACATTACCTGGGGTCAAGCCGACCCGAAATTCATTGTCTTTTACTTCGGTTGGTACGCCAATAATCATGTGATGCTCCTTATTTCAGTTTATTTTTACGATGCAGGCCTAATACGTAATACATAGCGCAATAGACCACCAATAAGCACGGGCCCAAGACCAAAGCAGCGCGTGCGTCCTCATGAAAGCCCATCAACACAATGACAAGCACAATGAAGGCAAGAGCAAACCAGGAGGAGTAAGGCCACCATGGCGTGCGATAACTCAGACTCTTCGCTTGCGCTGGAGTCAGTGATTGTCTAAACCGCATTTGGGTATAGAGAATGGCAATCCAAACCATCAATCCGATGAAGGTCACTGCTGCCATCACGTATTGAAAGGCCTTATCGGGAACAAAATAGTTGAGGACCACCCCAATCATCGGCACCAGCACCGCAGCCATGACAGCCCGATGCGGCACGCCATTTTCGGAAAGGTGGGCAAACTTTTCAGGGGCATACCCATTGATGGAGAGGGAATACAGCAAACGTCCGCCACTGAAAATACCGGCATTGCATGAAGACAGTGCTGCGGTTATTACTACGAAATTCACAATGCCCGCAGCTTCGCGTAAACCCAAGCGCTCGAACATCACGACAAATGGACTGCCCTGCTGCCCCACCTCATTCCACGGAAAAATCGCCAAAATAACCAAAATAGCGCCCATGTAAAAGATTAAGATTCGCCATGCCAAGGAGTCGATTGCCATCGGAATGGTTTTCTTGGGATTCTCTGCTTCGCCAGCAGAGAGGCCAATCATTTCAATGCCGACATAGGCAAACAGCACCATTTGCAAAGACATCAAGAGGCCGCCAATTCCATTAGGAAAGAAGCCACCATGAATCCACAAGTTATCAAAACCCAGCGGTACCCAGTCATTGGTGAAGCCAAAGAAAACGACCGCTGCTCCCATCGCAATCAGGGCAATGATGGCGACGACTTTAATTAAGGAGAACCAAAACTCAAATTCCCCAAACAAACGAACCGCAATCAGATTGATGAGTCCCATCAAAATGATCGATGAAAGTGCCCAGACCCATTGCGGCATATCCGGAAACCAAATGCCCATGTAAATACCGACGGCAGTGACCTCAGCAATACTCACCACAATCCAATAGGTCCAATATCCCCAGCCCACCATGTATCCCGCAAGAGGTCCTACATAGGAATTAGCATATGCAGCAAAGGAGCCGGCTACTGGCTCATGCACTGCCATCTCGCCCAGCGTGCGCAGCACAATGAAGGCCACAATCCCCGCTAACAAATACCCCAAGAGAATGGAAGGGCCAGCTAGCTGAATCGCACTAGCGGAGCCCAGAAAAAGTCCAACACCAATAGTCGAACCCAATGCCATGAGGCGAATGTGCCGTACTTTCAGATGGCGTTTTAAGCCCGTTTGTTCTGTCTGCAAGAGAAACCTCCTTTTCGTTTTGATGTTGGTCGTGTACCAACGCAACGAAGTCTAGGCAGGAGTTGGACGCAGCACTAGCCCATAAATATTCATTTAATAAGCAAAGCTAAAAAAATACCAAAGGAATAAAAGGAAGAGCCTTTAAATCAGGCGATGGATAGCAAAATAAATATTGCTTCCTACAACAAAATACGAAATTTCTTACAGGGCATTCCCTAGGCTTGTTTGCACTTTTCGGGAACGAAATGGAACTGCTTTACTTTGGCGTACTTTGCTGCATCCGAATGAGAGTAAGAATTTCAGCTGCTGCCACTAGCCCTGCTGCTGCAGTAACAGTTACTGCCGAGCCATAACCAGAACACGCCAAACCCCCAGAAGCAGAACCTGCACGGGGCTCTTTCGAATACACCGCCCGAATACCCATCTTCTTTTTTAAATCGCGCGAGAAGCCATGATCGGTTCGCAGTCCAACACGCACCTTAGCGAGTAGTGCATCTTGCTCTGTTCTGGATAAATCATCGCAGCGCAACTGGGTCGGATCTGCTTTACCGCCAGAAGCCCCGCACATCACGAGTAAACGTTGATTCGCCACAGCCCACGCAGCAAGGGCAATTTTGACTTGCACTGAATCGGTTGCGTCTAACACAAGAGCATCTGCAGGAATCAAAGCATCCAGTTTGTCCGGTTCTAAAAAAGCATCGTGGCAGGTCAGTTGGATTTGCGGATTAATTTGAGTAATACGCTGCGCCATGGCATCCACTTTGGCCTTGCCATACTCGCCATCCAGCGCATGCAGTTGCCGATTGGTATTGCTTTCGGCGATATGATCAAAATCAATTAAGACTAAATGGCCAATTGCCGATCGCGCAAGGGCTTCCGCAGCCCAGGAGCCAACGCCGCCCAAGCCCGCAACCACGACCGTAGCCTTCTGAAACTGCGCCAAAGCAGCATCGCCGTACAAACGTGCCACCCCGCCAAAACGGCGATCTGGCGAGCCTAACTCCTGATCTGGCGGCAGTATTTGAAAGTTTTCCATCGTCATCGCATCTCTTTATACTTAAAACATGGAATCCATTGCTGAATTACGTAAAAACTACACCCGCGGTGAACTGTCGGAACAAGACGTACCGCAGGAACCATTCGGCCTTTTTCAGACCTGGTTCGAACAAGCAGTAAAAGCGCAATGTCCCGAACCCAATGCAATGGCATTGGCAACCGCCAATCAGGCCGGCATTCCATCTGTGCGTATTGTCCTATTAAAAGCAGCAGATCACGGCAGTTTTACATTCTTTACCAATTACGATAGCCAAAAAGGCAAAGAGTTGGCTGCGCAGCCCCATGCATCCTTACTCTTTCATTGGCACGAACTAGAGCGGCAGGTTCGTATCAGCGGCACCGTTGAGCGCGTGAGCGCCGCTGAAAGCGATGCCTACTTTCATTCGAGGCCCCCTGCTTCACGTATTGGTGCGTGGGCCTCTCCCCAAAGCGCTACCATTCCCAGTCGTGCATTTTTAGAAGAACAAGAGCGACAGTTCAAAGCGGAGCACGGTGATGCGCCGCCGCGTCCACCCCATTGGGGCGGCTACCGCCTTACTCCAAACCAAATTGAATTTTGGCAAGGCAGGCCTTCGCGCTTGCACGACCGCATTTGCTATAGCCGCAGCGATAGCGGCTGGTCGATTGCGCGCCTAGCGCCTTAATTAAAAGCAGGATTGATCAGGCTTTTTAAGGTAGCGCGGAACTTCGCTAGCTTTGGCGCAACGACCGCCATGCAATACCCTTGCCCTGGGTGCTGCACAAAATAATTCTGATGGTAGTCCTCGGCCCGATAAAAGATGGGGGCCGGCGCGATGACGGTTACGATTGGCCTTGGGTAGATTTTTTCATTGCTTAACTCTGCCACCATCGCCTTTGCACGTTCCATTTGCGCATCGGAGTGCGTGAAGATAACAGAGCGGTAGCGCGCACCCACATCATGACCCTGGTAATTGAGGGTAGTCGGATCATGAATCACAAAAAAGATGGTGAGAATTTCCCGATAGGAAACGATCGCTGGATCAAACTGGATTTGCACGACTTCGGCATGGCCGGTCGTTTCCGAGCATACGGCTTCGTAGTTTGGGTTCACATCGTGGCCGCCAGCATAGCCAGAGACAACCGAATGCACGCCGCGTACCTGCTGATAAACCGCCTCTAAGCACCAAAAGCAGCCACCGCCGAGGGTTGCTGTCTCAAAAGTTATTTGTTTTTCGTTCATGGCTTTATCCTAATGCCTTATTACTTTATTTGCACACGCCCTTTTATTGACCTTGCCCAATGCCCCTATGAATCGCCTTACGATCCAGCTTGATGAAATCCGCGCAGCGAATGCAGCGGAACCGCACTCTTCGATGGAGAAGCGCCTGGAGCGGATTGGCCGAGTAGAAGCGATGCTCCGTGCCAATGAAGAAAAACTATGCAAGGCCGTTGCTGCTGACTTTGGTCACCGCCATCCGATTGAAACCCAGCTAGCAGAACTCAGTCAAATTTATCAGGCCTACCGGTATACCAAAAAACACCTCAAAGAATGGCTTAAACCTGTTCATTTAGAAACGCCGGTTTATCTGTCCAGCTCGACCGCCTGGATGCAAGCCCAGCCCAAGGGCATTGTGGGCATCATGAGCCCCTGGAACTACCCCATCTTGTTAGCGCTCGCACCAGCCATCGCTGCACTAGCTGCTGGTAATCGCGTTTGGCTAAAACCATCGGAGCGCAGCAGCCGTACTTCGGGGTTTTTGGCAACCCTGATTCAGGAGTATTTTCATTTCACTGAATTCAGCGTGACTACGGGGGATGCCAATACCGCAGCCGATTTTGCTGCACTGCCCTTTGATCACTTGTTCTTTAGTGGTAGTACTGCCGTCGGCAAAAAAGTCATGCGCGCTGCTGCCAATAATCTGGTGCCCGTGACATTAGAGCTGGGTGGCAAATCGCCCGCTCTCATTGATTTCTCAGCAAATCTAAGCGATGCTGCAAGCAGCATTGCGTATGGCAAATTACTCAATAGCGGGCAGACCTGCATTGCACCCGACTATGTTTTGGTCGGAGCGCAACAACACGACGCGCTTCTCGCGGAGATCAGGAAGGCTGCGCAAGGTCAATTCTCAAACCCCGAAATGCTAACGGGCCCCATTGATCCCGAGCAAACGGCGCGCTGGCATTTTTTAGTCGAGGACGCCATCGCTCATGGCGCAACTGCTACGCCGTTACTTGAACCCAGTTCTGAGTCAGGACGGGTTTTTGAACCGGTGGCGCTAAGCAATGTGTCTCCTGAATCGGCAGTGATGCAGGAAGAAATCTTTGGCCCTATTTTACCGATCGTCACCGTTACCGACGGCGCAGCCAGTACTACGGCCATGATTGATTTCATTAATACAGGCAGCTCACCTACGCCGCTGGCGCTGTACTGGTTCGGAAAGAATAAAGTGAATCTCAATCGCGTAATTGCCGATACCCGCTCGGGCGGCATCACCGTGAATGATGTGCTCTTGCATGCGGCGTGCGATGGCATTCCCTTTGGCGGCGTTGGGACTAGCGGCATAGGCTCTTATCACGGCAAAGCAGGGTTTGATACCTTCAGCCACCTCAAGCCAGTGCTTCAGGTTCGTGGCCTATTAGGGCTTAACTGGTTGCGCGGTACCAGCGCAGTCCATCCGCCCTATGGGAAAAAAGTAGCGCGCTTATTAAAGCGACTCAAATAGTAAGCGCAGACTAAAGGCAATAAAGAGTATTCCAGTTGTAAGCCATAAGCTGGCTGCAATGGTGGGATGCGCCTTCACCCACTCCAAACAATACTGTCCGGCCCCAATCAGAATAGCCAAATACGCCATGCTAATGAGTTGAGTCACGACTGCGAGGTAAAAAAAACCGAGCGCCGGCTGATGGAAATCGGGATCAACGAACTGCGTAAAAAAAGAAATGAAAAAGAAAATGGCTTTGGGATTGGTCAGGGCCAGTAGCAATGCCGCTAAAAAAGGATGCAGGCGCATGATTGCCTCGGCCTGCACTAGGCTAGGCGCTTTTGCGCTAGATTCTTTCGCCCGAAAACGAGCGATCCCTACTCGAATAATGCCGAGGCCCAGCCACGCTAAATACGCCGCGCCCAGAAGGCGAAGTAGGTTGTAGGTGATCGGTGATGATGCGAGCACGGTTGCTGCGCCCAGAGCAACGCTGAGCATAATGATTGCATCGCCCACCACAATCCCAGTCGCTGCCCAGATGCCTTTTTGCCAACCACGCTCTGCCGAGAGGGCTAAAACGTAGAGCGAATTAGGGCCTGGCAACAAGATAATGAGGATCGCGCCCAGCAGATAACTGGGGAAGTGAATGATGCCGAAGTCTGACCAATGCGATAAAAAGCCCATGAAACGATGATAATCAGATTAAACACCCTAGGGATTGCCCTTAGAAGAGAACCATGCCATAATGGAGAGCTTTTTGAAACATCGTCCCCAGCAATTTACATATTCAGCGAATCAGTTTAGTAGCAATAAACACACCGCTGCCGCTTGTCTGATGGTCGATGCCCTAGA
>CANGWV010000074.1 GCA_947457875.1 Burkholderiaceae bacterium
TCTGGACTGCCCGTGTCGTTTGCGCTACGCGCGTTGTCTTTGACGATTTCCGCCGTTTTGATATCAGCAACTGCCATTTTCTACTCCTAACTTGCGAACACAAGAGCTTTCACCCTAAATTGTGTCGTGCGATTTAACATAAAAACAAAAAAAGCTTTATAAATCAAAGCCCTCGAATTATAGCAGAGATTCGAGGGCAAAAGTGGCAATGCTCATTACCCGAAGAACAAGTCCCCTAAAATAAATCTAATAAAAACAATGGATTAGCTATATTCTAGGGGGAATGTCCTCGATTAGGGTGCCATTTGGGCGTTTAACTTTGCCTGGCGTGGATCGTGCAGCTTGTTTAGGGCCGATAAGTAAGCCTTAGCCGAGGCGGCGATGATATCGGGGTCCGTGCCAACGCCGTTCACAATCCGCCCTCCTTTGGCTAAGCGCACCGTGACCTCGCCCTGTGACTGGGTACCGGAGGTAATGGCATTAACGGAATAAAGCAGCTGCTCCGCCCCGCTTTTGGCCATGGCTTCAATGGCATTCAGACTGGCATCCACCGGGCCATTGCCTTCTGCCTGAGACGTTATCTTCTCGCCGCCCATGTGAAAGACCACCTGTGAGCTTGGGCGCTTGCCAGTCTCAGAGTGTTGATTCAAGGAAACAAAGCGATAAAACTCGCTCTCTTCAGCCGAGGCAGAACCGCTTGTAATGGAAATAATGTCTTCATCAAAGATTTCGGACTTTTGGTCTGCCAAGGCTTTAAAGCGCGAAAATGCGTCATTGAGCTCTTGCTCAGTCTCAATCGTGATGCCAAGCTCCTGCAGGCGCTGCTTAAACGCATTGCGACCGGATAACTTGCCCAGCACAATTTTGTTAGCTGACCAGCCCACATCTTCAGCGCGCATAATTTCGTAGGTATCGCGGGCTTTCAATACTCCGTCTTGATGAATGCCGGATGCGTGCGCAAAGGCATTGGCGCCCACTACTGCTTTATTGGGCTGCACCACAAAACCGGTGATTTGCGAAACCAATTTGGATGCCGGCACGATTTGCGTTGCATCAATACCAACGCTTAAATCAAAATAATCCTTGCGGGTACGTAGCGCCATCACAATCTCTTCGAGGGCCGTATTGCCGGCGCGCTCACCCAGACCATTAATGGTGCACTCGACTTGCCGCGCCCCACCGATCTTGACGCCAGCCAAGGAGTTGGCAACGCCCATGCCCAAATCATTGTGGCAGTGCACCGACCAAATGGCCTTATCGGAATTGGGGATGCGGGTGCGCAAGGTATGAATAAACTCGCCGTACAACTCAGGAACAGCATAGCCAACGGTATCCGGCACGTTTATTGTGGTTGCACCCTCGGCGATCACTGCTTCGAGCACACGGCATAAAAAGTCCACTTCCGAGCGATAGCCATCTTCGGGTGAGAACTCAATATCAGCCGCTAAATTACGGGCAAAGCGAATCGATTTTTTGGCCTGCTCAAAGACTTGATCCGGCGTCATACGCAGCTTCTTTTCCATATGCAATGGACTAGTTGCCAAAAAGACATGGATGCGTTTTGCATTGGCTGCTTTTAAGGCATCGGACGCACGGGTAATGTCGTTTTCATTGGCGCGAGCCAAGGAACACACCACCGAATCCTTCACTGCAGCCGCTACCGCTGAAATGGCATCAAAGTCACCTTCGGAGCTAGCCGCAAAACCTGCCTCAATCACGTCGACCTTGAGGCGCTCGAGTTGACGAGCAATGCGGACCTTTTCGTCTTTGGTCATGGACGCCCCTGGCGATTGTTCGCCATCGCGCAAAGTAGTGTCAAAAATAATTAACTTATCGGTCATCACTGCTCTCCAATCCACTGCCATCATTTAAAAAGGGTACTGCGCAATCCAAAAACAAAAACCCCAGCAAATTTGCTGGGGCCGGTAAGTCTGCTTGATGATTTACTGCGCCTGCATCACCTAAGCGTTACCCGCCCCGAGCCGAAGGCTCAGTGCTAGAAGAGGTAGCTTAATTGCGTGCGTTTTATTCGTTGCCATGAATCTAATATACCTTAAATACCCGTTTAGGTCAGTTTACGGCCGGTAAACCGCTCCCAAGCCCAGATCACATAGCCTGAAACAGCATAAACCACGAAAAAACCGAAGAGAGTCAAGGGTGGATTTGACGAAATCAAAACAAAGGTCAAAATCATCAGTACCATGACGCCAAACGAAACGCGATAGCGAATATCCAAGGCCTTACCGCTGTAAAAGCGTGCGTTGGAGACCATGGTTAATCCAGCATAGATGGTGATAAAGAACGTCACCCACGGAATGGCGCTATCACGCACAGGTAACTTATTGTCGTCAGCGAGCCATATAAATCCAGCGATTAATGCGCCCGCCGCTGGGCTGGGTAAGCCTTGAAAAAACTTTTTGTCCACAACGCCAGTATTGGCGTTGAAACGCGCCAAGCGTAAGGCTGCACCCGCGCAATAAGTAAATGCAGCCAACCAGCCCCACTTACCAAAATCCTTGAGTACCCACTCGTACGCAACTAAGGCCGGAGCAACACCAAAAGACACCATGTCGGCCAAGGAATCGTACTGCTCACCAAAAGCGCTTTGCGTATTGGTCATCCGCGCAATCCGCCCGTCCATACCGTCTAAGACCAAGGATGCAAAGATGGCGATTGCCGCCGCCTCAAACTGATGATTCATGGCTTGAACGATGGCAAAGAAACCGCAAAACAAGGCTGCCGTTGTAAATGCGTTCGGTAATAGATAAATGCCCTTATTGCGGGCACGGGGCTTAACTAATTCAAGATCCTCGACCTCAAAATCAACCGAGTCATCAGACTGGTCTGCATCAGCACGATTACGTCCGCGTGCAATACGAGCACGATCAAGGCGGTTACGACGACGAAATGGAGTCAATGCGATTCCTATTTACTGAAGTAAATCAGAGGTGAATCAATCAAGGCCCGGTAAACGAGCCAAAGCCGTTCTGGTTGCAGAGACCTTTTCGCCCACACTGACCAAAGGCTCAGCCGTTAAAGGCAAATATACATCGACTCGCGATCCAAAGCGAATGAAGCCATAGCGGGATCCGCGTTTGACGTGCTCACCCACATGGATGTAGCACAAAATACGCCGTGCAATTAAGCCCGCTACCTGAACTAAGGTAACGGTTTGGCCATTAGCCTCAATCACCACGGCATTGCGTTCATTTTCGACCGAGGCCTTATCCAGCGCAGCATTCACAAACTGCCCCGGGAAATACTGCACCTCTTTAATAAGGCCATTAACCGAGCAACGATTGGAATGCACGTTAAATACATTCATGAACACGCTGATCTTGATCGCTTCACGATTAGCATACGGATCCTGGGTTTTTTCAACCACCACAATCCGGCCATCTGCTGGCGAAAGAACCAAATCACGGCCTAGCGGCGCAATGCGTTGGGGGTCACGAAAAAACTGCAACACAAAAAAGAAAATGATCCACAGGGGCAATGCCCATGCAAACCCAGCGAACTCCTGGACTAGCAACGTTGCCACCCCAACTACTGCCAAGTATGGCCAGCCTTCTTTCGCAATAATGGGGTGGGGATACATCATGGGTACTTTGCGCCTTTTTGAGTGGTTGTTTAGTTCTTCGACTGGTCGACTAATTTGTTCTTTGCAATCCACGGCATCATCGCGCGCAGTTTCTCGCCGACGATTTCAATTTGGTGCTCCGAATTTAAACGGCGACGGGAAATTAAGGTTGGCGCGCCTGCTTTGTTCTCCAGGATAAAGCTCTTGGCATATTCGCCGGTCTGAATGTCTTTGAGGCACTGGCGCATTGCATTCTTAGTATCTTCCGTTACGATGCGCGGACCGGTAACGTACTCACCGTACTCGGCATTGTTCGAGATCGAATAATTCATGTTAGCAATGCCGCCTTCGTAGATCAAATCCACAATTAACTTGAGCTCATGCAAGCACTCAAAGTAAGCCATCTCTGGCGCGTAACCCGCTTCAACCAAGGTCTCGTAACCGGCCTTGATGAGTTCTACAGTACCGCCACACAGAACAGCTTGCTCACCGAATAAATCGGTTTCGGTTTCTTCACGGAAATTGGTTTCGATGATGCCGGCACGGCCGCCGCCATTGGCAGTTGCATACGATAAGGCGAGATCACGCGCCGAACCCGACTTGTCTTGGTATACCGCGATCAAGTGGGGAACGCCGCCGCCCTGACTATAAGTACCACGAACAGTATGGCCTGGCGCTTTTGGCGCAATCATGATGACGTCTAAATCAGCGCGGGGCTGAACTTGGCCGTAATGCACATTAAAGCCGTGGGCAAACGCGAGGGCTGCGCCCTGCTTAATATTGCCATGTACTTCATTCTTATATACCTCTGCAATTTGCTCATCAGGCAAAAGCATCATGACAATGTCGGCATCCTTCACTGCCTCGGCTACTTCCTTCACGGTCAAGCCAGCATTGGCTGCTTTTTTCCATGAAGCGCCATCTTTGCGCAAACCGACAGTAACCTTGACGCCTGAATCGTTTAAGTTCAATGCATGCGCGTGGCCCTGTGAACCATAACCAATGATGGTGACTTTCTTGCCTTTAACCAGGGATAAATCCGCGTCTTTATCGTAAAAAACTTTCATGCTATTTCCTTGTCTTTGAATCGTAGTAAGTGGGTTAAACAAATGGAGTTATGAGTACATTCCGAATGAAGCAAATTAGACCTTCAAAATACGTTCGCCTCGACCGATACCCGAGCCGCCAGAACGTACGGTTTCTAAAATAGAAGCACGGTCAATCGAATCAATGAAGGCGTCGAGCTTGGAGCCATCACCGGTCAGCTCAATGGTGTAACTCTTATCAGTCACATCAATGATGCGGCCGCGGAAGATGTCGGTAGTGCGCTTAAGCTCTTCGCGCTCTTTACCCACTGCGCGAACTTTGATTAACATCAGTTCGCGCTCAATGTGCGAGCCCTCGGTTAAATCAAACACTTTCACGACTTCAACCAAACGATTGAGGTGTTTGGTGATTTGCTCAATCACATCTTCAGAACCAATCGTCACGATCGTCATGCGCGATAGAGATGGATCTTCCGTTGGTGCAACGCTGAGTGTTTCAATGTTGTAAGCACGCGCCGAGAAAAGACCGACGACACGCGACAACGCGCCCGGCTCATTCTCCAGTAATACAGAAATAATGTGGCGCATTAGAGATCCTCGCTACCTAAGAGCATTTCAGTAATGCCCTTACCGGCTTGGACCATAGGCCAGACGTTCTCTTCTGGATCGGTTTGGAAATCCATGAATACCGTGCGATCTTTCAAGCGAATGGCTTCCTTGAGGGCTGGCTCCACATCCGCCTTGGTTTCAATTCGCATACCGACGTGACCAAAGGCTTCCGCCAATTTCACAAAGTCAGGCAAAGAGTCCATGTACGAGCTGGAGTAACGGCGGTTGTAGGTCAACTCCTGCCACTGACGCACCATCCCTAAATACCGGTTATTGAGCGACACAATTTTGACCGGGGTGTTGTACTGCTTACAGGTCGACAGTTCTTGAATGCACATCTGAATCGACCCTTCACCCGTAATGGTGAATACATCTTCATCCGGGAACGCTTTTTTAATTCCCATCGCGTATGGCAAGCCAACACCCATGGTGCCAAGCCCCCCTGAATTAATCCAGCGACGGGGCTTATTGAACTTGTAAAACTGCGCAGCCCACATTTGATGCTGACCAACGTCAGAACAAATAAACGCATCACCGCCCGTAAGCTCCCATAACTTTTCAACCACGTATTGGGGTTTCACAATCTGCGAATCACGGTCGTATTTCAGGCAGTCTTTCTTGCGCCACTCGTTGATCTGGTCCCACCACTTTGCAAGGTGGGCATTGTTCTTGAGGGGGCCGGCCGCTTTGATCTGGCTGGTCATCTCCACTAAGACTTCTTTCAGATTACCAACGATGGGCACATCCACTTTAACGCGCTTGGCGATCACCGATGGATCAATATCAATGTGAATGATCTTACGTGGGTGGCTTGCAAAGTGCTGCGTATTGCCAATCACGCGGTCATCAAAACGCGCGCCAATAGCAATCAAGACATCGGAGTGCTGCATGGCCATATTGGCTTCATAGGTGCCGTGCATACCAAGCATGCCCACAAACTGAGGGCTGGTACCCGGGAAACCGCCAAGGCCCATTAAGGTATTGGTGACTGGGTAACCTAGGGCATCGGCAAAGGCTTTGAGCTCAGGCGCAGCATCCGACAAAATGACGCCGCCACCGGTGTAAATGAATGGACGCTCAGCTTCCTGCAGTAAGGAAACCGCTTTGCGAATCTGACCGCTGTGGCCGCGCAAAACGGGGTTGTAGGAGCGCATGGTCAGCTCTTCGGGGTAAATGAACTGACCCTTGGCTGCTGAAATGTCCTTCGGAATATCGACCAGTACGGGGCCGGGTCTTCCAGTCTGCGCAATGTGAAAGGCTTTCTTCAGCGTCAGCGCTAAATCATTAATGTCTTTCACCAAAAAATTGTGTTTAACGATGGGTCGCGTAATACCTACCGTGTCGGCCTCTTGGAAGGCATCTTCACCAATGGCATACGTAGGCACGTTGCCCGTAATGATGACCATCGGAATGGAGTCGGTGTAGGCGGTAGCAATTCCAGTGACGGCATTGGTAACACCAGGACCGGAGGTCACTAATGCAACCCCTACTTTGCCTGTAGCACGGGCATAACCATCGGCAGCGTGCACAGCTGCTTGCTCATGGCGCACCAAAATGTGCTCAAACTTATCTTGTTTATAGATTTCATCGTAGATGAACAGAACTGCTCCACCGGGATAACCCCAAACAAACTCGACGCCTTCCGCATGCAGGGCATGGACAAGCATCTCGGCACCAATCATTTCAGGTCCGGTTTTGGTAGGAATTGGGGTGGAATCGGCCTTGGAGGCTAAAAATTCGGCGCTGCTGGTATTCATTGGTAAGTTCCTTTGCAATTTTCGGCAAAAAATTGTTTAGGCTGCTCTGTCCCGTGCTTGTGGCCCGAGTTCGAACGGCGCTTGAACTGAATAAAAAACCGCTTCTTGGACGGTTCTCTAATCGGTGAACCTTCAATTGTAAAGCAATACCCTAAAATGGAGGCATTCTTCCGACACAAGGCCTTCCTGTTTTTGCATGGCATCTGCCCCCGAACTCGCTGATTTTCTCAGTAGCGTTGAAAAACGCGCTTTCAAACAGGCTATTTACGCTGTGCGGGATGAGGACGCGGCATTGGACATCGTCCAGGACGCCATGATCAAACTGGCCGAAAAGTATGGGGATAAGCCCAGTGCAGAACTGCCCCTGCTCTTTACCCGCATTCTTCAAAACCGCATCCACGACTGGTTTCGGCGCCAAAAGGTGCGCAACGCTTGGGTTACCCTATTCTCGAATATGGGTAAGAAATCGGATGAATCCGATGATTACGACCCATTAGAGCAGCTCCAGGCCGCCGATGACAGCCAAATTCACCAAGATGGTGCCCAAAAACTGGAGCAAAGCCAGCTTTTGCGTAGTCTAGAAGCTGAAATAGCAAAATTACCAGCACGTCAACGAGAAGCCTTCCTGATGCGTTATTGGGATGAGCTAA
>CANGWV010000075.1 GCA_947457875.1 Burkholderiaceae bacterium
GGGCTTCCCATCGAACTTGGAGCGGGAAAGGAGGTTCGAACTCCCGACCTATACCTTGGCAAGGTATCGCTCTACCAGCTGAGCTATTCCCGCATAACAGGGCAACAGTTTAGCAAACTATTGAACTCTGCGCCGTATTTGTTGCCCATTGTGAAACCTAGACCCCGTGCGTCCTATGCAATCAAGGTTCTAGTCCGATTTGCCAAGCAATTGGGGGAGTGCTTTTTGCAGGTAATAGAACATGGACCATAGGGTTAAGAATGCAGCTACCCAAATGAGCCATGTACCAATTAAAGCGGCATTCAACCAACCTAACAGCGTGCCATCAAATAACAGGAATGGAATTGCAACGAGCTGCGCAGTGGTTTTTAATTTACCAACCATATGTACTGCCACACTTTTGCTAGCACCCACTTGTGCCATCCACTCGCGCAATGCGGAGATCGTAATTTCACGGCCAATGATGACCAGTGCTACCCACACTTGTACTCGGTCCATATTTAAAAGTACAAGTAAGGCCGCAGCCACTATCAATTTATCAGCAACTGGATCTAAAAATTGCCCGAAAGCCGATTCTTGTTTCATGCGGCGGGCTAAATAGCCATCGAGCCAATCGGTAACGGCAGCAAAAATAAATAAGCCGGTAGCCAATGTATTTTTTTCCGGCATGCTGAGCCAACTAGCAGGTAGATAAAAAATAGTGACCAAGAGCGGTATCGCTGCAACGCGCAACCACGTTAAGGCAATGGGGAGATTTAACGGCATGACGCTAGGATACCCGAAGGGCTTGTCATGCTTAATGTAATTGCTGGTAAATCTGCTCCGCCAAGGTTAAAGAAATGCCTTCCACCGTCGCCAGCTCTTCCATGCTGGCATTCGAGACACCGCGTAGCCCCCCAAAACGGGCGAGCAAGGCTTGCCGCCGTTTTGCGCCAATGCCTTCAATTTCTTCAAGGCGTGAGACGGTTCGTGCCTTTGCCCGCTTTGCCCGCATTCCGGTAATGGCGAAACGATGTGCTTCATCCCGTATTTGTGCAATCAGCATGAGGGCCGCACTTTCCCGCCCAAGCTCGAGTGATGGACGGCCATCGGCAAAGATCAGGGATTCAAGACCAACCTTCCGAGCCTCTCCTTTGGCAACGCCCACAATTAATCCCAGATCCATACCCAGCTCTGCAAACACTTGACGGGCGATTTCAACTTGACCTTTACCGCCATCAATCAGAATAAGCTGCGGCATTTTATCGGGCGGAATTTCTTGGTAACTGGCATAGCGGCGTTGCAATACTTGCCGCATCGCTGCGTAATCGTCACCTGGCGTAATGCCGTTAATATTGAAGCGGCGGTACTCACTCGATTGCATTTCATTTTTTGCGTACACCACGCACGAGGCTTGAGTTGCTTCGCCCGAGGTGTGGCTAATATCAAAGCACTCTACGCGCAATTGTTCCACGCCCTCTACATCCAAACCAAGAACATCCAATAATGCACGCGCCTTGGCAAGTTGGCCGCCGGTCTCTACTAAACGCTTAGCCAATGCGATCTTTGCATTGCCCTCTGCCATACCAAGCCAATGCCGGCGTTGGCCCTGTGGTTGATGCAAAAAGGTGATCTTTCTTCCTGCTTGCGTATGTAAGCTGTCTTGCAAAAGCGACTGCTCTTCGCCAGATGAAATGGCATGGCTCAAAACAAGGACGCTAGGTATGAGCTTGGCGTCACTCGCCTCACCATCTAAGTAATGCTGCTGAATAAAGGCTTCCAAGATTTCAACCGGGCTGGGCAGCTCGCCTGCTGCCGAGCGCAGATTTTTAGGAAAGTAGGTGCGATCGCCTAAATGCCGGCCACCACGCACCATTGCCAAATTGACGCAAATCATGCCTTCAAGCTCAGCCGTTGCCAAGATATCCACATCGCCCTCGCCATCGGCTACGGTATCCATGGATTGCTGCTGCAGGACACTGGATAGGTCAGCAATCCGATCGCGCATGACCGCAGCCATCTCAAAATCCAATGCATCGCTGTGGATCAGCATTTCACGTTCGAGTTCAGATAGAACTTGGCCGTGATCCCCTTCTAAAAATCGGGTCGCTTGATTGACATCACTGGCATATTGCCCGGCAGTCAGCATGCCAACGCATGGCGCGCTGCACCGGTGAATTTGATGCAACAGACAAGGTCGTGAACGGTTTTTAAAGACCGTGTCTTCGCAGGTACGCAAGCGAAATACTTTCTGCAAAATTTGAACGCTATTACGTACTGCAGATGAATTGGGAAAGGGTCCAAAATAGCGGTTACGCCGATCCACTTTGCCGCGGTAGGAGGATAAGCGCGGAAATGCATGCCCTGTCAGCATCACATAGGGGTAAGACTTATCATCGCGAAACAGAATATTGAAGGGTGGCGCCAATTCCTTGATGAGGTTGTTCTCAAGAATCAATGCCTCAGACTCAGTCCGCGTCACTGTGGTCTCATAGCGCGCAATGCGGCTCACCATGCGCTCAATGCGCGGCGATAATGTAGTTTTTTGAAAATAGCTGGATACTCGCTTTTTTAGGTCGCGGGCTTTACCCACGTACAGTATCTGATCCGCTTCATCAAAAAAGCGATATACCCCCGGCAATCCGGGAAGCCGTTTAATGTCTTGCTTGAGGGTTTCAAAAAGCGAATTACGCATGCGTTGGGATATATTCTGCCAAATCGTTGATAACTACGGTGATGCCGGCGTCTGTTGGCGCCTTGCCCGCAGCTTAGCCACACGCCACCAGCAACATGTCCGCTTGTTTTGCGATGATCTACCGACCCTTAATTTACTCGCATCCGACTCCCCTCGCACGCCCCAGGTCGAGATTCTGCCGTGGGAGGCTAGTTTTGCCAATGCTCGTCACCCGATTGATCCGCCCGACGTGGTGATTGAGGCCTTTGGCTGCCACCTTCCAGAGCGGTATCAAACGGGCCTGCTGGTTGCCGCCCAAAAACCCATCATTCTTAATTTAGAGTACCTCAGCGCAGAACCTTGGATTGATGAGTGCCACGCCAAGGCCTCTCCTCAGTCCAGCGGCTTATCGAAGTATTTTTTCTTTCCCGGGTTCGGGCCGAATACGGGCGGACTATCGCTCGATCCTATTCCGGTTGAAGGCAGCAGGTCTAGCGCCGATATTCCCACCAGCCTTGCGCCGAGCTGGGCACTACTGCGCCCCGATGCAGAGCGCATCAGCCTCTTTTGTTATCCAGGAGCGCCGCTACGACAATGGCTTGAGGATCTCGGCAATATAGAGGCCAACATTGATGTACTCCTTACCTTTGGTCACGCTGAAATGATTGGGCATAGCATCGGCAGGCCCTTAGACCTACCGCCATCGATTCAGTTGATTTCCCTCCCCTTTGTGCCGCAAGATGACTACGATTGGCTCTTATCGCAATGCGACTTCAATATTGTCCGAGGTGAGGATTCCTTTGTCCGAGCGCAACTCGCTGAAAAGCCATTTATTTGGCATATTTACCCGCAAGACGATATGGCCCATACCGTGAAATTACAGGCCTTTTTGGATCTGTACCTTGAAAAAGCCAGTCCATTGACCCAAGAATCCTGCCGACTGGCCATGGATTGGCAGATGCCGTCGCGCTGGTGGCATCAACGAACCGAGTGGCAAGCCCATGCCCGTCAATGGCGCAAATCGATACTGGAGGCCAATCAAGACGGGGGACTTGCAGCCAGAATGCTGCGTTTTGTGACCTAACTCCCCTTAGAGGGAGTCCCGCTGGGGCGGTTACAATGTCACCTTTACTATATACAGCAGAATTCAGTTCTGCCTCCAGGAATACCACAGATGAAAACAGCACAAGAACTCCGCGTAGGCAACGTAGTGATGATTGGCGCCGATGCCATGGTCGTACTCAAGGCCGAATACAGCCGCTCTGGCCGTAACTCATCGGTCGTCAAAATGAAATTTAAGAATCTGTTAACCGGCGCACCAAACGAGGGTGTTTATAAAGCCGACGACAAATTTGATATCGTCATTCTGGACAAAAAAGAATGTACCTATTCCTATTTTGCTGACCCAATGTATTGCTTTATGGACGGCGACTACAACCAGTATGAAGTAGAGGCAGAGTTTATGGGCGATGCCCTCAACTACCTTGAAGAGGCAATGCCGGTTGAGGTGGTGTTCTACGAAGGTAAGGCGCTCTCTGTTGCAATGCCAACCTCCTTGGTACGTGAAATTATCTACACCGAGCCTGCTGTTAAGGGTGATACCAGTTCTGGCAAAGTATTAAAGACCGCCAAGTTGGCTACCGGTTATGAATTGCAAGTTCCCCTCTTTTGCAATACGGGCGACAAGATTGAAATTGATACCCGTACCGGCGAGTACCGCAGTCGCGCGAACTAAGCTATGATTGTTTTAATGAAAGCCGGGATCTAAAAAGTCCCGGCTTTTTCAATGGGACTAAATAAAGCTATGCCTCTTAAGCAAGGCTTGGGCATGCCGATATTCCGCATTGGCCTGTAGCTCAGACCAGTCCATAAACGGAGCGGATGGCATTAGCTTTTTTTGGCGCTGCGCTGACTCTGCTTTTTTTGTTTTCGATACCACCAGCTCGGAGAGTAAGTGATCAGCTAAATCAGGGCGGTTGCAAATTAACACTGCATCGCAGCCTGCGGATAAGGCTAGCTCTGCGCCCTTCACCACATCACCCGCCACACTAGCACCTTCCATCGATAAATCATCGCTAAAGATCACGCCCTCAAACGCCAATTGCTGGCGCAAGATAGTTTGCAACCAAACTTTAGAGAACCCTGCAGGAAGGCCATCTACTTTAGGGTAAATCACATGGGCCGGCATCACTGCAGCGAGACTTAGATCAAGCCACTCGTAGGGCTTTGCATCGCATTGCAAGATGGCATTGAGGGGGCGCTCATCTATTGGAATCGCTACATGCGAATCCGCTTCTGCCCAGCCATGCCCAGGAAAATGCTTACCGCAGTTGGCCATTCCAGCCAGTTGCAGACCTGAGTTCAGTGCCTTGGCAAGGGCATACACAATCTGCGGATCCGAACTAAATGAACGGTCACCAATCACTCCACTTCGACCAAAGTCGAGATCCAGTACTGGCGTAAAACTAAAGTCAACACCGCACGCGCGTAGCTCTGCCGCCAAAATATAGCCACAGGTAGTTGCCGCAGCCATTGCGGCAATCGCAGACTCCGAGGCATAGGTGGCTTTGCTTTTCTTGGGAGCTTGCATCCATAGTTCACCCAATTTGCGCATCGCAGGTAAATGCGTAAATCCATCCGTCCTGCAACGCTGCACGCGACCACCTTCATGATCAATCGATATCAAGACATCCGGCCGTATGGCTTTAATATTATGGGTCAGGGCAGTGAGCTGCTTGCGATTGATAAAGTTTCTGCCAAATAAAATGACACCCCCAGTGGAGGGATGCTCAATACGGCGGCAGTCGTCTGGAGTGAGCTCTAAACCAACGACATCTAAGGTAATGGGGCCAGGTTGATGAATGGATACCACCGGTGATTTCCTCTAGATAAAAAATGGATAAGGATACGTTTTATATATATAAATTATTCACTGCATTGATTACATTCACTAACCAATGTAATTGCTAGGATCATGGCTGGTAATGATGGGCGTGCCATGGCTCACCACCACAAACGCAATGGCCATATCTTGCTCATCACTCACGGTCACCTCAGCATGCCAGTTGCGCTCGAGCATAAAGTCGGCGAGAGGTCCAGAATAATGGGTGACTGGTTTACCACTGGGTTCATTTAAGGTTTGCAGTAAGCGCCATGCCATCGGCATGCGCATCCCCAAACCAATCGCCTTTGAGAATGCCTCTTTAGCGGCAAAGCGCGTAGCTAAGTAAGCCATACCCCGCTTTTGATTGCGCGCTAAACGCTGATGAAAGACCACTAATTCTTCTTTACCTAAAATGCGGTCAGCCAATCGACCCTGCGTGCGCTCATAAGCGGCGATGAGGCGCTCCATTTGCAAAATATCCGTGCCAATGCCGATGATCATGGGCTTATACCGAGGTCGAGGAAGTCCGGGCCTGCAGCATTAAGGTCTTCATATCCAGAATGGCTTTTTGCCAACCCTTAAATATCGCCTCGGCCACAATTGCGTGCCCAATGTTCAGCTCAGATAACTCTGTAATGGTGGCAATGGGGCTCACATTAGCCTCATTCAAACCATGGCCGGCATTGACGCGTAATCCCAGTTTTTTTCCATATTGTGCGGCAGCACGAATGCGCTCCAACTCTAGTGTCTGCGCATCGCCAGCTAAGTCAGCATATCGCCCTGTATGTAATTCAATGACGGTGGCGCCCGCTTTGCTGGCGGCCATGATTTGCTTTTCTTCCGGATCAATAAATAGGGATACCCGAATGCCTGCATCGATAAGCTGAGTGGTGACCTGTTTGACTGCCTCGAAATGAGCAAGGACGTCGAGACCTCCTTCGGTGGTCACTTCTGTTCGCTTCTCTGGAACAAGGCAAACGTCATGCGGCTTGATCTGGCACGCAATCGCAATCATTTCCGGGGTGAAAGCACACTCGAGGTTCATGCGAGTCTTGATCAAGGGGCGCAGTGCGATTAAATCCGCATCTTTAATGTGGCGTCGATCCTCGCGCAAATGCAATGTAATTAAGTCCGCCCCCGCCTCTTCAGCAAGGCGTGCAGCCCGAATGGGATCGGGATAGGTCGTACCACGTGCATTACGCAAGGTGGCGACGTGATCAATGTTGATGCCGAGCTCAAGAGTATTCATTGATATAGGGTACTAGATTTTCTTGAGATCAATGAGGATTTGACGGGTTGTCAAAACCTGATCTTGCAAATGCAGGCTGAGCAAAAAGCGCATCAACTGCTTGCTCTCCATGAGTGTATCGGCGTCCGTAAAGTTGCCTGAGGCCATTTCCAATAAGGATCGGCCACTTAAAATCGGCCAATGCCCAGGATCGTCGGATTGGCATGGACGAATGCCCCGCTCTGGCTGATAGACGTATTTCTCTGCCTCAATTGGAGCGGCATTGCTTTCAACGCAATAATCAAGAGCAGCTGCATAGCCAGTCTCTTGAAGGAGAGCCAATTCAAAAGGCCTCAGAATCTGCTCAAGACGATTGCTGCCCGCATTCATCTCCGATAAGGCTGAAATAGTGGCCATGTAATGGTCGTAGAGGGTCTCGTATTCGTCTTCACGCGCCAAGAATTTAACCAATAATTCATTGAGATAAAAGCCGCAGAGCAGCGCATCACCGACGAGTGCAGGCGTACCGCCAACCCACTCGGACTTGGTTAAGGTGCGCAGCTCCGACTTGCCACTCCATGAAACCAGAAGCGGCTGAAAGCGCTGCAGAACGGGTCTCAGTACAGAATGGGGGCGCTTAGCACCCTTGGCAATAAGCGCCATCCGCCCATACTGCCGAGTGAATACATCTAATATCAGGCTCGTTTCTTTATAGGGAATGCTGTGCAGAACAAAAGCAGGCTCATCGGCTACGCGAATGGATGCCATTTATTCCAAGCCTTGCGCCCGTAATTCAGCGCGATCATCTGCCCAGCCCCGTTTGACTTTGACCCAGGTCTCTAGAAAGA
>CANGWV010000076.1 GCA_947457875.1 Burkholderiaceae bacterium
AACAAAAGCAGGCTCATCGGCTACGCGAATGGATGCCATTTATTCCAAGCCTTGCGCCCGTAATTCAGCGCGATCATCTGCCCAGCCCCGTTTGACTTTGACCCAGGTCTCTAAAAAGACCTTGCCGTCAAACAGCTTCTCCATATCCAGACGTGCTTCCGTGGAAATCTTTTTGAGGCGCTCACCCTTATCGCCGATGATCATGGCCTTGTGATTATCTCGATCCACTAAAATGGTTGCCGCAATCCGCCGCATCGTGCCATCCATCTTGAACTGATCAATCACCACCGAACTTGCATAAGGCAATTCTTCACCGGTAAAGCGAAAGACCTTCTCGCGCAGAATTTCAGCGGCGAGAAAACGTTCGCTCCGATCCGTCAAGGTATCGGCATCGTAGCGCGCCTCGCCTTCCGGTAAATACTCTTCCAGTACATCAAGCAAACGCTGTACGTCCGTCGGATTTTTGCCGCTCATGGGAATGATTTCTGCAAAGTGCTGCTCAGATTGATCGGGTCTTCCGCCGATCTCGCTCCAAGCCTGGCCCATTTTTTTCATGAAATCCAATAAAGCCACATCGCGATCGGCTGGCAATTCAAAACGACTGGCAAATAAATCTAATTTATTTAAAACCAAAATAACCGGAAGGCCCTTAGGTAGAAGACGGAGCACTTTGGCATCGTCCTCACCAAAATAGCCTGCTTCAACAATAAAACAGGCCACATCGACATCCTGCAAGGCGCCGGTCACCGAGCGATTCAGGGCCTGGTTCAGGGTATTCATTTTGCGCGTCTGAAATCCCGGCGTATCGCTAAAAATAAACTGTGCGTGTTCGCGCGTCTGAATCCCTAAAATGCGGTGCCGAGTTGTTTGCGCCTTACGCGACGTGATGCTAATCTTTTGACCAACCAAGGCATTGAGCAGGGTTGATTTACCCATATTGGGTCTGCCTACAATGGCAATCGTTCCACACCGAAACGGCGTACCTATTTCCACGCTTATGCCTTTAGCTTTAAATTCAGTTGTTCGTCTGCGGTATCGGACTTTGCAGCTTTTTTCTTCGCAGAGCGGGTCTTTTTGGGTTTGCGTGTTTCTTGCGGTAAGGCCTTGGTAATGGCCAACAAAGCTAATTTGGCCGCACCTTGTTCTGCCGCCCGGCGTGATGCTCCAAATCCCTTTACCTTGATTTTCAGGCTCTGGATCACGCACTCAACCTCAAACTGCTGATTGTGGGCTGCGCCTGTTGTAGCGGTGACGGTATAGCCAGGCAAGGGCATCTGAAAACCTTGCAGGTACTCTTGCAGCAAGGTCTTATCGTCTTTACCCAAGGTCTTGGGATCCACTTGAGCCAAAATCACGGAATAGAGTTTGCGTAAACTGAATTTAGCCGCATCAAAACCACCATCCAGGAAAACCGCTCCGGCGACTGCTTCTAAGGTATCGGCCAAAATAGATGGACGCCGAAAGCCGCCACTTTTAAGCTCACCCTCGCCGAGGCGCAAGTAATCCGATAAGGACAATAGTTGCGCTATCTCATACAAGGCTTGTTGCTTGACCAAATTAGCGCGGACACGGGATAAATCCCCTTCATCCAAATCGGCGTAACGCTCGTAGAGTAATTCAGCGACGACGCAATTTAAAATGGAGTCTCCCAGAAACTCCAGGCGCTCATTGTTTTTCTTGCTATGACTACGATGCGTCAATGCTTGCTGCAACAGCTCTGGCTTTTTAAACACATAACCCAGGCGCTCTTGCAGTGGCCCTAAGTCAATCGCAGCGCGCGCATTCATGCTTACTGAAATCCGCCAATACGACTCAGAGAGCCCAAATTGAGCCACACAAAGAAAGCCCGGCCCACCAGATTTTGATCGGGCACAAAACCCCAAAATCGCGAATCAGCACTGTTGTCCCGGTTATCACCCATGGTGAAATAGTGACCAGCTGGAACAGTACAGGTCATGCTATTCGGTAAGAATTGGCAATTCTCAATCCCAGGAAAACGCTCCGGCATAAACATGCCAGATGGGCGATCAGGGTCGTTCAAAATGCCATGGCGATTACCGCCTAAATCAGTCGGAAAAGTTTCGGTATAGAGCTTGGCATAGCGCATGCTCTCTTGATCTAAATAGTTTTCCCCACCGGTGTACTGCAAAGGCTGACCATTCACCGTAATGCGCTTATCTTGATAAGTAATCGTATCGCCGGGAACTGCGACCACGCGCTTGATGTAGTCGACCGACTGATCGAGTGGATAGCGAAATACAACCACATCACCGCGCTTAGGGTCGCCCAAGTTGACTATCTTTTTATTGACCACCGGCAAACGAATACCGTAGGTGAATTTATTCACCAAAATAAAATCACCAATCTGCAAGGTTGGGATCATCGATCCCGATGGAATCTTAAATGGCTCGATCAAAAATGAGCGCAGAAAAAATACTGCGCAAATGACCGGGAAAAAACTAGCTGAATATTCAAGCCACAAAGGCATACGGGCAATGCCAGCCGCTTTTCGTTGTGGCGCAAATACCAGCTTATCTGCCACCCACGCGACACCAGTAACCACCAGAAGGATGAATAGGATGAGTGCGAAGTTCATTTATCGTCTACCTGCAAAATGGCTAAGAAAGCTTCCTGCGGGATTTCAACGTTGCCCACTTGCTTCATGCGCTTCTTACCTTCTTTTTGCTTCTCAAGCAATTTGCGCTTACGCGAGATATCGCCACCGTAGCATTTAGCTAATACATTTTTACGCAAGGCTTTTACGTTTTCGCGTGCGACAATGCCGCTGCCGATTGCCGCCTGAATCGCTACGTCAAACATCTGCCGTGGAATAATGCCGCGCATTTTTGAAACCACCTCACGACCACGTGATTGGCTATTACTGCGATGCACGATGACCGACAGGGCGTCGACCTTTTCGCCGTTAATCAAAATATCAACTTTGACTACATCGGCCACACGGTACTCTTTAAACTCATAGTCCATCGAGGCATAGCCGCGCGAGACTGACTTCAGACGATCAAAGAAATCAAGGACAATTTCTGCCATCGGAATTTCATAGGTCAATTGCACCTGCCTACCCAAGTAGTTCATATTGGTTTGCACGCCGCGCTTACCGGTGCAGAGCGTAATGACTGAGCCAACATATTCTTGTGGCATGTATAAATTGACGGTAACGATTGGCTCGAGGATGGCCTCGATCTTCGATGGATCCGGCATCTTCGATGGGTTATCCACTACCAATAATGTTCCATCACGTTGCTGCACTTGATACACCACTGTAGGTGCAGTGGTAATCAAGTTCATGTCGTATTGGCGCTCTAAACGCTCTTGCACAATTTCCATGTGCAGTAAGCCTAAGAATCCGCAGCGAAATCCAAACCCCAATGCCTGGGATACCTCAGGCTCATAAAGCAACGATGCATCATTTAGCTTGAGCTTTTCAAGCGACTCGCGCAGCTGATCGTATTCATTGGCCTCTACGGGATAAAGGCCGGCAAACACCTGGGACTTCACTTCTTTAAATCCGGGTAATGGCGCACTCGCTGGAGTACGGCCCTGCTGCCCTGTTGCATGCGTTATGGTATCGCCAACTTTAGCGGCCTTTAACTCTTTAATGCCGGCAATAATAAAACCCACTTGCCCTGCGCTGAGGTCTGGGCGATCAACCGACTTCGGACTAAAGACGCCCACATGCTCTACTAAATGGGTTGAGCCATTTGCCATCAATGTGATTTTGTCTTTGGGCTTCAGAATGCCGTTCACAACCCGCACCAATATGACTACACCAACGTAGTTATCAAACCAGGAATCAATAATCAAGGCCTGTAAGGGTTCGGTAACGCTTCCCTTGGGCGGAGGCACGCGCCGGATCATTTCTTCTAGCACGTCTGCAACACCAAGGCCGGTTTTGGCAGAGCAGGTCAAGGCATCGGCTGCATCGATGCCAATCACATCCTCAATCTCTTGTTTGGCGCGCTCTGGATCAGCACTTGGCAAATCAATTTTATTTAAGACGGGTACAACCTCAACACCCAATTCGATGGCGGTGTAGCAATTCGCGACGGTTTGTGCTTCAACGCCTTGGCTAGCATCGACTACCAGCAGCGCGCCCTCACACGCCGAAAGGGATCGACTCACCTCATAGGAAAAGTCAACGTGCCCGGGGGTATCAATCAGATTCAGATTGTATGTTTTGCCATCCTTCGCTTTGTAGCTCAGGGCTGCGGTTTGGGCTTTAATGGTGATTCCGCGCTCACGTTCAATATCCATGGAATCCAGGACTTGGGCTTCCATCTCACGATCCGATAAGCCGCCACACAGCTGAATAATGCGATCCGCAAGGGTCGACTTGCCATGGTCGATGTGGGCGATGATAGAAAAGTTGCGGATTAAATCCATGGTGTTTTATCTAGATTAGCAAAAACACCTTGTCGCAGCACACAGGATGATGCACTGCAATAAGTTGTCTTGCCTCAATTGTACTGGTTGAGGCTAAAACCCATTTCTTTTGCCCCTCCTAGGGGTATTTGTGCCTTTTACGGGGCTTTTGGTCGTAAGGGAACAATCAGGGTGCTATCTGCTCGCCGCACAAACAGAGCAACCGCCCGATTGGCATCCAAACCTTTGGTTAGCCCCTCAAATTGCTTTACGCCCGTCACATCGCTATCGCCAAGGCGCACAATCACATCGCCTACGCGGATTCCAGACCGGGCAGCAGCCCCTTCCCCTAGGCTTGTAATTTCAACCCCAGACTTGATGTTTAACTCCCGTTTTTTGGTATCCGACAATTCGGTTACGCCAAGCCCAAATGGGTTGTTACTAGTTGCTGGTGCAGCTGGAGCATCTGGCTTTTTAGCCGCAGCGGTTTTTGTACTTGCCTCCGCATCGGCCACAACTACAGAAAGCTCACGCGCCGACCCCTTCCGCCAAACCTGAACCGTTGCCTTCATGCCCGGCTTGGTTTCGCCAACGATGCGCGGGAGATCGCTGGACTTGCTAATGTCACGGCCATTGAAGGTCAAAATGACATCACCAGCCTCGATTCCGCCGGTGGCTGCCGGACCGTTTGGATCGACATTGCGCACGTATGCGCCGCGAGGACGTCCGAGACCCAAGGTCTCTGCCATTTCTTTACTGAGGTCACCCAAGGCAACGCCAATCCGACCGCGCACCAACTTTCCAGTAGTGCGTAATTGATCTGCAACCCGCATCGCCTCATCAATCGGAATGGCAAACGAAATTCCCATATAGCCACCTGAACGGCTAAAGATTTGCGAATTAATGCCGATTACTTGGCCAGCGGTATTAATCAAGGGGCCACCCGAATTACCTGGGTTAACCGCCACATCAGTTTGGATGAAGGGTAGATAGTCGCCAGTGTCACGGCTTTTGGCCGACACAATTCCAGCGGTAACGGTGTTCTCTAAACCAAATGGAGAGCCAATCGCTAACACCCACTCGCCGACCCGCAACTTAGAGGAGTCACCCAATGGGAGTCTTGGTAAACCGGTTGCTTCAATCTTGAGCACGGCAATGTCGGTTCGCTTGTCTGCACCGAGCAACTTAGCCGTAAATTCTTTCTTGTCAGTTAAGGTGACGTAAATCTTATCGGCACCTTCGACTACGTGGGCATTTGTTAGGATCAAACCGTTGGAATCAATGATGAAACCCGAGCCAACGCCACGCTCCGCTTCACGCGGCTGTCCTGGCTGGGATGGGCCCGACCTTGGGGTGCCTGGCATCGGTACCCCGAAGAAGCGCCGAAAAAACTCCGCTTGCTCTTCCGGAATACCCGGCGGCAGTCCACCTTGAGCCTGCTGGGGTGCTGCACGCTGCTCTGTTGTTCGAATATTGACCACGGCAGGACTGGCTTTTTCAACCAAATCCGCAAAATCAGGCGCCAACACCCTGGTCGACTGCGCCACAGAAGCAGGCATAAACGCAAGCTGACCCAAACTCAAGGCAGTTAATACTGCTAAAAAAGGCTTTTTCATGTTGTATGCTGCCCCTGCGGGCCTAAAAAGGGATAGATGCTTAGATATTAGGTCAACTTACCGAAAATCAAGGTACCGTTAGTACCCCCAAAGCCAAAGTTGTTTTTAATGGCATGGTCGATTTTGACATCACGCGCTGTATTCGCGCAGTAATCCAAGTCGCACTCTGGATCTTGGTTAAAAATATTAATCGTCGGCGGTGACTTCTGGTGATGCAGGGCCAAGATGGTAAAGACGGATTCAAGACCGCCGGCGCCGCCCAATAAATGACCCGTCATGGACTTGGTTGAATTGACCACCACCTTTTTGGCATGGTCGCCCAAAGCCGCTTTAATTGCCTCAGTCTCGTTCTTATCGCCGAGTGGAGTCGAAGTACCATGCGCATTCACGTACTGGATTTGATCTGAATTGAGGCCCGCATCCCGCATCGCGTTTTGCATGCAGCGCTTAGGTCCATCCATATTGGGGGCGGTCATGTGATACGCGTCCCCGCTCATGCCAAAACCAAGTAATTCGCAGTAAATGGTTGCGCCACGCGCACGGGCATGTTCGTACTCTTCCAGCACGACGACGCCAGCGCCCTCACCCAATACAAAGCCATCACGGTCTTTATCCCAAGGGCGGGAGGCGGTGGCTGGATCATCATTGCGGGTTGATAAAGCCCGGGCCGCAGCAAAGCCGCCCACACCCAAGGCCGAAATAGTGGACTCTGCGCCGCCAGCAACCATTACATCGGCATCGCCATACTGGATTAAGCGTGCAGCCAGGCCAATGCTATGCAAACCGGTTGTACAGGCAGTCACCGCAGCCACATTAGGGCCTTTGAGATTAAAGAGAATGCTCAAGTGCCCCGAAATCATATTAATGATCGAGCCAGGAACAAAGAAGGGGGAAATTCGGCGTGGGCCACGGGCAAGCAGTTCGGCTCCCGTGTCCTCAATCATGGGGAGACCGCCAATGCCAGAACCCACCATAACGCCTATACGCTCGGCGTTTTCTTCGGTGATTTCAATGCCACTGTCTCGAATCGCCTGCGTGCCAGCAGCAATACCGTAATGGATGAAGGTATCCATGTGGCGCGCTTCTTTAGCTGAGACGTACTCTTCTACATTGAAGTCTTTCACTTCACCCGCAAAATGAACGCTCAGCGGGGTGTGATCAAACTTGGTAATGGTGGCAATACCGCTTTTGCCACTCATCACGCTAGCCCATGCAGTGTCGACTGAATTGCCTACTGGGGAAATAATCCCCAGGCCGGTGACAACCACACGGCGCTGGTTTTTCATTGCGGACACAGCCTTGGGCCTAGCTCAGGAATTAACCCTGGGCTTTTGATTTAGCAAAATCGATTGCGAGTTGAACGGTGGTAATTTTTTCAGCTTCTTCGTCTGGAATTTCAATACCAAACTCATCTTCTAAAGCCATAACCAATTCAACTGTGTCAAGCGAGTCAGCGCCTAAGTCATTAACA
>CANGWV010000077.1 GCA_947457875.1 Burkholderiaceae bacterium
GACCCCCATACAAAGGGGCCGTGGCCGCCCA
The DNA here is from genome assembly GCA_947457875.1 of Burkholderiaceae bacterium. Lineage (GTDB taxonomy): Bacteria > Pseudomonadota > Gammaproteobacteria > Burkholderiales > Burkholderiaceae > Polynucleobacter. The sequence continues at coordinate 32 of CANGWV010000077.1, forward strand.
TTTGCAGAAAATCACTAAGGCTATTCCAGTAAATCATTTCACCGCCTCCTGCGCCCATGCGGTATGGCGCTCCCGCTCCAAAATGAGGGTGCGGCAGCGGTAGAAACTCAACGCGAAGGAGTAAGCCCAAAACGCCACCGTCATGATGAGCATGCCGGTCAGCATTTGGGTTGCCATGGTTGGGGCTTTGGTCAGGCTAACGGAGGCCCCTTGGTGCAAGGTATTCCACCATTTCACTGAAAAATAAATGATCGGAATATTCACCACGCCAACGATTGCCAAAACAGCGGCGCTGCGATCGGCCTTGCGGGTATCTTCAATCGATGCATGGAGCGATAAGAATCCCAGGTACAAGAAAAGCAAAATAAGCTCTGAGGTCAGGCGTGCATCCCATACCCAATAGGTGCCCCAGGTTGGCTTGCCCCACAAAGACCCAGTCCACAAAGCGATGAAGGTCATGAGGGCGCCGGTTGGTGCTAAGGCCAGGGCAAACATGCTAGCTAGACGCGCATTAAAAATGAGTCCAATTGCCGCCCAGAATGCCATCGCCAAGTAAATGATCATCGACATCCATGCAGCAGGCACATGAATAAAAATAATGCGATACGACTCACCTTGTTGGTGATCGCTTGGCGCAATTAATAGACCAATGGTCAAACCAACGATGGTGGCAATCACGGCAACAGCAACGCAATACGGAATCAGCGTGCCAGATAGGGCATAAAAGCGTTGAGGCGCAGCGTATTTAAACCAATTGATGCCAGAGGAGAACACAGGAAATAGTCTTTATTTAAAGGTAGTTAGAGCATGCGTTAGTGTGCCTGATTTTAGCCTAGCCGGCTTATTCCACGGCGATTCGCAAGCTGGCTGCTGTGGCGATGGGGGCAAAAAATAGGGCAATTGCCAGCATCGCACCCAAGAGGTAAAAATGACCATCGACTGGCAAGCCAGCCTGATGGGCATCGACTGCGCCAGCACCAAAAATAAGGACGGGTATGACCAGCGGCAAAACCAGCAAGGACAGCAACATGCCGCCGCCGCGCGTTGCTAAGGTTAGGGCTGCGCCAATCGAGCCAATTAAGCTCAGCAGGGGTGTCCCAATCAGGAGCGAGAGCACCAAAATGCCCATGCTTTGGCTATCCAGATTAAATTGGATGGCCAAAATGGGAGAGGCAATGGTGAGCACTAGCCCAGAGCTAATCCAGTGCGCTACCGTCTTCGACAGCACGGCCAGTGGCAGTGGAATGGCAGTCAATACCAATTGATCCAGAGTGCCATCTTGGAAGTCGTCTGCAAACAAACGCCCCAGTGAAAGCATTGCTGCGAGTAAGGCTGCAATCCAAAGCATTCCTGGTGCAATTTTGGCGAGTAGTGTTGGTTCCGGTCCGATGCCCAGGGGAAATAAACTCGCTACGACCACAAAGAAAAACAAGGCAGATAAGCTATCGTTTTTGCGACGCAGAGCGAGGCTAAGGTCACGCCGCACAATGGCGAGCATGACTTTTGGAATGGACAGGGATGTGCTCATAGACTCACCCGAACCACGCGGTCAATTTGATCGAGGGCAACCACCTGGTGGCTACTTAAGGCGACCATGCCACCACGCATTAAATGTCCCTGAATTAATGCTTGCAGTGCCTCGTTGGCGTTTTGGTCGAGCGCATTAAATGGCTCATCAAGCAACCACAATGGTTTGTCTTCTGCTAATTGCAGGCGGGCTAATGCAACCCGTTGCTTTTGCCCTTGCGAGAAGGTTCGCGCTAACTTACTGGCCAGGTGACCTAGGCCCGAGCGAACCAAGGCATCGCGTGCCATGCTGCTGGTAATCACATCGCCACTCAGGCTACCTGCTGCAATGATGTTTTCTTCGGCGCTAAGGTCGCCCTTGAGCGCTGGAGTGTGGCCTAAGTAAATCAATTGCGTGTGAAAAAAATCACGATCCGCATGGATTGAGTTTCCCCCCCACTGAATGCCGCCCATGCTTGGTGTTAATAAACCGCAGAGCATGCGCAATAAGCTGGATTTCCCAGCGCCGTTGCTGCCGGTGATGCGCAAGAGATGGCCTGGTTCAAGCACAACTGAAAGATCAGTAAACAGGGTTTTGCCACCACGCATGCAAGCTAGATTTTGTAAATGCAGGGTAGACGGATTCATGGCAGGCGCATTACTCATTATTCGGTAGGCTGCCTAAGAGTAGCAGTTGGCGTGTGAACTGACCGCTATCGCTATCGCGCATCGACCATAGATCGAGCTGCGCAGACGGGCTGTAGGGATCAATGTAGGTGCCATCCCGCCGCAGTTCGTAATGCAAATGGGGCCCGCTAGAACGCCCAGTGGAACCGACATAACCGATTTCAAGACCGCGACGTACATCGTTGCCAACACTGAGTTCAACGTTGTAGTTACTCAAATGGGCGTAGTACGTGCGGTAGTTGCCTGGGTGCTCGACAATAATGAGATTGCCAAATGCCCCGTTGTAGCCAAGGTAAGCAATTTTGCCGTTGGCAACACTAAAGACCGGGGTTCCGGTTGGGGCCGCATAATCAATGCCCATGTGGGTACGCCAGCGCTGTACGGTGGCTGGGGCTTGACCTGCTTGCTTCGCAGGTGCTTTGGCGCGGCCAGCCCGAACGCTACCCACGCCCCGCGATATGCGGCGATAACTTAGTGGATTGGTCCAGAAGGAGCGTTCAATCGACTCACCCGAAGCGGTAAAAAAGCCGCCCGGAATGTCCTTGCGATCAACCCAGAATGCACTCGCAAGCACCTCTTGACTCAGGGTATTCATAATTTCAACGGCCCAGATTTGAGCCCAGCGATCACGATCACCAAAGTCCACAATCAGTCGAACCTGATTGGCATTAATTGCAGCAGTCGGACTGTCTTCGGGATACAACTGTTTCACGATGGAGTTTAGTTCCCAGACCAACTCGACGGGTAACACATCCCCCACTTTTTTGGCGTCATACAAGACATCCGATAGGGATAGTTCTACTTCCACTAGATTGGGAGATTGCGATTGCAAGCGGTCTTCTTGCGTTAAGAATCCACCAAAGGCCGATGGTGTGAAGGTCAGGATTTGTGTGCGGGCATCCCGTATGGGCCCATTCATGATGCTGAGCGAATCGAAGCGATTGCGTTTGCCAAATGCGACTGCGTATGGAATGCAATTGCCACGCAGCTCAGAAAAAAAACTGCGCGTTTGATTTTGAAAGAATTCAAAAAAAACCGGATCATTGATACCCAGCTTTGCGGGTAAATTGCCATCCAGGGAATCGGTTTTAATGCAGCCGCGCTGCACCCGAAAATCGAGACTGCTACTCAAATCAGAAGCAAGACCACTCTCTTTGCTGGTGTCCACGAGGCTCGATTTTTTGGGCGTCAGTGATTGGGTTTGCGTACGCTGCGCTTTAATACCGCCTTGCTTGGCATTGCCCTGAATAACCACTTTCGTACGCGTGGGCGTCGTTTGGGCATTTACTTCAGGCGTGTCAATCGGGATACTTAGAACAACGCTTGCCAAAAGCATCACCCCCAAAGGAGTGCCATACGTTTTGCAGCCGCGCAGAAGGGTGGGCAAGAACAGATTCACCTCCCGATTATCTAATATTGTGTCCCCAGTGTCAGATTATGATTTTGCAGTGCAGCATTATTAGCCAATTGCGCACAGTCAAATTAAGTTGGTCTGATTGTGTCTACAATCTTTTTTTCTCTGACAAGGATCTACCATGCCCATTATTGAATCAATCCAGGTAGCCGCGGTAAGCGTCCCATTGGATAAGGTCACCTCATTTTCAACGCGCACCGTTTCAGAGCGCCACTACTGCATCGTCAAGGTTCGGAGCAAAGAGGGCATTGAGGGCGTTGGATTTTGTTATGTGGGAAGTGCGGGCGGCGCCATCGCCAAAGTGGCAGTGGAGCAATTGCTCGCCAAAAAATTGATTGGTCAAAATAGCCACCGCTCCGAGGGCCTATGGATGGAAATGTACGAGGAATCCATTCTGCAGGGGCGTGCCGGCTCGGTGATGCGCGCTATCTCGATTTTAGACACTGCGTTATGGGATTTAAATGCTCGCGCCGCAGGCTTGCCGCTGCACCAGTATTTGGGATCAGTGGTGGAGGACCGGGTACCGGCCTATGCTAGCGGAGGCTACTACCTGGAAGGCAAAACCCCCGCCAAGCTCGGTAAGGAAATGGAGTCCTACGTAAAACAAGGCTTTAAGGCCGTCAAAATGAAAGTGGGTCGCCTCTCCCCAAGGGAGGAAGAAGAGCGTGTCCGAGCAGCACGCATTGCCGTTGGCGATGATGTATTGCTCACGCTCGATGCGAATAATGCCTGGCGTGATTTACCAACTGCCCTCGAATATATCCGCCGTTTTGAAGACTACAACCCCTACTGGATTGAAGAGCCGTTCTCACCCGATGCGATTGATTTGCATGCTGCCCTCGCGCAGCGTACAACCATCAATGTTGCTACCGGTGAAATGGAAGCGGGGCGTTGGCGCTTCCGGGAATTGATTGAAGCCGGTGGCGCAGCGATACTGCAATCGGATGCAGCTGTATGTGGCGGTATTACGGAGTGGCGCCGGATTTCAGCCTACGCCGACTGTAAGGGCGTGACGGTCTGCCCGCATTGGATGCATGATTTGCACGCCCCACTGGTTGCAGCAACACCGAATGCTCGCTTCGTTGAGTTCTTCTTGGATGATCAGGTGCTCAATTTCCGCAACTTGATTAATAAGCAGCTGGCATTTAAGAACGGCGATTTGATTTTGCACAAAACCCCTGGATTGGGATTTGAGTTCGATGAAAAAGCGATTCAAAAGTACGCTGGTAAATCGGCTTGGAGCAAAATTACGAAATAATCGAATTACCTTAGCGATGTAGTTAAGGCCTACAAAAGAATAATGCCCGCACAAAGCGGGCATTATTTTTGATCGGAACACTGAACGCTCAATGTAAAAACCTTAGGCGATCGCTGGTGGCCGCTGACGACGGTTGCGAATGATTTGGGAAAGCAGAACGAGGCCAAAGCCGATGAATCCGCCAATGTCAGCCTCATTGGTTGGGTAAGCCAGCGCTACGCCAGACGCAATCATGACGATGCGCTCGACGCGATTGGTCTTCTCAATAAACCAGCCTTGCAAACCGCCGGCCAGACAAATAATTCCGGCAATGGCGGTAAATGTAATCCAAGCGATCTCACTCCAATTGGCATCTGCTAATGCGGTAGTAGATCCCATCAACAAAAGGCTTACACCGGACTTATCCAGCACAAACATAAAGGGCACCAAAATTGCAGGTGCAACATATTTCCAGGACTGCAGTGTTGTTTTGTAGGGATCACCTTTACAGATCGCGGCAGCGGCAAACGGCGATAGGGCGGTTGGCGGCGATACTTCGGAGAGAACGGCGTAATAGAAAATGAACATGTGCGCCGCAAATGCCGGCACGCCTAAGTTAATCAGGGCGGGGGCTGCAATCACCGCACAAATAATGTACGACGCGGTAACCGGTACAGCGAGGCCAACAACCCACACCACTAAGGCGGTGAAGATTGCAGTAAGCAGTAAGGAGCCGTCCGCATACTGAATCACAATCGAACTAAATTTGAGACCCAAGCCGGTGAGGGTGACGGTACCAACAATGAGTCCAGCGCCCGCGCAGGTTGCTGCAATCGATATAACGCCAGTAGAGCCCGCAGCCAACGATTTAGTGAGGTTGGAGTTGTATAGGCCAGACAGAATTGGCATCTTTCCTTTAAACCAAGCATACGGAATGATTGCCGTATCTTCGCGCAACATGCTGGTCAGGGCCGACACGACCGTTGCAAAAAATACCGACATGATGGGGGAGAAGCCCATCATCATGAACACCACAATTGAAATCAGCGAAAAGAAATGGAACCAGTATTTCTTGGTTAGCTGCCAAGCACTCTCCGCAGTTTCAAAATGAATGCTCTTCATCTTGTACTTGCGCACATCGATCTCAACCATGACAAAAAGGCCAAGGTAAAACAAAATGGTTGGAATGCACGCCATTAAGAGCACATCCAAATAGGAGATCTTTAAAAAGTCAGCGATTAAGAAGGCTGCCGCGCCGAGTACTGGAGGGGAAATAATCGCACCTAAGCCACCCGCGGCCAGTAAGCCACCTGCTGCATTTTTTTCGTAACCGACTTTGTCTAACATGGGCGCGGCAACCGATCCAACCGTAACGGTTGTGGCCACGCCGGAACCGGATGGTCCGCCGAGCAAGAAAGACGAGAGCACGATGGTGCGGCCTACGCCGGAGGATTTGCCGCCCATGGCAGCAAAGGAAAAATCAATAAAGAACTTGCCTGCGCCTGTGAATTGCAAAAAGGCGCCAAAGATCGTAAATAAAATAATCAGGGTTGCAGACACGTCAATTGCGGTGCCATAAATACCCTCTAAGGTCATGTACATAAAACCAACGAGGCGATCTAAGTCGTAGCCCTTGTGGGTCCATGGTGCTGGTAAATAATTACCGAAGAGGGCGTATAGCAAGAAACCAACGGTGACACCAACTAGGACCATGCCATTGGTACGGCGTACACCCTCCAAAATGAGGAGGATTAAAGCAATGCCAAAGTAAACATCTTTGGGGTCAGGTGCGGTATTGCGATCGGTAAAGTCATCGCCACCACTCAGAATGTAATACGAAATATAGACCGCAAGGAGACTAAAGATAACGTCCCACCACATCAATCGATTTTTAAAGCGATTCGCGATCGGAAAACTCAGAAATAGTAAAAATAAAACTAAACCAACGTGCACAACCCGTAACTGGTGGGTTGGCACGATGTAAAAAGCGGCATATAAATGAAACAAGGACATGCCAACAGCAACGAGGACTATAAATTTAGCCAATAGCCCTTTGTAGTCATTGGAATCGCCTTCTTCCTGCTTAATGAAGGCGTCTAACTTCTCTTGTGTTGCTGAATCAATTGCAGTGCCGTAAATACCCTCTAAGGTCATGTACATAAAACCTACGAGGCGATCTAAGTCATAGCCTTTGTGGGTCCATGGGGCCGGTAAATGATTGCCAAAAAGGGCATATAGCAAGAAGCCAACCGTTACGGCAAC
>CANGWV010000078.1 GCA_947457875.1 Burkholderiaceae bacterium
AGCGTGGGTGTGATTTTGCGCATCAATAGTCCGGGCGGATCGCCAGTGCAATCGGGGATTATTAATGACGAGATTCGGCGCTTACGCGCGCTCTATCCCAACAAGCCACTGCATGTCGTTGTTGAGGATATCTGCGCATCGGGCGGGTATTACATTGCGGTTGCGGGCGATCAAATTTTGGTCGATAAGGCCAGCATTGTGGGTTCGATCGGAGTGGTGATGGATAGCTTTGGTTTTACTGGATTAATGGATAAGCTAGGCATTTCACGGCGCATGATTACAGCGGGCTCAAACAAGGGCATGCTCGATCCGTTTAGCAAAGAAGACCCAAAGCAAGTTGAAATGGTGCAAACCATGCTTAATGAAATTCACCAGCAATTTATTACGGTGGTGAAAGAAGGGCGTGGTGAGCGCCTGAAAGAAACCCCCGATTTATTTACTGGTCGCGTATGGAATGGCGAGCAAGCTGTAAAAATGGGGCTAGCAGATGGTTTTGGTACGGTCGATACGGTAGCGCGTGATGTGTTTAAAGCGCCCAACATCCTCGACTACACCATGAAAGAAAACTTTGCCGAACGGGTTGCGAAACGCTTTGGTGCTGAAGTGGGTTCGGCCGCCGGCAAAGCATTAGTGCGGTCGGGCGATATCAAATAAGGTTTAGTGCGCTAGCAATAAAAATACGCATGGGCGATTTTGCAAGGCAGCACACGCTGCCTCGCTAGGAAATCCTTTTTTCCACTCTGAAATTGCCATGCTTCTGATCTCTTCCGTCGGTAGACTTAAGTCAAGCGCTAGGCATACATGCGTTTGTGGTGCGAGGGATTGCAGGCAGCTCGCCATCATGGCCGCGTTGCGATAGGGCGTCTCAATCCAGAGCTGCGTTTGTTGTAGCTTGCGCGATTCGGACTCTAATTGCTTTAAGCGTGCAGTTCGTTCGCCGCCATCCTGAGGTAAGTAACCCTGAAACGCGAAACGCTGCCCATTAAGTCCGCTGGCCATTAAAGCTAAGAGCAGTGAACTTGGGCCAACGAGTGGCTTCACTTTAGCTCCTAGGCGATGTGCCGCCAATACGAGCTCAGCCCCAGGATCGGCTACGCCAGGCACGCCCGCCTCAGACATCAGGCCAATATCGATGCCACGCAACAATGGCTCTAGGAGGGTTTCTGGCTTGATCGTATCGCCGTACTTGGCATTGCGCGCGGCGCCCCGCCATTCAGACATGTGCATTTCTTGAATGGGACACGCTAAGGGGGCGAGAGTATCAATTGACTTTAAAAAAGCACGCGCTGTTTTGGCATCTTCGACAATCCAATGCGTTAACTGGGATGCGCAGCGCATCGTTTCGATTGGCATGACATGGGGAAGTTGTGCGGAGCGCGCATCATCACCCAAGGTATTGGGCACTAAATATAAGCTACCTAAATGAGATGCAGTCATCAGCGGAGATCGTTTCTTGAAGGGGGAATTTCAAAACCAGCGTTACGTAGCAGGGCACTTAATGCAATCAAGGGTAGACCTATGAGTGCGGTAGGATCATCCGAGCGAATCGATTCCAGCAAGGCAATGCCCATACCTTCGCATTTAGCGCTTCCAGCACAGTCATAGGGTTGCTCTAACTCTAGATAGTTAATCAGAGTGGCATCGGGTAAGTCCCGAAATCGAACCTCGGTTGCTACATTCATTGCAACAGAATAATCTGCTCGCATTAAGCAGACGGCAGTATGAAAGTAGACGGTTTGGCCGCGCATGCGTTGTAACTGCACAAGTGCATTATCAAAATTGCCTGGCTTACCAATCGCTTGACCATGGAGATCAGCCGCCTGATCTGAGCCGATGACCCAGGTATTGGGATAAAGCTTTGCAATGGCGGTCGCTTTTGCAATAGCAAGGCGCAGCGCCATGGCAGCAACCCCTTCATTTGGCAGGGCGCTTTCATCCACCTGGGGAGCAATCGCTTCAAAAGACAGGCCCAATCGCGCCAAAAGGTCGCGACGGTAAATCGAGCTCGATGCCAAAATGAGTGGCTGTGTTTGTAGGTTACCCATGCAGTAAGCGTACCTTCATTTAGACTTAGACCATGAATCGTAATCCCGTTTTGCCTTCACTAACCCTGCCTACCGAGCCTAAGGCGCTGCGCTCCATTGATCTGCTGGTGTCACAAACCTATACTGGGCAGGGATTTTTAGCGCTGGATGCACTGCCGCGAGTTGCTTTAGAAGCCGCCGTATGTGCCGCAGACGATGGTTTTGCGTGGGCAGTCAATACCTTCTTTGATGGGGTTGCAGGCGGAGAGCCGCGCCTCAAAATGAATTTAGGCCTGAAGGGCCAGATGCACCTGATATGCCAGCGCTGCATGCAGCCCTGCCTAGTTCAGATTGAGGAGTCGCGGCAGTTCGTGTTTTTGGCGAATGAGGCGCTGGCAGACGCCTTTCCAATGGAGGATGATGCGCTCGAGCCCCTAGTAATTAGTTCGCAGTTTGATCTGCTGGGGACGATCGAGGATGAGATTTTGCTCTCCCTACCCTTGATTCCAAAGCACTCTGAGGGTGTATGTGAGCCTGCCGCCCTACGGTCCGGGGTAGACGACCCCCTGAACCACGGCGAAACAGCAAAAAAACCAGATAATCCCTTTAACATATTGAAAAATATGAAGAAAAAAGAGTAGGCCGAGTCACGATATCGACCCCGTAACTACTTTAATTCCACTGGGGAAGCCTGGTTTTTGGCTGTTTCTATGCTAGAATCTCGCATTGCTTAGGAGTTCAACATGGCCGTCCAACAAAATAAAAAATCCCCTTCCAAGCGTGGCATGCACCGTGCCCACGACTTTTTAACTGCACCCGCTACTGCTGTTGAGGCGACTACTGGTGAGGCGCACTTGCGTCACCACATTTCTCCAAACGGCTACTATCGTGGCCGCAAAGTAGTTAAAACCAAGAACGATTAATTCCACAAATCACCTGATCGAAGCGGCTCTAATTTAATTAAGCCGCTTTTTTCTTAAAACCGATTTGCAGCAATGACCGAACCCAAGAGTGTGACTCTCGCAGTCGATGCCATGGGCGGAGACTACGGTATCTCAATCACCGTTCCCGCGAGCTGTGCCTTTTTAGCCAGCCATGCGGATGCCAAAATCACCTTAGTTGGAAATGTCGATGCGATTGAGCTTGCCTTGAGCGAGCTGAGTGATGTTCCGCGTGACCGCATTCAAATTATTGCAGCCACCGAAGTGGTGCTGATGGATGATTCGATTGAGGTCGCCTTGCGTCGTAAAAAAGATTCATCGATGCGGGTTGCCATTGAGCAAGTCAGAGACCAAAAAGCCGATGCCATTATTTCTTCTGGCAATACGGGCGCCTTGATGGCGATCTCGCGATATATCCTCAAAACCCTGGATGGCATTGATCGTCCAGCGATTGCAACGGGTATGCCCAATCAATTGGGTGGAGCCACAACCGTTTTGGACCTAGGCGCTAACGCCGATTGCGAACCCCTGCACTTGATGCAATTTGCGCAGATGGCGGATGTGATGGTGCGGGTAGTGGAAGGAAAGCCAAGCCCAACGATTGGCTTACTAAATATTGGCGAAGAGGTGATCAAAGGCAACGAGGTTGTCAAACTCACTGGCGAATTATTGCGCGCCAGCAATCTCAACTTTTATGGCAATGTTGAGGGCAACGATATTTTTAAAGGCACGACTGACATTGTGGTGTGCGATGGTTTTGTGGGTAATGTGGTGTTGAAGGCCAGTGAAGGATTAGCCAAAATGATGAGTGGCTTGATTCGCGAGGAGTTTAAGCGCTCATGGCTCACTCGGTTGATGGCGATGTGCGCCATGCTGCCACTGCTGCGCGTGCGCAAGCGGGTTGACCACCGGCGTTACAACGGCGCTGTCTTATTGGGTCTGCGCGGATGTGTGATTAAAAGTCACGGCTCTGCGGATAGCTTTAGTTTTGGCTTTGCTTTGGAGCGCGCATATGAGGCAGCTAAAGGCAGTATGGTTGAGCGCATTGCCGAGGCATTTGCATCGAGGGCGCCAGCATGACAATCCATTCTCGTATTGCCGGTACTGGCAGTTATTTGCCCGCACTGCGCTTAAGCAATGATGATCTCGTCGCGCGACTGGCAAAGTCGGGCCTGGAGACCAGTGACGAGTGGATTAAAACGCGCAGTGGTATCGAGGCACGCCACTTTGCAAGCGATAGCGAGCTCACCAGCGACCTTGGTATGAAAGCAGCCCTAGCGGCAATGGCAAGCGCCAATTGCACTGCTGGCGATCTGGATCTGATTATTTTGGCCACCTCTACACCAGACCATTTAGGCGGCTTTCCCAGTACAGCCTGCGTAATTCAGGATAAGTTGGGCGCCCACCATGGCTGCGGAGCTTTTGATGTGCAAGCCGTATGCGCCGGTTTTATGTATGCCATGTCGGTTGCCGATGCCATGATTCGAACAGGCACCTATCGCAAGGTCTTGGTGATTGGCGCGGAAGTGTTTTCCCGCATTTTGGATTTTCAAGACCGCACCACCTGCGTCTTGTTTGGTGATGGCGCAGGCGCAGTTGTTTTGGAAGCCAGTAGTGAGCCCGGTATCTTGGCCAGTGCCTTGCATGCCGATGGAAGCCAGCGCGGTATTTTGTGCGTTCCTGGCAGGGCCGTCAGCGGCGGCATTACAGGATCGCCGTTTATGACCATGGATGGTCAGGCGGTGTTTAAGCTTGCCGTCAAAGTTCTCGAGCAAGTTGCGCATGAGGTACTCGATCGGGCGAACTTAAAACCTGAACACATTGATTGGCTCGTGCCACACCAAGCCAACATTCGGATCATGGAAGGCACCGCCCGCAAGATGGGTATGTCGATGGATAAAGTGATTGTGACGGTTTCAGAGCATGGCAATACATCGGCCGCATCGATTCCGTTGGCGCTCGATGCCGGCGTGCGATCGGGGCAAATTCAGCGCGGCCAACACCTCTTGTTAGAAGGTGTGGGTGGCGGTTTTGCCTGGGGTGCGGTTCTCCTAAAATACTAATTCAGCGATTTTTTGGAATTTTTCATATGACATTTGCATTTGTTTTTCCGGGCCAAGGCTCCCAGTCAGTCGGAATGCTCAACACCATTGCGGATCGCCCTGAAGTGCGTGCCACCATTCAAGAGGCATCGGATGTGCTGGGTGAGGACATTGGGAGGTTAATTGCGGAAGGACCTGCCGAAGCTTTGTCGCTCACTACCAATACACAACCCGTGATGCTCACGGCCGGGGTTGCCTTTTATCGCGCTTGGTTGGCTGCCGGCGGACCCAAGCCTGCAGTGATGGCCGGACATAGCTTAGGCGAGTACTCTGCCTTGGTGGCATCCAATGCATTGGCATTTAAAGACGCAGTGCCTTTGGTGCGCTTTCGTGCAGAAGCGATGCAAAGTGCGGTCCCCGTTGGCACGGGCGGCATGGCTGCCATCTTGGGCTTAGATGATGCGACTGTAGTGGAGGTTTGCCGCGCAGCAAGTCAGGCCGCGGGCGCAGTAGTAGAGGCAGTGAATTTTAATGCTCCCGGCCAGGTGGTGATTGCGGGTGCAAATTCCGCAGTGACGAAAGCCTGTGAGTTATTAAAAGAGGCCGGTGCTAAGCGCGCTTTACCCTTGCCTGTGTCAGCGCCATTCCATTCATCGCTCTTGCAACCTGCCTCAGAAAAACTGAAAATGTATTTTGAAAACCTGGTGATCGTTACTCCAGAAATTCCGGTGATTAACAATGTGGATGTCACCATCCTCAGTACGCCGGCGGACATTAAAGAGTCTCTGGTACGGCAGGCTGCCAAACCCGTGCGCTGGCAAGAAATTATTCATGCCATGGCAGGGCAGGGCGTTACTCAGGTATATGAATGTGGTCCCGGCAAAGTGCTGGCAGGATTAACAAAGCGCATTCATGAGGGCGTGATCGGCCTACCGATTTTTGATGCAGTGAGCTTGAATGAAGCCCTGGAAGCAGTCAAGCAACAATAAGCAGAAGGAAGAAAGATGAATCTGGATTTAACAGGACAAGTCGCACTGGTAACCGGCGCCTCCCGCGGTATTGGCCAAGCCATTGCCGATGCCTTGATGCAAGCAGGTGCCAAGGTCATTGGCACTGCAACGACTGCGGATGGCGCTGCTGCCATTGACGCGCGCTTGAAAGCCAACGGCGGCCGTGGAGTTGCCCTGAACGTGACAGACCCAAAGGCATGCGAAGACATTATTGACTTAATCGTGAAGGACTTTGGCGGCATTCAGATTTTGGTCAACAATGCCGGCATCACCCGCGATCAACTCGCCATGCGAATGAAGTCGGAAGAGTGGACCGATGTCATCGATACCAATTTAAGTGCGGTATTTCGTTTGTCGCAGGCAGTGTTGCGTCCGATGATGAAGGCGCGCTCCGGCCGCATTATTAACATCACCTCGATTGTTGGGCACATGGGAAATCCTGGCCAGGCAAATTATGCGGCGGCGAAGGCTGGGGTATCTGGCATGACCCGGGCATTGGCTCGCGAGATTGGCAGCCGCAACATTACCGTCAATTGCGTTGCTCCCGGTTTTATTGATACCGATATGACCCGCGCTTTAAGCGAAGAGCAGCAAAATGCACTCAAGGCCAATATCCCATTGGCCCGTTTGGGTACCCCCGAAGATGTGGCTCAGGCGGTCGCTTTTTTAGCCTCTCCCGCTGCCGCCTATATCACTGGAAACACCCTCCACGTCAATGGTGGCCTGTATTTAGCCTAATTTTACTTTCCTGGAAATAGGCAGTTCTGCCCTCGATTGCGCCAAACTGCTAAAATCCTTAAATCGTTTTTTTACAACCCCTGGGGGACTTAATGGATAACATCGAACAACGCGTTAAGAAGATCGTCGCTGAGCAATTAGGCGTAGCAGAAGGAGACATCAAAAATGAATCCTCTTTTGTTAACGACTTAGGCGCTGATTCACTTGACACTGTTGAATTGGTCATGGCTTTGGAAGATGAGTTTGGTATTGAAATTCCAGACGAAGAAGCTGAAAAAATTACGACCGTTCAGCTCGCAATCGATTTTGCTAAATCAAAAGCCCAGGGTTAATTCCTGAGCTAGGCCCAAGGCTGTGTCCGC
>CANGWV010000079.1 GCA_947457875.1 Burkholderiaceae bacterium
AACTCTTCAATGAAATCGGGGTCGTGCTGGTAGCGTGCGTATGCTTCTTTTAATTCTTCAAGCGCAAACATGAGTGTTTCTGAAACGAAAACACCGCCGTAAGGGCCAAAGTGCCCGCGTGAATCCGGCTTATCGTACATAGTTACCTCTTTTGATTGGGTTACCGCATTGGTTTCTTGGAATCCGCCAGTCGAACTGCCTCAATAAACTGGCCCATTAAAACGGCATCTTTAATGCCTTTAGCGCTTTCAACGCCGCTCGAAATATCCACGGCACAAGGTTGTAGGCGCGCAATCGCTTCGCCCACGTTGTGTGCGTTCAACCCACCACTCAAAACGACCCGAGGCGCGTTTGCGCTTACCCATGCTTCTGGAATCCATTGCCAATCAAAAGGAATGCCGCCCCCACCATAGCCCTCAACCAGGGCATCGAGCAAGAAACCGGCTGCTTGCCTATATTGTAGGGAAAAATCAGCAAATGCGAAGCCTTCGCCTACTCGTCCTGCTTTGATCCATGGGTCCCCGGCAGCCAAACGCTGGCATTCCTCTGGGCTCTCATCCCCATGAAATTGCCATAAAGTGATCGGCGCATAGGCCCGAATTGCCGCAAATTCAGCATCGGAGGCATTCACAACGAGGCCGACGGCATCTACTCCGGCTGGCAAGCGGGAGATGAGCGCGGCAGCATGTTGTGGGCTGACCGCCCTTGGGCTGGGGGGATAAAACACAAAACCCAGCGCATCCACACTAGAATTAACTGCAAAATCAACGTCTTGCGGGCGTGTAAGGCCACAAATCTTGATGCGGGTGCGCTCTGGTGCGTAATGAAGTAATCCCATAGTTAAATCATAATCCGCTTCGGCTGCATAGGAATTGGCTCTTGCAGCAAGGCAATGACCTCGGCCGGCAGCCATGAATGCGCTAGCCATGGGGCTGGAATATGGTGTTCCGCCGGATACCCCACCCGAGCCAAATAGAGGCCATCGGGCGAAAACGTCGGCGCTGCAGACTGACGGCTTTTGGCCTCCAATACCTGAGCTAACCACCCTGCTGGCTGCTTTTCTTGGCCGATCGCCAACAGGCTACCTACGAGATTGCGAACCATGTGGTGCAAAAAGGCATTGGCCCGAACCACAATGTAGACCCAAGGGCGCTGACCCAAAATTTGAATGTCGTACACGGTTTTAATCGGCGTTTTGCTTTGGCACTCGGAGGACCTAAAGGAGGAAAAATCATGTTCCCCTAAAAGGCATTGGGAAGCCATTTGCATCGCGCCTATATCAAGCCACTTATCCGCAGCAAGCATCAAATAGCCAGCACGGGAGGCGACGGTCGGCGCGCGACATGGACCCACGTGTAAGACATACACGTAACTGCGCTCAAATGCGGAAAACCGCGCATCAAAAGAATCATCGACGGCCTGAGCCCAGTTCACCACAACATCAATAGGCAGAAAACTATTGAGACCGCGCACCCAAGACCAAGCATCACGCTCAACGCCGCAATCAAAATGCACCACCTGCCCAAGGGCATGGACTCCCGTATCGGTTCGCCCAGCAGCGGTAACGCGGATGGGATTGATGCGCAATTGGGTATCACCAATAAAGGCATTGATGGCCTGCTCTACTTTATCTTGTACGGTGTTTTGACTGGGCTGAGTCTGCCACCCAACAAATCGGGTGCCGTCGTACTGCAAGCCCAGCGCAATGCGCGTCATCTACTGAATCCAGCAAACACGGGGTCGCATCCCGATTAGCTACTTCGCTGATTGATTTCAGATAGCATGGCTTTGGCTTCGACAGCGAGCGATGCATCTACTCCATTGGCAGGATCAAGGCTAAGCTGGACGATGTCATCCAAGCTGCGCGTTGCGGCAGCAAAGTCTTCAATCGTCATATAGGCTTTTGCAAGATTGAGTTTGACGCGCAATGCGTCATTCCGAACTGCAGGATCGCTTTTGATCGGAGCTAAATCGAGATTAATGCCGGCAAACAAATTTTTCGTTCGCGCCGACATGTCTTCGCTGGGCGATTCAGGTTTTACATCGTCCCGTAGCATTTCTGGGGCGACCCTATCGGTATGTGCAGACGTAGTGCGTTCTGATTGACGCGCATGGCGAGCCATAAACCACAATAGCAATCCCGTAGCTGCAATCACCCCAAAAACAACCAAGACAGGCGCCAAGGCAGTATTTGTAGGGCCGGACTCAGTAACCGATCCGGATTTAGAAAGCGCCTTACCTGCATCCAACAATTTTTGTAAATCGGCAATGTTTTTTTCTAACTCAACAATGCGACTGCGCGTTTGCTCCAGTATTTTCTCTTGGGCCACGATTTCTTCGGTATAGCGCCGCTGATCCGCATTCGCATCGGTACCCGGTCCAATCGTTAAACGATCTTTTGCGGCAGTAGGATCGTTCGCCGCCTTCGCTGTATTGCTTGATGCAGTAGCAACTGATTTAGTCGGACCACCATGGGAATCAAGCCATGCTTGATTGGCTTTTTCAACAAACTGACTTGCCTGCGTTGGTGTAATCGACTGCATCAAGGACTGACTTGGCTTTACTAATTCAGCCCCAGCAGGCAGGCGATGAATACTGCCGCCAGCAAATGCATCGGGATTGGCTTTATACAACGCCATGATGGTTTGATCCAAGGTAGCGCCATCAAGTAAGGGCGCCATTTGGGCTGCAATCTCACTTAAGGTTTGACCTGGGCGGACGGTGACTTGACTAGGATCACCCAAGAGTAAGGTGTAATTTTTAGTGAGCTGACCAGAGGGCCATTGCACGGTGACCACAAGATCAATAAATGGATCTTGATTTAGTCGCTCAGAAGAAATGGGCTTTGCGGTCTCGAGCACAATCACGCTGCGATTGCCATCCCGGCGATCGATCCGCACCTGCGGCTCAAGCTCAACGATCGCAGGGGAAATACCAAGGCGCTCATAGGCGTCCTTACTCGCATTGATGACTTGCAAATTACTCAGCTGCTCTTGATCTGCGGCCGATACACGCAATGGAATTTCAGCGCGAATGGGCTGACCCGGCTGAGAGAGTACCTTAGGAGTGCCTAATGAAAATGCACCGCTGGTTGCACTCCAAGCAAGGCAAGCACTAGCAATGACGGCTGCTAGGCCATGTACCAAGCGAGCGGGCGCACGCACGTGCACCTTTAGCGCTCCAACAAAATGCGCAGCATGCGGCGCAAGGGTTCGGCAGCGCCCCACAGCAATTGATCGCCTACTGTAAAGGCGCCAAGGTATTCGGGCCCCATGGCCAACTTATGCAGTCGACCAATGGGTACAGTGAGGGTGCCGCTGATTTTGGCGGGAGATAACTCGCGCTCGGTTGCTTCCCGCTCATTGGGCACCACTTTGACCCACGCATTGTCCTTCGCCAGCATAGCCTCAATCTCTGGCAAAGGAATGTCTTTCTTTAGCTTGATCGTCAAGCCTTGGGAGTGGCAGCGCATGGCGCCAACCCGCACACAAATACCATCAATCGGAATACTTCCCGGCGTTCTAAAAGGGGGGCGCCCTAGAATCTTGTTGCATTCAGCGCCGCCCTTCCACTCCTCTTTCGTTTGGCCATTTTCGACTGGTACATCAATCCAAGGAATCAGGCTACCGGCCAAGGCGGTATTGCGAAAGTTCTTGGTTGGAAAATCGGCCGAGCGCATGGTCGCCGAAATTTTGCGATCAATATCCAAAATCCAAGAGGCCGGGTCATTTAGTTCGGTATCGACGCTATCGCGCAATGCACCCATTTGCAACAGCAACTCACGCATATTTTGCGCGCCGGCGCCAGAGGCCGCTTGGTAGGTCATGGCACTAATCCATTCCACCGCATCGGCTTTAAGTAATCCGCCCATGGCGATCATCATCAAGCTCACGGTGCAATTACCGCCAATCCAATTTTTGCCCCCAGCAGCCAATGCGCGATCAATCACGGGTCGATTGACGGGATCGAGAACTAAAACCGCATCATCATTCATACGCAGTGCGCTAGCAGCATCAATCCAATGGCCCTGCCAACCCGCTGCACGAAGCTGAGGGAAAATTGCCTTGGTGTAATCGCCACCTTGGCACGTCAAAATAATGTCGCAGCGAGCAAGCGCTTTAACATCATTGGCGTCTTGTAGCTTCTTTTCGCTTTTGGTGATGTGGCGACCATTAATCGCAGGTACGTCGCCACCGGCGTTACTGGTACTAAAAAATACAGGCTCAATGAAATCAAAGTCGCCCTCTGCCAACATGCGATCCATGAGGACGCTACCAACCATGCCGCGCCAGCCGACCAAGCCGACTAGTGGAGCGTTTGTAGTGTTTAATGTTTGATGTGTCGCCATAAAATTACGAATGCCTTACCTTCCTATATCAATGAATTACGTCAATGCGGCCACTACTGCATCGCCCATTTGCACCGTGGATACCCGCTGGGTACCTTCAGTGTAAATATCGGCAGTACGTAAGCCCTGCTGCAATACCTTCTGAACTGCTTTTTCAATCCGATCAGCCTCTGCCGTCATGCTCAAGGAGTAGCGCAGCATCATCGCTGCAGACAGAATGGTTGCCAACGGATTGGCAATCCCTTTGCCAGCAATATCGGGAGCAGAGCCGTGGCTTGGCTCATACAAGCCTTTGTTGTTCTTGTCCAAGGAAGCTGATGGCAACATGCCAATCGAGCCGGTTAGCATCGCAGCCTCATCCGAGAGGATGTCGCCGAATAAATTCCCGGTCACTACGACATCAAATGCTTTCGGTGCCTTCACGAGTTGCATGGCTGCGTTATCGACATACATATGGGATAACTCAACATCGGGATAGTCGGCAGCTAGCTTGGTCATCACATCGCGCCAAAGCTGCGATGTTTCAAGCACGTTGGCTTTATCCACGCTGCATACTTTTTTGCTGCGCTTGCGCGCCGCCTCAAATGCCACCTTGCCAATTCGGATCACTTCCGGCTCGCTGTAGTGCATGGTGTCAAATCCTTCACGAGCGCCTTTAAACAGCGCATGCTCTGAAGTGCGAATGCCTCGCGGCTGACCAAAGTAAATATCGCCATTGAGTTCACGCACAATAAGGATATCCAAACCACCCACAATTTCTGGCTTCAAGCTGGATGCAGCAGTTAACTCGGGATAACAAATGGCGGGACGGAAATTAGCAAACAACTCCAAATGTTTACGTAATCCGAGGATGGCTTGCTCAGGACGCAATTCACGCGCCAAGGTGTCGTACTTCCAGTCACCAACAGCGCCAAACAAGATGGCATCGGCGCTTTTCGCTAAATCTAAGGTCGCTGGCGGCAAAGGATGTCCTGAAAGGTCATACGCTGCCCCGCCAACAGGAGCCTCTTCCAGATCAAATGTTGGGCCTAATACCCTGAGGACTTTGACCGCCTCAGCGACAATTTCCGGGCCAATACCATCGCCCGGCAATACTGCAATTTTCATAACAAGCCTTTAAAAAGGGTTAACTAGCCAGTGCGAGGCTGTTTTTACGGTAGCTGCGTAGCAAGCCACGGCATCCGCAACACGCGCTCTGCTTCGTATGCCTTTATTTTATCGGCATTTTTGAGGGTCAGGCCAATATCGTCTAGGCCATTGAGTAGGCAGTATTTACGAAATCCATCGATTTCAAAGGAATAGCGGCGATTATCGGGCGCAATCACCTCTTGCGTTGCCAGATCAATCGTAAGCTGATAGCCGTTAAAAGCCAGGGTCTCATTAAAGAGGTGGTCGACCTGCTGCTCCGTGAGTACGATCGGTAAAAGCCCGTTCTTGTAGCAATTATTAAAGAATATGTCTGCAAAACTGGGGGCGATCACTGCACGAAAGCCATATTGACCCAAAGCCCAAGGGGCATGCTCGCGCGAACTGCCGCAACCGAAATTCTTACGGGCCAGCAAGATGCCAGCATTTTTATAGCGAGTCTGGTTCAGAATAAAGTCAGGATTTAGTGGGCGCGCACTGCAATCTTGTCCAGGCTCACCCTGGTCCAAGTAGCGCCATTCATCAAACAGGTTTTGACCGAAGCCGGTTTTTTTTATCGACTTTAAAAACTGTTTGGGAATGATGGCATCGGTATCGACGTTCTCTCGGTCGAGTGGAGCAACCAATCCTTGGTATTGAGTAAATTTTTCCATTACGCCTGACTCTGCTTTTTTGTTATTGCCACTTATTTTACGGGCGTCACCACAACGTCTTTTCCTTGGGTTTGCGATGCAGGAGGATTGCTAGGCGCAGAAGACGGCGATTTCGAATCCATCGAAGTTCCTATCTTTTGCAAATCCTTACCCATCCCCTCCATGGTGTTGGCACAGGCACTAATAAAAATACCTGACACTAGCACTACAGACAACTTGGCAATCATGGAATAGCGTGGATTTGGCATGGCTTGGACCTTTCGTTTGGTTAATTACGCAATTTTGCGTACATCAACAAAATGACCTTCTATAGCAGCAGCAGCAGCCATAGCAGGACTGACTAAATGGGTTCTGCCACCAGCGCCTTGACGGCCTTCAAAATTCCGGTTCGATGTGGACGCGCAGCGCTCACCAGGCTCTAAGCGATCTGAATTCATGGCTAAGCACATTGAGCAGCCCGGTTCACGCCATTCAAAACCGGCAGCCTTGAAAACCCGATCGAGGCCTTCACGCTCGGCCTGCGCTTTTACCAATCCAGATCCTGGCACGACCAAAGCTAACTTAATATTGGGCGAGACTTTTTTACCGAGGCGATCGACTACCTTCGCAGCAGCACGCAAATCCTCGATTCGGCTATTGGTGCAGGAACCGATAAATACCTTATCAATCGGAATACTGCTCAGCAAGGTGTTGGGCGTTAAATTCATGTATTGCAAGGCACGCTCCATTGCACTGCGTTTATTGGGATCCCGCTCTTTTTCTGGATCAGGAACGCGCTCGCTGATGGGCAACACCATTTCTGGCGAAGTTCCCCAGGTGACTTGGGGCTGGATTTCGTCGGCACGCAATTCCACAACTTGATCAAACTTCGCATCCGCATCGGAATGCAAGGTGCGCCAATATTGGACTGCGTGACGCAAAAT
>CANGWV010000080.1 GCA_947457875.1 Burkholderiaceae bacterium
CAGAAGAGGACTCGAACCTCCACAACCTTTCGATCGCCAGCACCTGAAGCTGGTGCGTCTACCAATTTCGCCATCTGGGCATTGGGCTCTATTATAGGGCTAGTAGCGGCTCTTTCCGCTCATATCCTATGGAATCTTGATCAAATGAATGTAAGCCATGCGTAAATCTGTGCCTCTAGTGCCGCGTGAATCCGATCGCCTCGGCACGATTCAAGGTCATCGCGATGGCTTTGGCTTCGTGGTTCCAGACGATGCTGGCGAGGACATCTTTCTCTCCGAGCGGGAGATGTCCCGGGTGATGCATGGAGACCGAGTCAAGGTGCGGGTGATGGGGACCGATCGGCGTGGGCGTCCCGAAGGTCAAATTGTTGAGGTGATCACCCATGTGAATCGCCTTGTGATTGGTCGTTTATTAAATGAGAACGGCGTTCTGATTGTTGCTCCTGAAGACAAGCGCATCGGTCACGATATCTTGATACCACCCAAGGGGCAGCTCAATGCCAAGCTGGGTCAAGTCGTCAGCGTGGAAATTATTGATTACCCCGACAGTTACCGTCAGGCAGTGGGCCGAGTAGTTGAAGTGCTGGGTGAGATCGATGATCCCGGTATGGAAATCGAGATAGCGGTTCGTAAATATGGCGTGCCCCATGAGTTTTCTGCAGCCACCATAAAAGAATCGGCTGCGCTTCCAGACGGAGTAACTCAAGCGGACTTAGAGGGGCGGGTTGATTTACGCGATGTGCCACTGGTCACCATTGATGGCGCCGATGCCCGCGACTTTGACGATGCCGTCTATTGCGAGCCCACGATGTTTGGTAAAGCCAAAGCGTGGCGCCTGATTGTGGCGATTGCGGATGTGTCGCATTACGTCAAGCCTGGCAATCCATTGGACGAAGAAGGATTGCTGCGGGCAACTTCCGTGTACTTTCCGCGTCGCGTTATTCCGATGCTGCCCGAAAAGATTTCCAATGGACTGTGTTCTTTAAATCCGGGGGTGGATCGCCTGTGTATGGTCTGTGACTCGGTCATCGATGTGCATGGTGAAATACTGGCCTATCAGTTTTACCCTGCTGTGATGCATTCGGCGCAGCGTTTTACCTACGATGCCGTATGGGAGGTCATTAGCAACTCCAATGGCCCCGATGCCGCTCGTTTTGCGCAGTTTCGTCCGCTGCTGAGCAATTTGTATGGCTTATTTAAGATCTTGCTATCTGCACGAGAGAAGCGTGGCGCACTCGATTTTGAAACCACCGAGACGCAAATTATTTCGAATGAGCTCGGTAAGATTTTGCGCATTGAGCCCCGGACGCGCAACGACGCGCATCGCCTGATTGAAGAGTGCATGTTGACTGCCAACGTCTGCGCTGCTGATTTTTTACAAAAGAATAAACACTTGGGTTTGTACCGGGTTCATGCCGAGCCATCGGAAGAGAAAATCATGACGTTGCGGCAGGTATTGCGTACCGCATCACTGAGCCTGGGCGGTAATGAAAAGCCCCAGCCTAAGGATTTTGCCAAGCTCATTAAAGAGATTAAACCCCGGCCAGATGCAACCATGCTGCAAACCGTGGTGCTGCGCTCCATGCAGCAAGCGGTCTACCAACCTGAAAATGTCGGGCATTTTGGTTTGTCGTATCCAGCCTATGCGCACTTCACTAGCCCGATTCGGCGTTACCCTGACTTACTGGTGCACCGTGCGATTAAAGCCATCCTGGAAAAGAAACCGTATTACCCCAGTCTGCCAGAACGGGTGCCACTCAATCTCACCTTGCCACGCAAGGGCCAAGCACGCACCAACGCATCGGAAGCGAAGAAGTCACAGAGCGCGAGTAAAGCGGCCGGCCCACAAAAGGGCAAGGGAGCTGCTGCCAGCGGCGCACTTGCAGTATGGGGTCAGCTGGGCGTGCACTGCTCATCCAATGAGCGGCGGGCTGATGAGGCGTCGCGCGACGTTGAGGCCTGGCTGAAGTGCTATTACATGCGGGATCACCTCGGCCAAGAATATGCCGGCACGATTACCGGAGTAGCAAGTTTTGGACTTTTCATTCAGCTGGAAAATCTCTTTGTTGAGGGCATGGTCCACGTTACAGAACTGGGCGGCGACTACTATCAATACGATGAAGCCCGTCAAGAGTTGCGTGGTGAGCGAACCGGCATGCGCCACCGCTTAGGTGATCGCCTGCACGTCCTCGTTAGCCGAGTTGATTTGGATGCACGTAAGATTGAGTTCTCCTTAGTCAAGTCCGTCATCAGTGAGCGCGATGGTGTGCGTAGTCGCACCTTGGTGCTGGCGAGTGATACAGGCAAGCCGAATAAAAAAGCAGCATCGAAAAAGTCGCGGCCTTCGAGTAAAGCGCCTAAGAAAAGTTCCGGTATCAATGTCAATGCGGCCAAGGCAGCGGGCAAGCAAGGCGCGAAGCAATCCAAATCGGCTAAGGCCTCGCGTGGTAAGTCTGCCGCGATTCGTGTTCCAGGAAAGCCTTCTGGTAGCAAACCGCCCGTACGCAAAGGGAAGCGGTAATGAAACAAATTATGTTGGGTTTTCATGCGATTCAGGCGCGCTTGCGCCTGGATCCCGATAGCCTCAAGGCAGTCTATTTTGATCCAGCACGGCGTGATCGCCGCATGGGTGATTTTTTAAAACAAGCCGAATCGATTTTGGGCGATCGCCTGCATTCTGCGGATTCAGAGCGCTTACATAAATTAGCGGGGCATGATCGCCATCAGGGCGTCGTTGCCTTGGCTGAAAAAATGACCGTGGCTCGCACCTTAGCCGAGCTGGTTGATGGCATTGAAGGCAAACCCCTTTTATTGGTGCTGGATGGTGTGACTGATCCGCATAATCTGGGCGCCTGTTTGCGTGTCGCCGATGGCGCCGGTGTCCATGGAGTAGTGGTTCCAAAGGATCGCTCCGCCCACATCAACGCAACCGTGAGTAAAGTCTCCAGCGGCGCTTCCGAAGTAATGCCTTTAATCACCGTGACGAATTTGGCGCGCAGCATGCGTGAGATGCAAGAACTGGGCATCTGGCTGATTGGCACGGACGATCAAGCAGAGAAGTCGATTTATGACCTCGACTTAACCGGACCGATTGCGTTGGTGATGGGGGCTGAAGGCGAGGGGATGCGGCGCCTAACGCGCGAGCATTGCGATCAGTTGGTGCGTATTCCGATGCACGGTGTAGTGGAAAGCCTTAATGTCTCGGTAGCCAGCGGCGTTTGCTTGTATGAGGCATTGCGTCAACGCTCTGCCACTTAAAAGTGTTTATCAATTTGATGTATTGCACTACAACAATGTAGTGCCGCGTTCAACCCATTGTGAATATTTCTACTCAATCGAATTAAAGTCTGTCATCATAAATATCAGTACATTTTATGTGGTTATAACTTAAACGGTGAACAGCATGATTAAAAAAAATATTGGAACAGTTAGCGTAGTAACCAGCTTGCTGATTGCTGCTGGTGTCTTAGTGGGATGCCAAGGAATGGAACAAGGCTCAGGACAAAAAGCATCGGCCAATTTAGAGTCGCGCTCAGGATCTAAAACCACTGGCGAAGTGAATTTTGTTTCACAAGGCAAGGATGTCTTGGTCACCGGTAAATTTAGTGGATTAAAGCCCAATTCAGAACACGGTTTCCATGTGCATGAAAAAGGCGATTGTTCATCTGCTGATGCCACCAGTGCGGGTGGTCATTTCAACCCAGATGGTAAGCCGCATGGATCGCCTGGCAGTGGCGCGCATCACGCCGGTGATATGCCTAACATTAAGACCGATGCAGCTGGTAATGCAACCTACTCGGCTAAGCTTCATGGCTTTACAGTTAACACAGGCCCAAATGGAATTGTCGGCAAATCTGTTGTTGTTCACCGTGATCCCGATGATTACAAATCACAGCCTGCCGGAAATTCGGGTCCGCGCATTGCCTGCGGCTTAATTAAGTCCTGATTTTTTCATTAATGTCGGTGTGAGGGATTGATCTGTTTGTCTGGAAATTGAGAGGCAAACAGGTCAATCTAGCGAGATGATGCTGCACGGTATGCCGCCTCAACTGCACGTAGAACAGTTGCATGCAATGTTCCCATCTTGGGGGTATTCCCAAGCGTATTTCGAGCAGGAACCTTGAAGTAACGATCTGACCAGGGCAGATCCACAATCACCTTGAAGTCAAACTTCGTATCGTATGCTAATCCAGCTAGCGCAAAGGCGGCAGGGTATTTGGCTTGAGTGATTGCTACTTCACCGGTTTTTAAGCGCGTCAGATGCTGAGATGTGCCGTACACCACGCTGACTTGATCGCCATCATCACGACTCTCTGTTCCGATGACAATTGCTGGCCGTGGTTTTGGTCCCGGCTCCATATTGGGGACTTCCGGAAACAAGCACCAAACAAGATCACCAGGAGCGGGGAGCTTCCATTTCTGACTCATGCAAATAATTTGTCACGCAACAGAACTTTGCCCTTTGGTAAGCGCTTTGCAGCATCCTTGCGTAATGCTAAAACTTGCTTTGCCGTTAATGGCCCATCATCAGGTGCATAAGCCGGCAAAACATCTGTAGCGAACTTCGATAAGGCCATATGAATCACTTGCGTCTCATTCACATCCAGTTCTTTTGCTATTGCCTTAACCGTTGTTCGAGTCACGCCAAATTGTGTGTCCTTGGAGCGGAACTTTACTAGTAAGTTATCGTTTGCAGTTTTCATCAAGGCATCTCCTAAGTATATATAGTTAATATATACTAATTTATGCCATCATGCAAGCCCGGCGCAGACATTAGATGAATACAGCAGTGGGCCACAAAGCAAACTACTTTTTCCAAAAAAAGATTTTCGTTAACAGGTAGGGCAATTCATGCGCATTTCGATAAGGGCGCTTAAGGTGCTGCGGGCCTAGCGAGATTTAGGCCATTGCTAAGCTAGTTGTTAAGCAGTGCCTCTAATTTAACAATATCGCTGCAGAAAGCCCGTATTCCCTCGGCGAGTTTTTCCGTTGCCATGGCATCGTCATTGAGCTGCAGTCGAAAGGCGGATTCAGTAACAGTCAACTCCTGCATCTCTTTGCCCTGGGCTGCCTTGGGATCGAGCTTGCGAATAACTGCTTCCGAACTGTTTTGCAGTTCAGCAAGTAGCTCTGGGCTAATGGTCAGCAAATCACAGCCGGCCAATTGCATGATCTGATTGGTGTTCCGAAAGCTGGCGCCCATGATCTCCGTAGTGATACCAAAGTGTTTGTAGTAATGGAATATACCTTTGACCGATTGCACGCCGGGATCATGTTCCCCGCCATGCTGGGCATCATTCCAACTACTACCCAACTTGGCTTTATTCCAATCTGTGATCCGGCCCACGAAAGGCGAGATGAGTTGCGCTTTGGCCTTGCCGCAGGCCGCCGCCTGCACTAAAGAAAACAGCAGAGTCATATTGCAATGAATACCTTCGGCTTCGAGTACCTTTGCAGCCTCGATTCCTTCCCATGTGCTGGCGAGTTTGATTAAGACGCGATTGCGGTCAACGCCATGGGCTGCATATAGGGCAATTAATTCTCTGGCTTTAGTGATGGTTGCTGCAGTATCAAATGACAAGCGCGCATCGACCTCGGTAGAGACCCTGCCGGGTACGATGTTTAGAATTTCTAAACCAAAGGCAATCAGAATCCGATCCATCAGTGCCGTTACAGTAACTTGGGGATTAGCAACCTTCACCGCTTGAACGAGCTGCTGGTAGTTAGGCTGTTGCACCGCTTTTAAAATTAGGGATGGGTTGGTAGTGGCATCCTGCGGGGCAAACTGCTTCATCCGCTCAAAATCACCGGTATCGGCTACTACGGTCGTAAGGGCTTTTAACTGGCCTAAGGCCGTATTTGCGGTCGTCATGGGTATGCCTGTTTCGAATTCAAAATGGGACACCGTTATAGTGTCATACAGTGAGTAGCATAAATGAATCTGAGATAGGCTTCGTATGGATCAAGATCAACTAAAGCGCCTAGTGGCGGAAGCGGCACGGGATGCAGTGTTAGAACTAGCACCCGGTCAAGTCCTGGGCATAGGTACAGGCTCTACTGCAAATTGGTTTATTGATGTACTAGCCCCGCATAAAGCGCATTTTTCAGGGGTGGTGTCGAGTTCCGTTGCTAGCACCCAGCGATTACTGAAGCACGGCTTTTATGTGATTGATGCCAATCAGGTGGAGATCTTGCCTGCTTATGTCGATGGTGCCGATGAGATTAACCCCAGCGGTCACATGATCAAGGGCGGCGGCGGGGCACTCACACGCGAGAAAATTGTGGCATCCCTGGCTAAACAGTTCATCTGCATTTGCGATGATTCCAAGCAAGTGGCTACCTTAGGCCATTTTCCATTACCGCTTGAAGTGATTCCGTTGGCAGAAGCGTCGGTGTCCAGAGCCATGCAGGTAATCGGAGGTAGTCCTCGATTGCGTCTGATGGCAGGCACTTCCGATCCTTTTGTAACCGACAATGGCGGCTGGATTATTGATGTAGCTGGTCTTGCCATTAGCGATCCAGTTGCATTGGAGTCTCAGATCAACCAAATTCCAGGGGTCATTACAGTTGGCTTATTTGCATGCCAAAAAGCGAATGTACTTTTCGTTGGCGGCGCTGCTGGGGTGAGTCGCGTCGATTTTTCTTAAGCGACGTAAGCCCGAGGTAGGCCTAATAAAAAAGGACCGCTGAGCGGTCCTTTTTGCAATCGAAGCGGTCTTACTTAAGTAACTTAGATAACTTATGCAGCGGGCGGTACGTAACCCGTAGCTGCATCAGCACCACCTTCGTAGAAGTATTTTTCCACTTGCTTTAAGAGGTACTGGCGCGCACGAGGATCAGCCATATTGAGGCGGTTCTCATTGATGAGCATGGTTTGGTGCTTTAACCAGCCAGCCCAAGCTTCTTTGGAGACTTCCTGCCAGAGTTTTTTGCCCAGGTCGCCCGGTAGTGGCGCAAAGTCCATTCCTTCGGCTTCTTTGTTGAGCTTAATACATTGAACCATCCGTGCCATTGCGTAAACCTTTCTAAATGCAATCAGTGAATACTAAAAA
>CANGWV010000081.1 GCA_947457875.1 Burkholderiaceae bacterium
AGAAGGCGACCCAAAAGTGTTACGGGATCAAAGCGTAGATCCACGTGTGCATCAATTCTTTAATCGCATCATGAGCAAGGAAGCAGTATGAGCAACTCCAATCCGAATTACTTTCGCCTCGGCCTCTTTGTATTGGCTGCTATCGGAGCGCTGATTGCCCTTATTCTGGTTTTTGGATCCGGGCAAATCTTTCAGAAGACGTTTGAAGTCGAAACCTACATCAAGCAATCGGTTACCGGCCTGGATAATGGCGCCTCGGTTCGGTTCAGGGGCGTCAAAGTAGGGCAGGTGATTTCCGTCGGCTTGACTGGAGAAATCTACGAAAAAAATGTTCCGATTGCGCAGCGTAAAGCCTATGTCATCGTACGTATGCTGATTAATGGCGACCCAAAAGAATATCTTGGCGGCTCAAATAATAATGTTGCTGCCAACCTAAGGGCTCGAGTCAAGACCATGGGGATTACTGGTGTGAATTACATTGAGCTTGATTTTGAGGCGCCCAATTCAGACTCCCCCATGCTCGTTTATAACTGGAAACCAGAATATCCGGTCATCCCATCGCTCCCCAGTCCTGCAGATGAAATCTTCTCCGGCTTACAAAAAGTAGTGACTAATTTAAGCGCATTGAATTTGGTCGAAACCCAGCAAAAATTTGATTCGCTGGTCAGTAATCTCAATACCGTATTAGCAGGGAGCGGCAAGGGCGATCAAGGGATTGCCCAGTCTGTAAAAGAATTGAATACCTTGCTTGCCAAAATGAATGGTGTTACGAGTAATGCGGAGCTCGAGTTATTGACACAAGAGCTGGTGGCTAGCTCGTTGGTGCTGCGGCAAATGCTGAGCAGCGCCCAAGGTGACACTGCAAGCACCATCGAAAATCTCAAGCAAGCCAGCGAACAGCTCAATGATTTAATGCGAATTGCCAGTCGTTCACCATCATCTTTAATTTGGAGCGAGCCACCAGCGCGCATTCAATTGCCCGCCAATGCTGCTACGACCGGAGTACAAAAATGAGTCAACTTACCCTTCATTCATCGCATAACAAAATAATGTTCGTGGTTCAGCGCATTGCCGGTGTGACTTTACTTGTGTTCGTTGCGTTTACGGTATTGGCATGTGCGCCCACTCGCCCGGCAATTGAGACTACGAATTGGCTAGTGGCGCCAGAGCGCACAGGATCCCCGCGGAAAATGCAATCACCGCTGTGGTTAAAAATGGGTACATTTTCGGTGGCAGCACCTTTTGATACCAAGTCGCTGGTTTATCGTCTGGGTGACCAACGGTACGAGAAGGATTTTTACAATGCCTACATCAGTACACCAAGCAATATGCTATCCAATGCAACACGCCAGTGGCTTGATCAATCGGGGATCTTTCGCCTTACAGTAGCGCAGGGCACCAGCTTTTTCCCGTTTTACACACTGCAGGCAACCATTGATGAGCTCTACGGTGATTACCGCGGAAAGCCAGAGGCGGTCGTGTCTGTCCAATTCTTTTTGACGGTGACTAACCCCAATATACCTACTCCATTGGTCACGGCGAAGCGCTATACGCAGCGCATAGCATTGGCGAATAACCTGCCGCAAACCTTAGTATTGGGCCAGCAGCAGGCGCTCGCTGAGATCTTGCAGCAGTTGGAGGCCGATCTCTTTGCAGCCTCAGCCAATTTACCCAAGCCAATCATTCGTCGATAAGGTGCTTTAGCCGTCGTCAAGGTAGGCTGAGCACTTTTAGGCTAAAGTGCTGTGTACACGTTGATATTGCGTTTAAGGAAGAAAAAATGGACTTAGGTATTAAAGGAAAGACAGCGCTGGTCTTGGCATCAAGCCGTGGATTAGGTCAGGCGATGGCAGTGGCGCTCGCCCGTGAGGGTGTGCAGGTGGCTATTACGGGCCGCAATCCAGAGGGTTTGGCGCAAACTGTAGCGATGATCGAAGCTGCTGGTGGCAAGGCAATGGCGCTCAATTGGGATCTATCCGATCTATCGGTCATCGATGCCCACGTTTCTAAAGTAGAAGCTGCTTTTGGCCCGATTGATATCTTGATCAACAATACCGGCGGGCCTGCACCAACCCCAGCGGCGGGCCAAGACCCACTCTTATGGGCAAAGAGTTTTAATGACATGGTGCTTTCATTAATAGCCATTACGGATCGTGTATTGCCAGGCATGCGTCAGCGGGGTTGGGGTCGGATTATGACCAGCACGACATCGGGCGCGATTGCCCCGATTAAAAACTTAGCAATCTCCAATACCCTGCGTGCATCCTTACTGGCTTGGTCCAAGACTTTGGCTGCTGAAGTGGCGAGCGAGGGCGTGACGGTCAATGTCATCATGCCCGGCCGCGTTGCAACCGATCGCTTGCGGCAACTCGATGAAGCGCGGGCGAAGCGTGAGAATGTGCCATACGACGCAGTGGTGGCTGCGAGCATTAAATTGATACCGGCTGGACGCTATGGCGATCCAAAAGAATATGGCGATACCGCTGCCTTCTTGGCTAGCGCCAATGCCTCTTACATTACTGGCTCTGTCATTCGCGTGGATGGCGGACAGATTCAGGGGATTTGAGCGAGTCGTGATCCAGCAGGCATGGAAGTGGTTTAGGCGAGACCTGCAGTCGCCCGAGTTGCTATGGCTGGGGATTGCACTCAGCCTATCGGTTGCAGCGCTTTCCAGCGTCGGCTTTTTGGCTGACCGGATGCAACGGGCGTTTGAGTTTGATGCACGTCAGTTGCTTGCAGCCGATTTATTGATTGCTGCCGATCAGCCTATTCCAGCACGATTTATAGAGGCAGCTAAAGACCGCAAACTCGCGATTGCACAAACGGTCGTTTTTCCAAGCATGGCAACGGTGGGTGAGCGGGGAAAGTTATCGTCACTCAAATCCGTGAGTAGCGACTATCCCTTACGTGGGGAGTTGCAAATTAGCCGCACTACAAATCCTCAGGAAAAAGAGAAGGTGAATAGTAGTAGTGGCCCGGCACCCGGCAATGCCTGGGTTGATCCGGCTTTACTGGAAGTCTTGCAAGCGAAGATTGGCGACACCCTTGCATTAGGGCAAGCACGCCTTCGCATCGATGCCGTCTTGCTGCGTGAACTCGATCGCGGTGCTGCATTTATGAACTTTGCCCCGCGGGTCATGATCGCTTTAGATGACTTACCAAAGACTGATTTACTTGGCTTGGGGAGTCGCGTGACTTACCGCTTGCTATTGGCCGGATCTAATGCAGCCGTTGCCGATTATCAAAACTGGGTAGTGAATGCGATTGAGTCTGATCAAGTGCGCGGCATGCGGATTGAAACCCTCGAAACGGGTCAGCCAGTAATGCGCAAAACGCTCGATCGGGCTGAGCGTTTCTTATCTTTGATTGCGCTGTTAACTGCCATGGTCTCTGCAGTGGCAATTGCGTTGGCTGCACGCCGTTACGTAGTACGACAGGCCAATGTCTGCGCAGTAATGAAATGCCTTGGCGCCACTCAAGGTACGATCCTGCGCCAGCAACTGAAAACGCTCGCCTTGTTGGGTTTAGTGGCTGCCGCATTCGGAATTGCAGTGGGTTGGCTAATTCAGTATGGGCTGATGTGGTTCTTGGGAAATTTATTGGTGGCCGATTTACCACCACCTTCCCTGTGGCCAGTCTTATGGAGCGCGCTTCTTTCTTGGTTTTTATTATTGGGTTTTGCAGGACCTCCGTTGCTTACCTTGGTGCAGATTTCACCGGTACGCTTAGTCCGCCGTGAGTTAAGCGGAGTTCCAGTTGCAGCGCGCTGGGTGGCTTTATTGGGATTCCTGAGTTTTGCTATCTTGCTGCTGTGGGCAGCGCGAGACTGGAAGCTGGCTAGTTGGGTCGGTTTGAGTTTTGGTGGTGCCATTGCGGTATTTGCGCTGCTATCCTGGGTTGCACTCAAGCTGTTAGCGCGCTCTTCAATCAATGGAGCACTCAGCCGACTGGGATTTGCAGGCCGTTTTGCATTGCGTGCGCAGGCGCGTAGCCCCGCATTTGCTGTGATGCAAATCACTGCATTGGCGATTGCCTTGATGGCCCTATTAATCATTTTGCTCTTACGACAGGATTTGCTGAAAACCTGGCAAGGCAATGTGCCAGTCGATGCACCGAACCGCTTTGTCATTAATATCCAAAATGACCAACGCGATGCCTTGACACAAGACCTTGTATCAGCCGGACTCGGTAAGCCCGATTTGTATCCGATGGTGCGCGGACGATTAATTGAGATCAATAATCGGCCGGTGATGCCAAACGATTACAGTAAAGACAATGCCCGCCGTTTAGTGGATCGCGAATTTAATCTGTCGTACACCATGGATTTGCCGGGCGGCAATCAAGTGGTTGCTGGCAACTGGTTTAAACAAGACAAACCCCAAATCTCCATTGAGACTGGTATTGCTAAAACCCTTGGATTAAAACTAGGCGATCGACTGGCGTTTGAGATTGCCGGTGAGACCGTCAGTGCTGAAATCACCTCCTTACGGACATTGGAGTGGGGCTCGATGCGGGTCAATTTCTTTGTAATCATGCCGCCAGTACTCTTGCAGGACTTGCCACAGTCCTGGATTACCGCGTATTACCAGCCACCCACTATCGAAGTGCTGGACTTCCGCTTAACCCAGCGTTATCCCAACATCACCGTAGTGGATGTTGCGAATTCCTTACAACAAATCCAAGATGTATTAAATCGCCTAGGCGCCGCCTTGGGCCTCTTGTTTACATTTACGATTGCCGCTGCCATCTTGGTATTGTTTGCGGCGATTTCAGCAACCCAAGATGAGCGCTTTCGGGATGCGGCACTACTCAAGGCAGTCGGCGCTTCGAGCCCTACGCTGGCTGCCATTGCGAGCATTGAATTGGCGATTGTGGGTGGCTTAGCTGGTCTCTTAGGCGGGTTTGCTGCTGCGATGGCCGCGTGGGCATTGGGGCATTTTGTGCTTGAAATTGAATTCAATTCATTTGCATCGTCGATTGCGATGGGAGTTGCATTTGGACTCGTCGCGTGTGCAATTGCTGGTTACCAATTTCAACGCAAGATCCAGCGGGCTACCGCAATTGACTGTTTACGCGAAGCGTAGGCCTACTTGTAAAGAATCGCGCGAAGCGGCTTTACTTTCGTTTCTCCATCTTAGGCAAGGAAATTAACTTTGTTTTGCCCAGTCGATCAGGAATACTTTGGCGGTGACGCGGATCTAAGTAAATCGACAGCGGCCAGAGAAACAGGGAGACTGCAAAGAGCAGGCTAATGATTCCCCATTTTTGTAGATCAGCACTGGCTTGAATCAGGATGCAGGGCACGAGCCATAGGGAGCCATAGACGTAGCGCCACAGGGCTTGCCTTCGGGTGAGGCGGGCACCGGAGACGCTGACTAACTTTACGCGCCAGGTTTGCATTGCCAACGTTTGGCCAGTACGTGTCCAGTACCAAACGAAATAAAGGGCCAGTACGGCGTATAAATAGAAAAACGTTAACCAGCTGGGAAGCGAGAATCCAAAAACAATGCCCAGCACGAGGTTGGGTAATAAGAAGAGCAGGGCAATCACGCCCAATAGAATCAGTTGCTCGTAGAGAATGCAGAAGACCCGCTTCCAAAAGCCGGGCGGGGGTAAGGCGTTCAGTGGGGTATCAACGGTACTGCTAGTACTGTCCAAAGGGGGCTGGCTCATGCACCATCGTCTTTATTGGGCGCAGCAGCCGGCGTTACAGCAGGCGCTGGGTTGGGGCGATTTTGCAGCGTAGGTGAGCTGGCAGCAGTCGGCTTTTTCTTGTTGTCTTCCTTGGCCGCTAATTTTTTCTTATCTTCTGGACTGAGTTGCTGGTAAGCCTGCCATGCGGAGGCTTTTTCTTCTGCAGGGAAGCGCAAGCTACTGAGGTAATTGTCACGCGCGATGCGGCGATCTTTTTGCGAGAGCTTGGACCACTCGTTCATGCGCGATTGCAAGCGTTCTTGATCAGCTCGCTTCATCTTGGGGTAAAGATTGGCAACCTGAATCCACTTTTGCCGGCGCTCTTTGGAGAGGTAACTCCAATCTTCTTCGAGTGGAGCCAAGATCTTTTGCTGTACTACGCTTAAGTCATCCCAATTGCCGCTGTGTTTTGGTGTGCTGGCTGGGGCTGGCTGTTTTGCCTGAGCCGCTACTTCATTTACGGGGCAAATCGCCAGCAGGCTAAAGACAAGAAGAAATGCGCCCAAGCTCGTACCCCATGCACCTTGCTTTGCAGCGAGTGCAGGTTGCGTGTGCGGGTGGCGTGTGGGCAGCATGGTTTTGTATTTCGGTCCTCAGTTAGGATGGGTCGACTGCAACTTCAGCCTTTTCGGAATTGCCGGTCTCGAGCTCCCGCTTCGCGGCGCTACTGAGTTTTAAGAATGCCAGAAAACCGCTATCCATATAAGCGTCTGGCGGAACGTCATCCGATAGCAGGGCAATGTCGACCGCAGCAATGTCGTTGATGCGCGCATCTTGCTGCCATTCCGCGATCGCCAATAAGCCCATAGCCAAAACAATAAACGGCGCAAACCAACTGAATCGGTTCCAACTGGAGGAGGGCTGATTGCGATTACTGCCCTGATTCATGGCTAGTTGTGGGCGCAATACACGTTCCAATTGGGGTACGAATTCATGCTTGCGCGCTGCCATTGCCGCTAGGCGTGCGAGGTACAGGCGATCGGTCACGCGGCTGGGTAATTGCGCGGTTGAGCCATCGAGGCATTCGCGCACGGCGCTGCCAATTCGATCTTGCTCAAATTGGGGATCTTGGTCGCGGTTCATAATGAAATTCCTTTTATTTTCAATGCATTAGCTAAAGTTTGAGTCGCTCTGGAGCAATGGGTTTTGACACTTCCTTCGCTGCAACCCATGATTTGGGCGGTTTCCGCAATACTTAGCTCATCCCAATAACGCATCAGGAAGGCTTCTCGTTGACGTGCTGGTAATTTTGCTATTTCAGCTTCTAGACTACGCAAAAGCTGGCTTTGCTCCAGTTTTTGGGCACCATCTTGGTGAATTTGGCTGTCATCG
>CANGWV010000082.1 GCA_947457875.1 Burkholderiaceae bacterium
GGTCCGATTGGTAAAACCGCCGAAGACTGCGCGCTATTACTGAGCGCAATGTCCCACCATGACCCAAGGGATTCAACATCCTTGGCTGATTCGGGTGAGGACTATGGCCGGTATCTAAATGCAGTATGGGATACCGGTACCGCAGCAAAGCCTTTGGCTGGATTGCGCGTGGGCTTGCCAATAGAATTTTTCTCCGAAGGTCTGGCAGATGGGGTCGCAAAGTCGGTGCGTGAAGGCGCAAATCAATTGCAGGCCCTAGGCGCGACTTTGGTTGAAGTGAGTCTGCCCAAAACAAAACTCTCGATTCCGGTGTATTACGTGCTTGCCCCAGCCGAAGCGTCGAGTAATTTAAGTCGTTTCGACGGCGTTCGCTATGGCCATCGCACCAATGAATATCGTGATTTATCCGAGATGTATAAAAAATCACGGACCGAAGGATTTGGGTCAGAAGTTAAGCGCCGCATCTTAATTGGTAGTTATGTTTTGTCGCACGGTTACTACGACGCTTACTATTTACAAGCCCAGCGCATTCGCCGCATCATCGCTGCCGATTTTCAAACCGCGTTTGGCAAGTGTGACTTGATTCTGGGCCCAGTCACGCCAGACGTTGCTTGGAAGTTTGGTGAAAAATCAAATGATCCGCTGCAAATGTACCTGGCTGATATTTACACCCTGTCTACCAACCTGGCTGGCTTACCAGCGATGAGCGTGCCGTGTGGATTTAGTCAAGACTTACCGATTGGCATGCAGCTCATCGGAAATTATTTTTCAGAAGCGCGGCTCTTGCAAGTAGCGCATCAATTTCAGCAGGCCACTGATTGGCATCTGCGCCAACCCAGCGAGGTGCTGTAATGCAGTGGGAGGTCGTAATTGGTTTGGAGACACACACGCAACTGCGTACTGAATCTAAAATTTTCAGTGGCGCAAGTACACAGTTTGGTGCGGACGTCAACACGCAAGCATGCCCCGTTGATTTGGCTTTGCCCGGTGTATTGCCAGTTTTAAATCGCCAAGCAGTCGAGCATGCCATTCGATTCGGTTTGGCAATCGATGCGGCAATTGCGCCGGTCAGTATCTTTGCGCGAAAAAATTATTTTTATCCCGATCTTCCTAAGGGCTACCAAATAAGTCAGTATGAAATTCCAGTTGTCTTGGGCGGTCAACTCGAAATTGTCGTTGGAGATACCACGAAAGTCATTGAGTTAACGCGCGCGCATTTAGAAGAAGATGCCGGCAAATCAGTGCATGAGGATTTTATTGGCCCACATGGTGAGCCTTCCAGCGGCATCGATTTAAATCGCGCCGGCACACCCCTATTAGAGATTGTGACCGAGCCAGTGATGCGCAGCGCTGCTGAGGCGGTGGCGTATGCAAAAACCCTGCATAGCCTGGTTGTTTGGCTTGGGGTATGCGATGGCAATATGCAAGAGGGCTCCTTTCGGTGCGATGCCAACGTATCGGTGCGCCCCCGAGGGCAGGAAGCGTTTGGCACCCGTTGTGAAATTAAGAACTTGAACTCATTCCGCTTCTTAGAAGAGGCCATTCAGTACGAGGTCCGTCGGCAGATTGAGTTAATCGAAGATGGTGGAACGGTGGTGCAAGAAACGCGCCTCTATGATCCTGACAAGCAAGAGACGCGCAGCATGCGCAGCAAAGAAGACGCGCAAGATTACCGCTATTTCCCAGACCCCGATTTATTGCCGCTCGTGATTGATGAAGCCTGGATTGAGTCGATTCGTTCTACCATGCCAGCCTTGCCAGCACAGCTTAAACAGCAGTGGCAAGATGCATTTGGTTTGAGCCTTTACGATGCCGAGTTATTAACGCAGGATCGCGCTACAGCAGCACTCTTTGAAGAGCTGCTACTCATATTGGGCAAGCCGTTAGCAAAAGCAGTAGCCAACTGGATGACAGGTGACTTTGCATCTACCTTAAATCGGGCCGGTATGACCGCAGCCGACTCCCCTTTAAATGCATCGCATCTAGCCCCGCTGCTTAGTCGTGTAGCTGACGGAACCATCTCCAATAAGATTGCGAAAGATATTTTTGCGGACTTATGGAACGAAGCGCTAGAAGGTCAGCTCAAGAGTACGGTGGATTCGATTATCGAGTTAAAGGGCCTCAAGCAAATTAGCGATAGTGGTGAACTCGAGGCTCTGATTGACCAAGTCATGCAGGCTAACAGTGCATTTGTTGACGAGTTTCGTGCCGGCAAAGAAAAAGCATTTAATGCGCTGGTCGGGCAGGTTATGAAGGCATCGCAAGGCAAGGCAAATCCCCAGCAAGTCAATGCCTTGCTGCGTAAAAAATTGAGCTAGGAATAAGCATGAGTGAGATTGATTCAACCCAAGCAGAACAAGAAGCGCTTGTAGCAGAATGGCTCCGCGCAACCCCGGGATTTTTTGAGCGCTATGCTGAGCTGTTAAATGACATTCGCTTAAAGCACCCGCACGAAGACCGTACGATCTCTTTGCAAGAGCGTCAAATGTCCTTGTTGCGCAATCAAAATACCGAACTCAATCGTCGCCTGAGCGAAATGCTGCATTTTGGTAGTCGCAATGATAAAACCCAACAAGGCCTGGTAGCTTGGTTGCTGATGCTCATGAAAGCCAGCAATCAAGTGGATGTAGAGCATGCGGTTACGGCCGGTCTTGCAGCGGTATTTGAGGTCGATGCCGTGCGCATTCTGAGCCCCGATGCAGCCTATGCTCCTTGGGTTACAAAGCCCTTATGCGGCCCACTTGCTGAATTACCCCAATCGAGCATCGATCTTCTATCGCAGTCCGTTCCACTCGATGCCGCATGGCAAAGCATGGTGGCGATTGGCCTGCCCTTGCAGGATCATCCGCCTGCTGTGCTGCTGCTAGCAAGCCACGATGCCACTCGTTTTACCGTGGATATGGGCGCGTTTTATCTGCAGCAGATTGCGCAGCTCACTGCAGCCGCCCTTGATAGGGTTGGAGCCTATGAAGCCCCACTCGGCTGAGTTGCACCCCCAAGTGCAAGCGTACTTGCACGAGCTGCATGTATTGCGGCAACTTTCGCCGCACACCATTAAGGCCTATCAGGCTGATTTATCTGAGCTGCAACAGTCTGCTCAAGAAGACAATTTAGATTTAACGGCAGTCACCAATGGCCACGTTCGTCGCTGGGCAGCGCGCCTGCACTCCAAAGGCAGATCACCCAGAACGATTGCGCGTACCTTGTCGGCGTGGCGGGGTTGGTACGATTGGCTATCTCAAAAGCGGGATCAGCCCACATTAAAGGCAAATCCGGTGGACGATGTAAAGGCACCCAAGCGGGCACGGACTCTACCCAAAGCCTTGTCCGTTGAGCAAGCACTGGCATTAATCAATCAAGCGATCGTCGAGGCCAAGGCCAATCCAAGCTTAGAAACGATTCGGGATGCCGCCATTATTGAGTTGCTGTATTCATCTGGCTTGCGCTTATCGGAGCTTTTAGGGATTGATGCAGCCCCCAGTCAGGATCGTGCATACGAGTCTGTAGGTTGGCTGGATTGGGATGCTGCCGAGGTGACGGTCCTAGGCAAAGGCGGCAAGCGTAGGAGTGTCCCAGTTGGAACGGCTGCGATGACCTCGCTTAGGGCATGGCTAGAGATACGACAGCAGCTACAGCCTGCACAGGCTTCGCCAGCACTGTTTTTGAGTGGCAGCAACGCGCGTCTATCGCCCAGAACTGTTCAGGCACGCTTACGCAGCTTAGCGATCCGCGCCGGCCTACCAACCCATGTCCACCCACACATGATGCGGCATAGCTTTGCTAGCCACGTCCTACAGTCATCCCATGACCTGCGGGCGGTTCAGGAAATGCTGGGGCATGCCAGTATCGCCAGTACCCAAATTTATACCGCCTTGGATTTTCAGCACCTTGCGCAAGCCTATGATTTAGCGCATCCTCGTGCGAAGGCGGGGCGCGCAAAGTAAATCCAAGCCAAGAGGCTCGCGGAACTGGGTAAGATGATGGGTTAGTCACCATTCACTTGCGCAAAACAACTTTTTACAACGGCATCCGACATAGCGAAAGCAACACGATCATGGCATTAATTCCCGTCACCATTCTGACTGGCTTCCTCGGAAGCGGCAAAACTACTCTTTTAAAGCACATCTTGACGGCGCAACACGGCAAAAAAATTGCGGTGATTGAAAACGAGTTTGGCGAAGAGAACATCGATAACGATATTTTGGTCCAAGAAAGCCAAGAACAAATTGTGCAAATGAGCAATGGCTGCATTTGTTGCACGATTCGGGGCGATTTAGTGGAGGCGCTTAATCAGCTATGGGAGCAGCGCCGCGATAAGAAGATTCAGTTTGAGCGGGTGGTGATCGAAACCACAGGGGTTGCCAATCCTGGTCCAGTGGCCCAAACCTTCTTTATGGACGATGACGTAGCGGACCACTATGTGCTCGATGCAATTGTTACCCTAGTCGATGCCAAGCATGGTCAGCAGCAACTCAG
Organism: Burkholderiaceae bacterium; assembly: GCA_947457875.1. Taxonomy (GTDB): domain Bacteria; phylum Pseudomonadota; class Gammaproteobacteria; order Burkholderiales; family Burkholderiaceae; genus Polynucleobacter. Next base: position 4,477 of record CANGWV010000082.1, read on the forward strand.
CGAGCACGAGGAGGCGCAGCGCCAAGTTGGCTTTGCCGACCAAATTTTTATTACCAAGACGGATCTCGTAACGGATGCCGAGGTCGCTTCGCTGCGCGCACGACTGATGCACATGAACCCCCGCGCGCCAATTAAGGCAATTACTAAGGGGGTGGTACCACTCAATGAAGTGCTGGATTTAAAGGGGTTCAATCTCAATGCGAAGTTAGACATTGACCCCCACTTTTTGGAGCAGGAAGACCACAATCACGATGATTGCGGACATGACCATAGTCACGACCACGATCACGCCACGTGCGGACATGATCACAGCCACGATGCACACCAACACCATGGGCACCATGGCCATACGGACCGCATTCAGTCATTTGTATTTAGGAGCGATCGCCCCTTTGACCACAACAAGTTAGAAGACTTCTTGGGCGGTATTTTGGAGGTCTTTGGTGAGAAGATGCTGCGCTACAAAGGGGTTCTGTACGTGAAAGGCAGCAACCGAAAAGTGGTGTTTCAGGGGGTGCATCAAATGATGGGCAGTGATATGGCCGGTCTTTGGGGTGCGGAGCCCAAGCAAACCCGTATGGTCTTTATTGGCATTGATTTACCCAAAGATACCCTAATGGCTGGACTAGAAGGGTGTTTGGCGTAGTACAATCCGCCGCCACAGGGTAGATTGCGCTTGTGTAACAAATTGGCAGTAAAACAGCAGTAAATAGCAGCAAAACTTTGGCAGAATGGGGCAATAGTGCTCCAAATCCATGGAAAGAATGACATGACGGTAAAAACACCCAGCTCGAAGAGCCCCAAGGCAGTGGCGGCCGCTAGTACGAAAACGGCTAGCAAATCGACGGCATCCTCAAAAGCGGTTCCCGTAACCGATGCGGAATTACTCAAAATGGCTGAAAAAGACTATATGAATAAGGCCCAGCTCGCATTCTTTCGCTTAAAGTTGGTGACTTTGAAAGATGATTTACTCAAGAATGCTTCAGAAACAACCGAGCACTTGCGTGAGAATATTTTGGTTCCAGATCCAGCCGATCGCGCGACGATCGAAGAAGAGCATGCACTCGAATTGCGCACTCGCGACCGTGAGCGCAAGTTGCTCAAAAAAGTCGAGCAGGCATTGGCCCGCATTGAATCTGGCGAGTATGGCTGGTGCGAAGAGACCGGTGAGCCGATTGGCCTATCCCGCTTAATCGCACGCCCTACTGCCAACTTATCGCTCGAGGCCCAAGAGCGCCGTGAGCTACGTCAAAAATTATTTGGCGATTAACTTTTATTAACACTTTTAGTGGCCTCATTTCGGAATGACTAAACCAATGCCAACGATTGCGGATATTTCCCCTTTATTGAAAGCGGAAATATTGGCAGAAGCGCTGCCGTATATCCGTCAGTACCATGGCAAGACCATCGTAATTAAGTACGGCGGTAACGCCATGGTGGAAGAGCGACTGAAAGAAAGTTTTGCGCGTGACGTGATCTTGCTCAAGCTAGTTGGCATGAATCCAGTGGTCGTGCATGGCGGCGGGCCGCAGATTGATGAGGCGCTAAAAAAGATTGGTAAGACGGGTACCTTTATTCAAGGCATGCGCGTGACCGATGAAGAAACCATGGAAGTAGTGGAGTGGGTTCTGGGTGGCGAAGTGCAGCAAGACATTGTGATGTTGATTAATCACTTTGGCGGGCAGGCAGTCGGCTTAACCGGCAAAGATGGTGGCTTGATTCATGCCCGCAAGATGTTGGTTCCGGACGAAAAAAAGGCTGGTGCGACCATCGATCTCGGTTTTGTGGGCGAAATCGAAGCCATTAACCCAGCGGTCGTAAAGGCGCTGCAAGACGATGCCTTCATTCCGGTGATATCGCCGATTGGTTTTAGTGCACAGGGCCAGGCATTTAATATCAATGCCGACTTAGTGGCTGGCAAGATGGCAGAAATACTGGGCGCCGAAAAGTTGGTCATGATGACTAACATCCCTGGCGTCATGGATAAAAGCGGTAATTTATTAACCGATTTGACTGCCCGTGAAATCGATGCCCTGTTTGCCGATGGGACGATTTCAGGCGGAATGCTGCCCAAGATTTCATCGGCTTTAGATGCCGCTAAGAGCGGCGTGAACTCCGTACATATTATTGATGGCCGAATCGAGCACTCCCTCCTGCTGGAGATTCTGACGGAGCAGGCGTTCGGCACGATGATTCGTTCTAGGTAAGTGGTACATTAATCATTCATGAGCACACAAGCACCCAACGACGATGTGAGCGCATCAGCGCCAGCAGAGGAAAAGACGCGCAAGCGTCCGCGTCCGGGTGAGCGTCGCTTACAAATTTTGCAAGTACTGGCGGAGATGCTGCAAAACCCGCGGGGTGAGCGTGTAACCACTGCTGCATTGGCAGCAAAAATTGATGTTTCGGAAGCTGCGCTGTATCGCCACTTTGCAAGCAAGGCGCAGATGTTTGAGGGCTTGATTGCGTTTATCGAGCAGACTGTGTTTGGCTTAATTAACCAGATCAATCAAAAAGAAGAATCAGGCTTAGCCCAGACGCGCGGCA
>CANGWV010000083.1 GCA_947457875.1 Burkholderiaceae bacterium
GCAGGGCGTTTTTCTCTTTGCTTTGGCCGCAATGATTCATTTGATTCTATTGAGCACAACTCAGTACAAATGGCTCGATGGCTTGAGTCAAGCGGAGTACAAAGCTGCGGTTGCAGCTTCCAAGAAGTAATTGTTGTACCGGCGTAAGCAGGTACCTAGCGATAGATACCTGCTTACGGCAGATTAATTAAAGACGAGAGTGATCTCGTTTTGTAAGGAGTGCATAAATGGCTATGCTCAATTTTGAAAAGAAATACCGCGTACGCGGTGGCACCTTAATCGGCGGAGATCTCTTTGATTTCTGGGTTGGGCCATTCTATGTTGGATTTTTTGGTGTTACCACCGTCTTTTTTACCTTCCTTGGAACCGCTTTAATACTGTGGGGCGCAGCGCAATCAGGAGTTTGGAATATCTGGCAAATAAACATTGCCCCTCCCGATCTCAAGTATGGCTTGGGGCCGGCGCCAATGATGGAGGGTGGTTTGTGGCAAATCATCACCATCTGTGCCATGGGCGCTTTTATATCGTGGGCACTCCGTGAAGTAGAGATTTGCCGCAAGCTCGGCATGGGGCTCCACGTGCCTGTCGCCTTTAGTATGGCGATCTTTGCTTACTTCACCCTGGTGGTGATTCGCCCAGTCTTAATGGGCGCTTGGGGTCATGGCTTTCCCTATGGCATCTTGAGTCATTTGGATTGGGTTTCCAATACCGGCTACCAGTACTTGCATTTTCATTACAACCCCGCACACATGATTGCGGTTACCTTCTTCTTTACTACTACGCTGGCCTTGTCCTTGCACGGCGCTTTGATCTTGTCATCGACCAATCCGCAGCCTGGCCACAACGTAAAAACACCAGAGCATGAAGATACCTTCTTCAGGGACATCATCGGTTACTCCGTAGGTACCTTAGGTATCCATCGGGTCGGCTTATTTTTAGCCTTATCGGCAGGTTTTTGGAGTGCAGTATGTATTGTGATTAGCGGCCCATTCTGGACTAAAGGATGGCCTGAATGGTGGACATGGTGGCTTAACTTGCCCATCTGGAGCTAATAGCGGAGAACATGATGGAATATCAAAATTTATTTACCCAAACTCAAGTCAATGGACCCGCTAGCCATGGGGTACCGATTAATGCATACGATATGCGCGAGCGTACTAAGCCATTTGGCTTTAGCTACCTCATGGGCCTTATCGGCAATGCGCAACTCGGGCCAATCTATTTAGGTCGACTCGGATTAGCTTCGCTGATGTTTGGCATTGCTGCATTCGTCATGATTGGCTTTAATATGCTGGCCCAGGTGGATTGGAACCCTATCCAATTTGTGCGCCAATTATTTTGGTTATCACTGGATCCGCCAGCACCTAAATATGGTCTGACTTTCCCCCCAATGAATGAAGGCGGCTGGTGGTTAATCGCCGGTCTCTTTACAACCATTTCAATTATGTTGTGGTGGTATCGCACCTATCGCCGCGCCATTGCACTCGGTATGGGAACCCATGTTCCTTGGGCGTTTGCAGCTGCGATTTGGTTGTTCCTGGTGCTCGGCTTGATTCGTCCTGTGCTGATGGGTAGCTGGGCTGAGGCAGTTCCGTTTGGCATCTTCTCCCACCTCGACTGGACCGCAGCGTTTTCTATTCGCTACGGTAATTTGTTCTACAACCCCTTCCACATGCTGTCGATTGTGTTCTTGTATGGCTCGGTATTGCTTTTTGCTATGCACGGTGCAACCATTTTGGCAGTCAGCCGTTTTGGTGGCGAACGCGAAATCGAGCAAATCGTCGATCGCGGTACTGCCTCTGAGCGTGCCGGTCTCTTCTGGCGTTGGACCATGGGCTTTAATGCGACGATGGAATCGATTCACCGTTGGGCTTGGTGGTTTGCGGTATTGACCCCCATCACCGGTGGTATTGGTATCTTGTTAACAGGTACCGTGGTGGATAACTGGTATCTGTGGGGTGTAAAACACGGCATTGCTCCAGCATACCCCGCCTATTTTGAGGTGATTGCTGATCCTGCACTCAGCGCGCCGATGGCACCTACCGCTATTCAGGGAGCGAAATAATGAAAGCCGGACTCAATAAATTACTGATTACTTTAGGCCTCGCCTCGGCGGCCCTATTGACAGGCTGTGAGCGTCCACCCATCGATGCGGTACAAACCGGATTTCGGGGTACGGCGATGGTGGAAATCAATAATCCCCGTACCCAAGAAAAATTAGCAGCTGAAAACGTAGCACCCCCAGGTGTCCCAGCTCCAGCGGATGGGCCTAAGGCAAGTGCGGTGTATAAGAACGTGAAGGTGCTGGGTAACTTGAGTGAGGCTCAGTTCACTACCTTTATGGTGGCCATGACATCCTGGATTGCACCAAAAGAAGGGTGTGGCTATTGCCATAACGTGCAGAACTTTGCAGACGATTCGGTTTATACCAAAAACGTTGCGCGAACGATGATTCAGATGACGCAAGCCATTAATTCGAATTGGAATGCCCACGTCAAGGACACTGGCGTAACGTGCTACACCTGCCATCGCGGTAATCCAGTGCCAAAGGAAGTATGGTTTGAGACTGCCGAAAAGAAAAAAGGTGGCATGTTGGGTAATCGCAATGGACAGAATGCACCTTCTCCAGCGGTTGGCTATGCCTCTTTACCAAATCAACCCTTCTCCAGTTATTTCTTAGCAGGAAAAGATGCTGCACGGATTACAGGACCGACTGCTTTACCAACGGGTCATGTGAAATCAATCCAAGAAACGGAGTCCGTATTTGCTGTGATGATTCACCAATCGAATGCCTTGGGTGTCAATTGCACCTATTGCCATAACTCCAGGGCATTTGCCGAATGGGAAGAGAGCCCTCCGCAGCGTGCCCAAGCATGGCATGGTATTCAGATGGTGAAGGATGTGAATAGCAATTACATTGTGCCCACTACGCCCCTCTTTCCTCCGCATCGCTTAGGACCAGATGGGGATGTTGCAAAGGCCAATTGCGCGACGTGCCATCAGGGTGTGAATAAGCCCCTGTTGGGTAAAAGCATGCTGAAAGACTATCCATACTTGGTTGGTCCACCAACTGGGAAGCCATCGGTACTAGCGCAAAAGAAGTAGGCGGGTTTGATTTTCAAGCACCGCCAATCGTGAAGGATTAGAGATGGACCAAAAGGTCGATCGTTTTAAGATACCCGAGCTGGCTGTTCTAGGCGGCGCTAAAAAGACAGGGGCTCGGGCCATTGTGATTGGCAGTGGCTTTGGCGGCTTGGCGGCTGCCATTCGACTGGCAGTAAAGGGTTACGAAGTCACAGTACTTGAGCGCCTCGATTCTCCTGGTGGGCGCGCCTACGTGCATCGCCGCAATGGCTACACCTTTGACGCTGGCCCCACCATCATTACTGCCCCATTCTTACTGGAAGAGTTGTGGTCCTTGTGTGGCCGTGACATGAAAGACGACATTGATTTGCGTCTGATGGATCCGTTTTACCAAGTGCGTTTTGCGGATGGGCGAATTTTTAATTACACCGGCGATCCAGAGAAAATGCGAGCCGAGGTGGCCAAGTTTGAGCCATCCGATCTGCCCGGCTATGAGCGCTTTTTAGAAGAGGCGGAAAAATGCTATAAGTTGGGTTTTGAAGAGTTGGGTGATTTTTGCTTTCAGAATCTGATGGACTTAGCAAAAGCCTTTCCGAGCCTAGTCAAGATGCGTGCTTGGAACAATTTGTATTCCTTGGTTGCAAAACACATTAAGAATCCACAGCTGCGTGAAGTAATGAGTTTTCACCCACTGCTGATTGGCGGTAATCCTTTCTCAGTGACAGCAGTCTATTCCCTGATTAATGCCTTAGAGCGTAAGTGGGGTGTGCATTCGGTCATGGGCGGTACGGGTCAATTAATTCAAGGATTGGTGAAGTTGTTAAATGAACAGGGTGTTGAGGTTCGCTATAACTCCACCGTCCGTAAAATTAATATTGAAAATAATCACGTCACCGGCGTAACTTTAGAAAATGGTCAGGTGCTGTACTCCGATCTAGTGGTATCCAACGCCGATACCGCTTGGACCTATAAGAATTTGGTCGATGCCAAATACCGCAAAGTATGGACCGATAAAAAAGTCGATAACGGCAAGTATTCCATGAGCTTATTTGTTTGGTACTTTGGAACAAAGAAAAAATACCCTGAAATACCGCACCATATGATGCTACTGGGCGAGCGCTATAAGACACTGTTGGATGATATTTTTAAAAAGCATCACTTAGCAAAAGACTTTAGTTTGTATTTGCATCGCCCTACTGCAACCGATCCATCGATGGCGCCAGAGGGCTGCGATACCTTTTATGTGTTGTCTCCAGTGCCCCATTTAGATAGCGGCACGGACTGGCAGGCAACGGCAGAGTCGTACCGCCAGGCCATAGCCAATATGCTGGAAAGTACCGTGATGCCGGATTTGCAAGCCAATATCACTGAGTCATTCATGATGACACCACAAGACTTTAAGGACCGATTGCTTTCGCATAAGGGGGCAGCCTTTGGTCTTGAGCCCTTGCTAACGCAGAGCGCTTGGTTTAGACCACATAATCGCAGTGAAGACATTGCCGGTTTGTACATGGTTGGCGCAAGTACCCACCCTGGCGCCGGGATCCCAGGAGTACTTTCTTCAGCAAAAGCATTTGATTCTGTGATTGAGCCAGTGAGCAATGCATATTTGAAGAAGGGTGCGTATGCAGCAACTTAATACCGTCCGCGCCATTACTTCTGAATTTGGCTTTCAGTTGGATTTGCGTACCTGCACCGAGCTCATGAAAGACGGGTCTAAATCCTTCTTTGCCGCCTCTAAAATTTTGCCAAGCAATATTCGGAGTTCGGCAACCGCTTTGTATGCCTTTTGCCGCCTATTGGATGACCTCGTAGACGATCAGAATGCCAGTGCTGATGTGATTCCTCAAATTCAAGAGCGACTCTCTCGAATTTACAAGCAAGATCCAATTGACGTGCCTGCAGACCGTGCCCTGGCTTTAGTAGTAGAGCGATTTGGCATCCCGAAGATTTTACTAGAGGCCTTAATTGAGGGATTCGAGTGGGATCGCGATGACCGGCGCTATGAAACCATCGAAGATTTACAGGCCTATGGCGCTCGCGTTGCTTCTACGGTTGGCGTCATGATGACCCTCATCATGGGTGTGCGCGATCCAGTCGTCCTGCAGCGTGCTTGTGAGTTGGGTTTGGCCATGCAATTAACCAATATCGCACGCGATGTGGGCGAGGATGCCCGTAATGGCCGGCTGTATTTACCCCGAAGCTGGATGCGTGAAGCCGGAATCGATCCCGATGCCTGGCTCAAAGACCCGGTATTCAGTGAATCGCTTGGTAGTGTCGTATCGCGTTTGTTAAAGACTGCGGATGCCATGTATCAGCGCTCCATTGCTGGAGTTTCTGGATTGCCCCGCAATTGCCGTGCTGCCATTTCTGCGGCGCGCTTAATTTATTGCGAAATCGGTCGTGAGGTTGAGCGCCGGGGCATGAATTCCATTAACCACCGCGCGGTAGTGCCATTCTCCAAAAAACTGCTATTGATGGGCCAGGCTTTTATGGCTGGTATTTACAGCCCTAAATTAAATGGAACACTCGAGCCAATTGCAGAACTGCAATTTTTGGTAGAAGCCGTTTTACCCAATGATCCGCATGCCCATTACGAGGGCTCGATAGAGGATCGCATGATTTGGGTGATTAACTTAATGGAGCGGGTAGAGCGCCGCCGCATTCAAAACTACGATGCCTTTATGCAGCCTGAAAAAGCGGCTGCGTAATACTGCTAGACGACTTCAGCATCCCTCTTTAGGAAAACATCCTCGGTATGCGTGGCATGCGCCATGGCAGCATCAGCTGGGTGCTGGTAGCAACTAGGCGCGGCACGTTCAGCGTTTCATGCATCGACGTTACCTTTTCTCCCAGCAAACTAGACTCCAAGATAGATCGTGCATAAAAAGGCGTATCTTCCAGGAGTTGGCTGGTACTAGCGATGGTATTCGCATCGGTACGCATGTGGCGCTGAATACGCCAGCCGGTTTTCTTGAGGGCTTGGCGTGCTGGAGCCTCAAATGGCTCAACGCTTCCATCGGGCTTAAAGCGCATTGCAATGAGACGCTCAACCCCTGATTTTTGACGAACATCGTAAATTACCGCAGTGCTACCGTCTTTCATTGAAGCCCGCGACCAATCCCATTCGGTAAACGGGACGCTAATCGCTTCATCCCCTTCATTTGAATCAAAGTAGGCATGGCCTTGCCAACTCAATTTGGGTTGATCCATGCTGACCTCGACTCGGGCCGATGGCGCAATGGGACCCCAGCGGTGTTTTTCTGCATCATCCAAAGGCGTCGTGAACTGAAATAGCTGTTCTGGATAAACTTTAATCGTGCCAGCAACTTTTTGACCAAACGGAATGGCGCGCTCGGCAATGCTAATTGTTAAACAGTTGCCATCCCAATACAGCGCGCTGGGCCCAATCTGAAAAGTATGCTGATCGCGGCGAATCCATTTGCCTCCGCGCTCGGTCATAGTCCAGCGCTTATTTCCAGGGCTATAGATTGCCACATTGAGCGCGCAATAGTCATTGGCATCGGCTGGCTGTGATCGATTGGCCCAGGCATAGTAGGGTGAAAACACACTTCCAACGAAGGCAATGATGCTAATTCCATGCTGTCCATCGTCACTCAGCGCATCAACATACCACCAGAGGTAATTGCCGGGATCTACCGCTTGGTTGAATTGCGGCGCGCCATCAGGGCTGCGACCGCCTGTCGACCGGACAAAGCGGCCATCGGCACTCCCGGGCCCGGATGAACGCTGCCGCCCGCCAGAAAGAGATTCTCGATTTGCGTCAGCGCATTGGAGCGCTGGAATGAGCTCATCCAGCCATGGGTTGCTTGACCGTACAGCGCTCCCCCGCGACCCGGAAACA
>CANGWV010000084.1 GCA_947457875.1 Burkholderiaceae bacterium
GTAAATACGAAAATAAAACCAACGGACCACAACATTGGAGTCTCGAATGTCATCGAACCCCTCCACATGGTTGCAATCCAGTTGAAGATTTTGACGCCAGTCGGAACCGCAATCAGCATGGTTGCATACATGAAGAACAGCTGACCGGTCACTGGCATTCCAGTAGCAAACATGTGGTGCGCCCAAACGATAAACGACAGAATCGCAATGGAGGCTGTTGCATAGACCATCGAGCTGTAACCAAATAAGGTCTTTCTAGAGAACGCAGGAATCACTTCACTAATAATTCCAAATGCTGGAAGAATCATGATGTAGACCTCTGGGTGACCAAAGAACCAGAAAATATGCTGGTACATCACAGGGTCGCCGCCGCCCACTGCGGAGAAGAACGAGGTGCCGAAGTGGCGATCGGTTAGAACCATCGTGATTGCTCCCGCTAATACCGGCATCACTGCAATCAACAAATAGGCTGTAATCAACCATGTCCATGCAAACATAGGCATCTTCATTAAGGTCATGCCAGGGGCACGCATGTTCAAGATGGTCACAATGATGTTAATCGAGCCCATGATGGAGGACGCGCCGAGCAAGTGAAGGGCGAAAATCGCCATGTCCATACCTGGACCCATCTGCAATGTCAGCGGAGCATACAAAGTCCAACCACCGGCTGGCGCTCCGCCTGGTGCTAAAAATGAACCAAACAACAAGATAGCCGCTACGGGCAAAATCCAGAAACTAAAGTTATTCATCCGCGCAAAGGCCATATCGGATGCGCCGATCTGCAATGGAATCATCCAGTTTGCAAAACCCACGAAGGCCGGCATGATGGCACCGAACACCATCACTAAGCCGTGCATGGTCGTTAACTGATTAAAGAACTCGGGACGCAGGTACTGCAAGCCGGGCTGGAATAACTCTAAGCGGATGCCCAGCGCCATAACTCCACCAGCCAGCAAGCTTACAAAGGAGAAGATGAGGTACATCGTTCCAATGTCTTTGTGGTTGGTTGCAAACAACCACCGACGCCATCCATGTGGCATGTCATGCGCATGATCGTGTGCGTGATCGTGTGCTGTATCGTGGGTAGTAGAGACTGTGCTCATGAGTTGCTCCGAGATAGTTTTTTAATTAAGTTGTTATTTAGTCCGTGCTGCCATGAGGTCAGGCGTTTGATATACATCGCCTGTTTTATTGCCCCACGCATTGCGTGTATAGGTAATCACTGCAGCAATATCGCCGTCTGAAATCACGCCGCCCCATTTCGGCATCGCTCCTTTGCCGTTCAGCATGATCTGGAAGTTGGCCTCTTTGGGACCAAGCACAACCTTACTTCCATCCAATGCTGGGAACGAACCTGCACCCTTACCATTGGCTTGATGGCATGCTGCGCAGTTGGCTGCATACACTTTTGCACCGCGGTCCATTTGCTCCGCCAAGGTATAAATCTTGCTTGGATCGTCTGCCAACGCAGCCATTTCTTTTTTCTTTGCCTCTACCCATTTGGTGTAGTCCTCATTGGACACAACACGAACAACAATCGGCATGAAGGCATGCTGAGCGCCACAGAGCTCAGAACATTGGCCACGATAAGTACCAATCTGCTCTGCTTTAAACCAAGTGTCGCGTACAAATCCAGGAATGGCGTCTTGTTTAACGCCAAATGCAGGCACTGCCCATGCGTGAATAACGTCATTGGCTGTTGTGATCATCCGGATCTTTTTGTTGACCGGCACTACCATTTCATTATCAACTTCCATCAAATAGGTATTGGATTTGGGTGCCAAGTTATTAATCGACTCACGTGATGTCGATAGAGTGGATAAAAAGCTAATTCCTTCACCTTCACCTTTAATGTAGTCGTAACCCCATTTCCACTGGTAGCCTGTGGTTTTGATGGTGATATCTGCGTTGGTAGTGTCTTTCATGGCCACGACCGTTTTGGTTGCTGGCAATGCCATACCAATCACGATCAGGAGCGGTATAACCGTCCAGATGACCTCTACTGTGGTGCTTTCATGAAAGGAGGCTGACTTGGCGCCTTTTGACTTGCGGTGTTTGAAAATGGAATAGAACATCACACCAAACACACCGATGAAAATCACGGTACAGATAACGAGCATCATCCAATGCAGCCAGTGAATTTCGGCCATGATCTTGGTTGCTGCAACTGGGAAATTCAGCTGATTTACTGCAGGTCCACCGGGCATATCTTGATTCGCCAATACCGATCCGGTACTAATTGAGGCAAGGGCTAAGAGCAGTGCTCTCACGGCTTTTCCAAGTAAATTCATCTTTATCTCTATTAATAATCGTAATTTTTAAATGCATCACCACGCATAAATAAGGCAAAAGCAAGCTGGCTTTACATTTTGATGCGTAATTATAGGGTTTCTTATCTTAATCAACAATCTACATACGCGCTGAAGGGAATCAATAATGACCTTACTTATAAATAAAGTAAGTGCTTACTCTTAATGAAGATCCTACCTGCCCTTACGTTGAATTTGATCAGGCGAAATAAAGGCCAAAGTGTCCTTTGTTCCTGACAGGTGTTTCCCTACTACCCACGCGTGCCCATACACCACTTCAAGCGTCATTTTTTGCGGTAATTTGACGGTTTGATCAGCGGCGATTGCCTGCACTTGTTGTGCTGACAGAAGCCCAAGAGCTAAGGCATCCCGAAGATAAAGGGCATCGGATTCGTATTCAAGGTAGATGTATTCCATATCCATCACTGGATCAGAGAATCGACTTTCCACCAACGCATCCCCCAAATCATGCATATCCCATGCCCCCGGAAGATTTGCCGCTTTAGTGTCGCCTATGGCATGTGATTGCATTGCACGCAACTCGGAGCCAGTATCCGGACCAAGATAACTAAAGGAAAACAAACCACCTTCGCGCAAGACTCGCCACGCCTCCTGAATGACCCACTTCGGTTGATGCAAGGTGTGGATCCATAAATTACTAAACACCATGTCTTGCGATTGATCTGGAAGCGCAATACTACTTTCAGTCATCGTTGGAAAAAGCGTTACGCCTTTCGTAATAAAGCCGCAGGTTCGAGCCAGCTTCATGGTTGCTGTATCAACCCAGCTAAGGTCCGGCTCAAGAATGCTAGCTAGCCGCGCATTTGGAAATCGTTTGGCTAAGCGATTTGCATGTAAGCCAGGTGCATCCGGAATGATCAATAGCGAGCGCGGCTGATGTTTGAGCAGCTCTAGCTTTTGCATCATGCGCAAGGCGATATCGTCTTTAAGCCATCTTAATGATCGGGTCATGCGCTCAGTATACTCAGCGCCCCATGCATTTTTTACACGCCCTCTTAAGTCATTTATTGCCCACTGCATGCATCGTGTGTAGGCGCCATCAAACTGCCATGGTCTGCAATTATTGCTTCTCGTTTTTAGAAAACCAATCGCTCTTTCATTACCCTTGCTGCATCCGCTGCTGCGATGCTCTTGATGGCTATGACGGCGAACAAAATCAATGCAATAGCTGCCTATTGCAAGCCCCGGCATTTGATCGAACACATTGCCTTGATCGATACGATGGGGTCTTACAAGATGCAATGCATCAGCTCAAATACCAGCGGCGCCTTGCCATTGCAAGTGCCTTTGCCTTCGCCTGGAATCGCTTAGCAATGCCGCACATCGATATTCCTGAGGCAGCGGTCTTATTGCCTGTGCCGCTCAGCACCCAAAAACTCAAACAACGTGGCTTCAACCAATCTTGGGAAATAGCCAGACGCATTCGATTACCACTCTCCATTGAGCCGATTTCCAATGCCTTGGGGCGGCATCACTCGGATGCAAATCAAGTGCAGCACAATCGCCTTGATCGGCAGACCGCATTGCGCCATGCGTTTTATATTCACCCGGAGGCGCTACCGAAAATACAGAATAAATCGATCGTGGTATTTGATGATGTCATGACCACTGGATCCACTTTGCATGAGATCGCTACCCTGCTGAAGGATAATGGTGCACGTTCCGTTATGAATTGGGTTATATTGCGTGCCTTGAGGCCCCAAACACGGATCCATTCGAGGGATCTATAGCGATGTTTAATGTTGTTTTATTCGAGCCTGAAATTCCGCCCAACACGGGCAATATCATTCGCTTGTGCGCCAACACCGGGGCAACACTCCACCTGATCGAGCCCTTGGGCTTTCCATTAGAAGATGCCAAATTGCGCAGGGCTGGTTTGGATTACCATGAATTCGCCAACCTACTAGTCTACAAAAACTGGTCTGATTTTTTAGATAAAACCAAGCCAGATGCGACGCACTTGTTTGCACTCACAACCAAAGGAAAAGGAAGCTTTGCTAAGGCGCGCTTTAGTGAAAACGACTATTTTGTTTTTGGTTCAGAAACCAGGGGAATCAGCGATGAAGTGCGCAACACCATCCCTGAGCAAAACCGAATTCGACTACCCATGCGGCAAAACAGCCGCAGCCTGAATTTATCGAACAGCGTAGCAATCTTGGTGTATGAGGCCTGGCGACAAAATGGCTTTGCAGGCGGGGCGTGAAGACGCAATTTAATGCTCTGGTTTTGGCTCGCGGCCCATCAGCCTTTGCACTGCCTCGTGGGCGGTAATCTGCCCAGAGAGAACATCGCACATATTGCTGGTAATCGGCATATCCACATTAAGGCGCTTTGCTAAATCAGCTACTGCAGCTGCGCACAAAACACCCTCGGCAACATGTCCTAACTTACTCAGTACGGTTTGCAGCGACTGCCCTGCAGCCAGGGATAAACCGACGCGACGATTACGTGATAAATCACCTGTTGCGGTCAAAATCAAATCACCTACCCCAGTGAGCCCCATACAGGTTTCTGGCTTGCCACCAGCGGCTTTAACAAGCCGCATCATTTCTGCGAGGCCACGGGTTAACACCGCAGCCCGTGCATTTAAACCTAAACCTAAGCCATCGCCGATACCGGCGGCAATCGCCATAATATTTTTTACGGCGCCGCCAAGCTCAACACCAATCAAATCATCGCTTGCATAAATGCGCATATTGCCATGATGAAAGGCGTCCTGAACTACTTGGCACAGTACAGCTGATTTACTCGCAACCGTTAAGGCGCAGGGCAGGCCACGCGCCACCTCATTGGCAAAACTAGGGCCTGAGACAATACCCACCGCATGGGCAATGCCGCGACTGTGTTTGGCTAGCTCTCGCTCAACGACTTGATGCGGCAGGAGTGCTGTAATCGGCTCTAAGCCTTTACACAACCAAACGATATTGAGGGGGCACGTTGCTTGCTGTAAAACGCAAGCAATCGTTTCAGATAAGCCGGACATTGGCGTCGCAATCACAAGCAAATCACTTGAGCGTAAGAGCGCTAAGGTACGCTTTAAATCAGACTCCACTTGCAGCGTAGTTGGTAAAGCAATATCCGGAAGGTAGCGCTGATTCTGATGCTCCGTCTGCATTGCGTTTGCTTGCTCAGGGCTGCGAGCCCAAAGCCTGACTGAGCCTGGTGGCAAATGCTGTGCTGCTTGGGCAGCCATTGCGGTACCCCATGCACCTGCCCCCAGTAATGTCACATTCATAGTGAGTGACTATGCCTGCGTTTAGCTGGGCAAAATAATTTTGCTTTCCTGAGTCGCTTCATTACCATCACCCCCGGCAGACCCTTGAGCCTGTAATAAGCGCTGCTGATACAGGCTGTGGAAATTGATTTCACTCAGGTGGATCGGTTGAAAGCCTGCGCGACTCACGATATCGGCCACATTGGAACGCAAATACGGGAACAAAATAGTTGGGCAAGTTACACCGAGCATCGGATCAACCTGCTCTGGTGGTATCAGAACGAAGTGGAAAATACCGGCTTGCTTTGCTTCAACCAAGAACAGAACCTTGCCATCGACGCGTGCGGTCAAGGTTGAAATCAACGCCACCTCAAAAATACCTTCAGCCAATGGATCAACGCTTACATCAATCTCAACCTGAATTTGTGGTTCCTCTTGAACCAACAAAATAGCAGGCGCATTGGGTTGCTCCAGCGATAGGTCCTTCAGGTAAATCCGTTGAATATTAAAGCTCGGCTCTACTGCTTCGCCTGCTCCGTCTTTTGGGGATGCTGTTTGCTCACTCATACAGAACTTTCTCGTTAAAAAATTAGATCGAATCAGCTAATAAAGCATCTAACTTGCCCGCGCGATCAAGCGCAGCCAAGTCGTCATAGCCGCCAACGTGATGATCGCCAATGTAAATTTGTGGGACGGTACGGCGTCCGGTTCGGGCCATCATGGTCTCGCGCTGAGCAGGATCAGCATCAATCAGAATTTTTTCCAATTGCGCCACCCCTTTTTTCTGCAGCAGCTTTTCGGCCATCACGCAGTAAGGGCAAACGCGGGTGCTGTACATGAGAACGGAAGGCATCGCTTAGCTTTTGACCAATGGCAGACCGGCTGCCGTCCATGCTTGCACGCCACCATCCAAGTTTTTAACCTCTGTAAATCCAGCAGTCTCAAGTGCTTTAATCGGGCCGCGTGAGGCAACATTGCTTTGACAAACCACAATCACGGGCAACTTACGGTCTAACTTGAGCTTATCGATTCCGGAGGCAATTTGATCCTCCGCAATGCGCTTTGCATTGGGCAAGTGACCCGCTTGAAAATCAGCCTCAAGGCGAACATCTAAAATTTGCGCCTTTTTGCGGTTGATCCAAGTGGTAGCCTCGGTTGGTGAGACTCCACCCCCCATAATTAGCGTTGATAATGTAGGCAGAAACAGCGCTACGCCCGTAACTAATACGAGCGCAATAAGCGCCATATTTTCGATTTGCATTAAAAAGTTCATCGTTAGATTATAGAATGGCTCCATGAAACAACTTGTCCTTA
>CANGWV010000085.1 GCA_947457875.1 Burkholderiaceae bacterium
ACCGCTGAAGGTGAAACAGGTCACGCCCATGGTCACATGGAGTATTTGATTGCTGGTGGTAGCGGCGATCCAGAAACTGGCTTGCCAGCTAAGACTGTTGAAGATGCACTCAAGTCCGCTATTGCAGGCGAGACACACGAGTACACCGACATGTACCCAGGCATGGCTAAGACAGCCCGCGACGAAGGCTTTGACGAAATCGCTGACTGGTTTGAGACTTTGGCTAAGGCTGAGCGTAGCCACGCAAACAAGTTCACCAAGACTTTGGAAGCGCACTTAGCAAACGTGTAATTGCATTTGCTGTGATTGGAAAAGGCTGCTTCGGTAGCCTTTTTCTTTTGCACTTTCGTTTGTGTTTTCTTCACTTCGTTTACTGACTCTTGAAGATAAATGCAACAGAGCCGAAGAAAATGGGGGGGTTGAAGGTATGAGGCTTTCCCAAAAGAAATATGGCCATCCGAAGATGGCCATACCGTGATTCGAAAAACTGCTGACTAGAAATTAACCCTTCTTAGCCCATGCAGAGCACCAGCCTGGACCAGCCACTTTTTTCGCACCAAACAAGCTGCAGCCACCAACAGGGCCAGAGCCTTGATACAGCGCGCAGTTCGAGCAAACTTGACCCGCAGCGTACTTAGGAAATTTTGCTTTATTCACTTTAGTAGCGTCTGCTACGTAGCCTAAGGCAACAGCTTGTGGATCGGTTTCAGCAACCATGGCTTGCGCCTGAACGGTATTGCTGAGTGCAATGCTGCAAGCACCGGCAGCGGACATGATCATAAATTGGCGACGACTAGTTTTCATACATTCTCCAGAGGGTGGTACGCGTAACAATTAACAATGCAAATAATTCTCAATGGATCATAAAACAGAAGCACTAGATGCTGAGATTCCGTTTTAAGTAACTGATTTATATAGCTATTTTCTTGAGAACCATTCTCAATTTGAAAACAACCCTACCGCACCCTTTTAACGGCGGTCCATTAGCGCCAAAAATTCACGGCGTAAATTGGCGTCCTTTAAAAAAGCGCCGCGCATCACGCTATTCACCATCTTCGAATCGCGATCTTTTACCCCGCGCCACTGCATGCAAAAGTGGTCTGCGTCCATCACAATCGCAACCCCAACAGGACGAATCTTTTTCTCGAGCATGTCAGCGAGGTGAACCACTGCCTCTTCCTGAATTTGGGGGCGGCACATGACCCACTCGGTAATGCGCGAGTATTTGGATAGACCAATTAATGCCGATTCTTTGCTCGGCAATACCCCAATCCAAACCCGGCCCATGATGGGGCATAGGTGGTGAGAGCAAGCGCTGCGAACCGTAATCGGGCCAATAATCATCAGCTCATTGAGGTGACTGACGTTTGGAAATTTCGTGAGGGTGGGTTGCTCAACGTAGCGGCCATTAAATACTTCATTGACAAACATTTTGGCGACGCGTTGACTAGTATTGCGCGTATTGTGATCACTCTCGGTATCAATCACCAAGCTTTCTAAAACGCCCTGCATCTTCACCGCTACCTCATCGACCAAGCCCTCTAAATCACCTGGCTCAATGAACTGGGAAATATTGTCATTGGCATGAAAGCGGGCTTTCTTTGCCTGAATACGACGACGAATGATGGTTGAAAGCGGTACGCCATCATCAGCCTTTGTAGAAACTCTAACCCCCGCTGCCTTAGTAGCGATGGCCTTCTTAGCAGATGACTTGATTTCTTTAAGAGGGGCTTTGGATTTAGGGCTAGGTTTTTGAGCGGGCATGGGCTTTTTATGTAAAAGGTTCATTTAGTGAATGGTAATCAAAAATGATTGCCTTCACAGGCCAAGGTTAAATCTGGAAAAAGATAGCGATGATCGCTGCGAGCCCTATGGTCCAAACGGCAGTACGCAATTTAGGCCAGTCAGCGACATAGCAAACAATAAAGGCAATGCGCGCCAATACATAAATGACTGCTAGTAGATCAATGCGATCTTGCGGTGCTTGCGCAATCGCTGCAATCGCGATGGCAATAAAAAAGAAGGGGGTCGACTCAAAGGTATTGGCTTGCGCTGCATTGGCACGCGCCCGAAAGCCAGTTTGCTGTGCTAGCCACTGACGCGGATTACTGTTATCAAAATCTTTAAAGCCAAACTTGGCGATACCTGCAGCTACGATCGGTAGTAGGCCCGCAATCAGCACGCATGCAAATGCAATGGTCATTTGACTTTCTCCGCTGGGTTTGGTGGTGGCATTTTTTTCTTACCAATGCGTGTTTCGGTGCCATTGATTAGGTTACGAATATTACTGCGGTGACGCCAGATCAGCAGCCCACAAACAACGGTAAGGGCAATTGCCATGGGCTCAAAGCCGAACAGGAAAACAAAATAAATCGGGCCAAAGACAGCAGCGGCCAAGGCAGCGAGTGAGGAGTAGCGCAAAAAGAAAGCCACGATGAGCCAAGTCGCCAAGGTTGCTAGTCCCAGAATCAAGTTAATGCCAAACAAAATACCGCAGGCCGTCGCAACACCCTTACCTCCCTTGAATCCATGAAATAAGGGATACAGATGCCCCAGAAAAACAGCGATCACGACGCCACATAAAATCCATGCAGCTGTGCCTTGCGTTAATTCTGACTCGCCCAATACAACACGTGCAATCACTACTGCCAACCACCCCTTGAGAGCATCACCAAGCAAGGTAAACACGGCTGCGCGCTTATTACCAGTTCGCAGCACATTGGTTGCACCAGGATTACCCGATCCGTAGGAGTATGGATCAGGTAATCGCATGCATTTACTCACTACGACCGCAAACGAAATCGAACCAATCAGGTAAGCGAAGGGGATTAATAGCCAAGTCATGACGCTATCTTAATCATTATTAACAAATTACCTTAAATCCAAGTAATGCTTGGTGGATAGGCCCTACTGAGGTAACTAACCCCTGGGGTGATGGTGCTGGTGAATCGATTTGAGGCGCTCACGCGCAACGTGGGTGTAAATCTGCGTAGTCGATATATCGGCATGGCCTAGCAATAGCTGTACTACTCGAAGATCAGCGCCGTGATTGAGTAAATGCGTGGCAAATGCATGCCGCAGGGTATGTGGTGAGAGCGCCACCGGAATTTGGGCAAGTGCAGCATAGCGTTTAATTAAGACCCAAAATGCTTGACGAGTCAGGGCGCCACCGGTATGCCGACCAATGAATACCGCATCGGATGTTTTGCCAGCCAATAGTACTGCTCGGGTTTCTTCAAGGTATTTACGCAACCACTCTCCCGCTTCGCCACCAAAAGGCACAAGGCGCTCTTTGCCGCCCTTACCATTGACAATGCGCACGACGCCTTCATTAAGACTGATGGCCACTGTTTTCAGACTGACGATTTCAGAAACGCGTAGACCGCTGGCATACATTAACTCCAGCATGGTCCGATCGCGCAAACCCAAGGGGGTTTCGATGTCTGGCGCCTGTATTAAGCGCGTGACCTGATCCTCGCTTAAGGTCTTCGGAAAGCGCTGCGCCTGTTTGGCGGCGCGCAAAGTCATGCACGGATCCCGCTTTACCCACTGGTGACGCAAAGCGTGGCGATAAAACCGTTTAAATACCGTGAGGCGTCGATTGGCTGTAGTGGCTTTATCGTCGCGACGGTGCGCAATGTAGGCGGTTAACTCGGTTTCAGTGGCAGCATACAAATCAATACCGCGCTCGTGCTGCAACCATTGCGCCAATAGAAGTAAATCGCGTCGATAAGCAGAGAGGCTATTTTTAGCGAGGCCATCTTCTAGCCAGCAGGCGTCACAGAATCGCTCAATTGCTTCCAATGAAACCGGCGATAGTTCTTGGTCCATCTGCGTTGGAGCGGCTCTCACGGTCACGCTGATGGCTGATTAGTCCCTGAAGTTATCAAAACCCAAAGGTGCCTCGCTGACGTCTTTACGCAGCAATGCCATCACTGCTTGCAGATCATCCCGCTTGCCACCGGTAACGCGTACGGCATCCCCCTGAATACTGGCCTGCACTTTAATCTTGCTGTCTTTAATGATGCGCACAATCTTTTTTGATAAATCCGAGGTCACCCCTTTTTGAATCTTCATACTTTGCTTGCGCTTGTCGCCGCCAATGGTTTCCAGCTTGTCGTCTTTGAGGTAGCGCACATCGACGTTCCGTTTAGCCATTTTATTAATCAGGACATCGCGCACTTGACCCAATTTAAAGTCATCGTCCGCAAACAAAATGAGGAGCTCTTCTTTTAGCTCTACCCTGGAATCCGATCCCTTAAAGTCGAAGCGGGTCGAGATCTCTTTATTGGCCTGTTCAATGGCGTTCTTTAATTCCACCATATTTGGCTCGCACACTACGTCAAATGTTGGCATTTATTGCTCCTATTTACTCAAAATTACGGAAGACGAATAAGATTGTGGCATGAACTCCGCCCCAAATGCGCCTTCCTCGCTCAAAACAGCCCCGCCCACAGGGATCTCTGGGATTCCAGAGATGCTGCTGAGCTTTTCTTTAAAGGCGCGTAATAGCTTTGGGTTTGAAGTGCTGGCTGAGCATGCGTATTCCATTACCCATGCCGATCAAATTAGTCCGGTAATCCAGTCGATTGAGGCAACAGGCCTGCCATGGCGAGTACTCGGTGGTGGTAGTAATGTCATCTTGCCACCACTGCTTCCAGGCACCACCTTGCTAATGGACATTGCAGGGCAGGCGATCACACAACAGGATGCCAGTGGCGCGGTGGTTTCGGTTGGGGCTGGCGTGAACTGGCATGACTTTGTAATTTGGACACTCGATCAAAGCCTGCCTGGCCTTGAGAACTTAGCGCTGATTCCGGGTACAGTGGGCGCCGCGCCGATTCAGAACATTGGCGCCTATGGCGTTGAGGTGGGTGAATACATCCAGTCGATTGAAGCCTACGACTGCCATTCCAAAACCATGGTGAATTATCCGGCGAGCGAATGCGCATTTACGTATCGCAACAGTATTTTTAAAGCCAACCCCAATCGCTACATCATTACGCACGTGCATTTTTACTTGCCAGCGGTGTGGACCCCCCGCTTGCACTATGTCGATTTGGCGACTTTATTTACAAGCGATCATGTGCCAACAGCAGAGGAGGTAATGGTTGCGGTCTGTAAGATTCGTAATCGGAAATTACCGGATCCCAAATTAATCGGTAATGCGGGTAGCTTCTTTCAAAATCCGATTGTCGAACAGTCGCAGTATCTGCACTTACTTGATCAGTTTCCTGAATTGGTTTCTTACCCTGAGGGGGATGCCCACGAAGGCAAGCGTAAATTGGCAGCAGGCTGGATGATTGATCGCTGTGGCTTTAAAGGCATGCGCGCTGGTGCTGTAGGTGTTTATCAAAACCAAGCCTTAGTGCTTGTCAATCACGGCGGCGGCACCGCCGATTCTGTCTTGGCATTAGCAAAAACGATTCAAGATAAAGTGCAGGAGACCTTTGGCGTTGCTCTTGCGATTGAGCCGATCCGCTACTAAGGCTTTACCTTTGCCAGCGTGACTTCAGCACTACCCTCTGCCAATTGAATGCGGTAATCGTGCTGGGCGAGCAGCTGATCTGGCTTGCGTACTGCTCCAGCGCCTTGCTGCAAAATCACGGCATAACCGCGCTCCAAGGTACGCTGCGGACTAAGCGCCTCTAACTGCGCTGCGAGATGCTGCTGATGCCGCTGCCAGTATTGCGTCCGCACCAGCCACGATTGACCTAAACGTTGCCGGAGATTCTGAATCTGCTCGCGCATTCGCTCGGGATTTGGCATGGCATGATTTAAACGCAGCGCAAATTGATCGAGTGTCTGTGCCTCGCGCTCGAGTCGTCGCTGTGCGGCCTGAGTCATGCCCTGTTTAAAGCTCGCTAAGTCGGCTAGCAATTGATCGCGGCGCGGCGCGGCCATCTCGGCTGCACCGGTTGGTGTTGGCGCGCGCAAATCCGCGACAAAATCGGCAATCGTCGTATCCGTCTCGTGCCCTACACCACTGACAATGGGCAAGGTCGATTCAGCAATCGCGTACGCCAACTGCTCATGATTGAATGCCCACAAATCTTCGATGCTGCCACCGCCCCGCACGAGTACAATCACATCCACTGCTGCCTCCCGATTGGCGTTTTCGAGTGCCGCGATGATGTTAAGTGGAGCTTCTGGGCCTTGCACCAAGGTGGGGTAAATCACAATCGGAATGTGTGGCGCTCGTCGACTTAAGGTACTTAGTACATCTTTTAATGCCGCCGCCTGGGGCGAAGTGACGATACCGATCGCGCGCGGGTGAGTGGGTATGGGGCGCTTTCGATCTGCTTCAAATAATCCCTCTTTGGCCAACTTGGCTTTGAGCTTTAAAAAGGCTTCAAATAGCCCGCCCATGCCGGCACGCCGCATCACCTGGACCGTTAATTGCACGTCCCCTCGAGGAACAGCGCAAGAGAGAGGGGTTTGGGCGAGGGATGGGGGCAGTTGAGCTACCAAGACGAGACACGATGTGCCCTGTGTGCCCTTGCGCAACGCCCATGCCGCCCGCAGTGTGCAGCGCTTCCGTGGCGCCGTCTCGGCCTTCACTCCGGGCAGTGCAGCAGCCATGCCCACAACCCAGGTGCGGTGTGTGTGCTTGAGTCTCCTTTCAGCTTAGCGT
>CANGWV010000086.1 GCA_947457875.1 Burkholderiaceae bacterium
GCCGACCATCCAACAGCCGACCCAATCAGTAGAAAAGCCAAAAACCCCATGCGCATCCCCATTAAAACGCCATCAAACCTATAATTAGGGCCTATGAAGCTGTTGACCCTCGGCATCAATCATCACACAGCGCCAGTGGACGTTCGGGAAAAAGTCGCCTTTGATCCGGAATACCTCCAAGAAGCGTTGCATGACTTGCGCCAGCACCTCAGCGGCGTCAGTCAGTCGGGCCTGCCTGAAGCAACGATTTTGTCGACGTGCAACCGCACCGAACTCTATTGCGCAGCCAACGATGCCGATTCCGCTACCCTCTTGCATAGCGCTACCTTTGATTGGCTAGCAAAAAGCCAACAACTCGCTCCAAGTAGTTTAGAGCCCCACATTTATTCACTACCCCAGTCCGACGCGGTGCGCCATGCGTTTCGGGTTGCGTGCGGTCTTGACTCCATGGTCCTTGGTGAAACCCAAATCCTTGGGCAAATGAAAGATGCGGTTCGTACCGCCAATCAAGCAGGTGCATTGGGTACATACCTAAATCAACTGTTCCAAAAAACCTTTGCTGTAGCTAAAGAAGTACGGGGCTCAACTGAGATTGGTGCCCACTCGATTTCAATGGCGGCAGCGGCAGTAAGGCTCTCCGAGCGTATCTTTGAAAAAATTGCCGAGCAGCGTGTTCTCTTTATTGGTGCGGGCGACATGATCTCCTTGTGCGCCACTCACTTTGTGGCGCGCCGGCCTAAGCAAGTCGCGATCGCCAATCGCACGATTGAACGCGGCCAAGAGTTAGCCGATGCGATTGCATCGCAAAATGTCGAGGCAGAATCATTCAAGTTGTCGGACTTGCCTAGCCGCTTGCATGAATTTGACATCATTGTGTCGTGTACCGCGAGCTCCTTGCCAATCATTGGTCTTGGGATGGTCGAGAGCGCACTCAAGCAACGGCGGCGCAAACCCATGGTCATGATTGACCTAGCCGTGCCACGCGACTGCGAACCGGAAATTGCCCGCTTAAATGACATTTACCTCTATACCGTCGATGACCTCGGTGTGATGATTCAGACGGGAAGCTCGATGCGGCATGCTGCTGTCAGTCAAGCAGAGGCGATTATTGAAGACCGCGTTGGCAATTTTATGCATTGGCTCAATGGCCGCAATACCGTGCCTTTGATTCAGGATCTGCAGCAACACGGCGAGCGCCTGCGTCAAATTGAACTTGAGCGCGCCATGAAACGCCTGATGCGCGGTGACGACCCCCAAGAGGTGCTTAATGCCATGGCGCAAGGCTTGACCAATAAGTTCTTGCATGGCTCACTCCACACCCTACAGCACTCCAATGGTGCTGAACGCGATTCCTTGATTAAACTATTACCTAAATTATTTTCTACCCATTCGAGCGCCTACTCGCACACGTATCATCATGCCGAGCCAGACTCTAGCAAACACACCAACGACACATCCGACAAGAACGATCTTTAGATGAAACCCAGCATGCGCGCCAAGCTGGAGCATCTTGATACTCGCTTGGCTGAATTAAATTCCCTGTTAACACTAGAAGAATCTACCAAGGATATGGACGTCTATCGCAAGTTAACCCGCGAACACTCTGACATTGCCACGGTTGTTGAGCAGTTTGGCCTATATCGTCAAGCAGAAGCTGACTTGGCGGCGGCCGAAGGCATGCGTGCAGATCCCGAGATGAAGGCGTTTGCTGATGAAGAGCAAAAGGCGGCGGCCGCGAAGATGATTGAGCTAGAGGCTAGCCTGCAAAAAGCCTTGCTTCCCAAAGATGAAAACGATGATCGTAATGTCTTCCTGGAAATTCGGGCAGGGACTGGTGGCGATGAGAGCGCATTATTTGCAGCCGATTTATTGCGCATGTATACCCGCTTTGCGGAACGCCAAGGCTGGAAAATCGAGGTTGTGAATGCGGCTGAGTCGGATCTCGGTGGCTACAAAGAAGTGGTTTTGCGCCTCGTTGGCCAATCGGTATATTCCCGCCTCAAGTTTGAATCCGGTGGGCATCGGGTGCAGCGTGTTCCTCAAACTGAAACCCAGGGGCGCATTCATACCTCTGCGTGTACGGTAGCAGTAATGCCAGAAGCCGATGAAATCGAGGCCGTCAAAATTAATCCCGCTGAATTACGCATCGATACCTTCAGAGCTTCGGGCGCTGGCGGCCAACACATCAATAAAACCGATTCTGCGGTTCGTATAACTCATCTGCCTACTGGAATCGTGGTGGAGTGCCAAGACGATCGCAGCCAGCACCGCAACAAAGAACAGGCTATGAAGGTTTTGGTGTCCCGCATCATGGATGGTCGCCAACGCGAACAGCATCAACACGAAGCACAAACGCGCAAATCCCTGATTGGCTCTGGCGATCGAAGCGACCGCATTCGGACCTATAACTTTCCTCAAGGCCGAATTACTGATCACCGCATCAATCTCACCCTCTACAAGATTGACGCCATGATGGATGGCGATATTAATGATTTATGCAATGCCCTGGCCAGCGAGCATCAAGCCGAGTTGCTTGCAGCCCTTGGCGATAGCTAAGCTGCTTCAATCCTTTTTGGCATGCATCTGAACCGATGACGACCCTGCGTTCCTTGCTGAACGAAACTAGCTTGCCCAAACATGAGGCGCGCATGGTCTTGGCCCATTTACTTGAAATCCACCTGCAGCTGCCCAAGTCGGCTTTACTAACGCACGATGGCATGGAAATCAGCGATGCCTTTTTAGAAGAGTGGCAACTGCTCGAGCAGCGCCGCCTGGATGGTGAGCCCATTGCCTACCTGATTGGCAAGCGTGGCTTTCATGCGATCGAGTTGATGGTCGGGCCAGGGGTGCTCATCCCCCGCCCAGAAACCGAGCTCCTAGTCGATCTTGGCCTAGATGAATTACAGCTGATCATCTATAAGCAAAATACTTTAAATGAGAGTGAGCATTCGCTTACTATGCTTGATTTAGGTACCGGCTCCGGTGCCATTGCCCTGGCGATTGCAACCAGCCAGTCCAAGGTGAGGGTAGTGGCGACCGATGCATCGCAGGCTGCACTGGAGATTGCGCAGCAGAATGCAGTGCGCCTGAAGCTAAGCGATCGTGTTTCCTTTTGCCTGGGCAATTGGTATGCGGCACTTCAAAACATTAGCTCCGCCCCCCGCCACTTTGATCTCATTCTCAGTAACCCGCCTTACATTGAGGCAGAAGATTCTCACCTCAGCCAGGGTGATCTGCGTTTTGAGCCGCCAAGTGCTTTAACTGATTTTGGCTCAGGACTGACTTGCCTCACCGCCATTATTGATGGCGCCCTAGCCCATTTAAAGCCGGGTGGCCTCTTGGCGGTAGAGCATGGTTTTGATCAATCCCCTGCTGTTTTAGAGCAACTGGCTTTGGCTGGTTTTCAGGACATTAGGCCGCATCGGGATTTGGCTGGCCATTGGCGGGCCGCCTCCGGCCGCAAACCCATTTAGGGCAAATCGATAACCCTATTTTTGATTCGGTCTTAAAATTGCTTAACTAATTTTGTACACATGGAGTAACGCAATGGATACCCAAGCTCAAATCAAAGAAATTGTCACCAGCCACCCCGTCGTGCTGTTTATGAAAGGCACTCCCCAGTTTCCGCAGTGCGGCTTTTCCGGGAATGCGATTAACATCCTGCGGGCTTGTGGCGCCGACAATCTGCATACCGTCAATGTGTTTGATGATGAAGGCATTCGCCAAGGCATCAAGCAATACGCTAACTGGCCAACCATCCCTCAGCTTTACATCCACGGTGAATTTATTGGTGGCTCTGACATCATGACCGAGATGTTTCAAAGTGGCGAACTCAAGCAGTTGATTCAGGGTTAATTCATTTAGCGGCTTGTCGTGATTGGAAAGCTAGTTAAAACTGCGAGCCTCTTTTTTTGAATTACCCGGTATTTTGAATAAAATTGTAATGACAATGTCATTACAAAGTGGTATTCTGTTGGTATGTGTTCCTTTGGCGCACTCCTGAACTGAGACTACTGACTGACAATGCCTGCAGCACTCCGAAATCACAGCAAACGCGAAGCACTCAATCTGCGCATTAAGGCAGAGGAGCGGGACTTAATTGATCGCGCAGCTAAGGTTCAACACAAAAATAGAACGGACTTTATTTTGGATGCAGCCCGGCTCGTAGCGGAGGAGGCCTTATTAGATCAGCGCCTCATTCAGGTCGACCCCAAAACCCATGCGGAGTTTATTGCCCGGCTGGATGCGCCAATTGATCAAGCGGATGTAAATGCACGCCTGCGCAAAACCATGGCTACCCCCGCACCGTGGGATAAGCAGTGAATTTAGTAGGGCCAGCTTTACTTGATACAACACACCACCTTGACGCATTTCAATCCGGTGTGGATACATTGGATTATTGGCTAAGGCATAGGGCCCGTAGAAATCAAGTAACGGGCGCATCACGTACCTATGTGGTTTGCGAAGCATCTAAGGTGTTAGCGTATTACTGCCTTGCTAGCGGGTCCCTAACAAGCGAGCAATCCTCATCTAGCCGCTTTAGTCGCAATATGCCGAATCCCATTCCGGTTGTCATACTCGGACGACTCGCTGTCGATCAATCACTTCACGGCAAAGGGATTGGCAGGGCATTGGTTCGTGATACTTGCCTACGCGTTCAGCAAGCAGCCGATGTATTGGGAATTCGGGGGATTGTGGTGCACGCACTTTCCCTGGAATCAAAATCGTTTTATGAAAAAATGGGGTTTGATGCGGCAAAACAGGATCCCATGATGCTGATGATCACCTTAAATGATCTAGAGTCACTTTAATCTAGCGTAATCTATGCCCATGTCATTTGATCTCAGCACCCTTCTATTTTTTGGTCTCCTGATTGCAACCTGTGCTGGGCTGCTGATCTATGTTTTGACTTTGCGAAGCCGCTTTAGCAGCGCGGAACTTGTACTTGCTGAACAAACTGCTTTAGTCGCGAGTCTGCGTGCTGAACGAGACTTAGCGCTGCAAAAGGCGATTCGGCTTGAAGCGGAACTAGATTCTGAACGCAAGCAAGGGCTTGGCCGAATTGAATCACTCAATGAAGCGAAAGAGGCACTAACCATTCAGTTTAAGAATCTAGCCAACGATATCTTGGATGATAAAACGCGGCGCTTTACTGAGCAAAATGCCTTAAGTCTCGATGCCCTGCTTAAGCCTTTGCAAACCAAATTGACGGAATTTAAAGAGCAGGTATCGACCTCCTACGCCAATGAATCCCGCGAGCGCTTTGCCCTCAAAAGTGAAATCGAACGTCTGTCAGCTTTAAACGTCAAGATGTCGGATGAAACCCGCTCGCTCACCCAAGCACTCAAGGGCGACTCTAAAGTTCAGGGCAATTGGGGTGAGCTTGTTCTCGAATCCATTCTGGAATCCTCAGGCCTTCGCAAAGGCGAAGAGTACCTCGTGCAAGATAGCCGTACCCAAGACGATGGCTCACGTTTGCAGCCTGATATTGTGGTTCGCTTGCCCGAGGGCCGCCATCTGGTGGTCGATAGTAAGGTATCGATTACCGCCTATGCACGCCATGCTGAATCGGTTGATCCCGATACAGCCCAGATCGAACTTATTGCCCATATCCAGTCGCTGCGCCAACACATTCAGGGGCTTTCCAGCAAAAACTACAGTTCGCTCTATGGGGTCGGCTCGGTTGATTTTGTCTTGATGTTTATTCCGATTGAACCCGCATTTTTATTGGCTCTCAAATCGGCTCCCAATCTCTATCAAGAAGCATTAGCCAAGAATATTGTTTTGGTATGCCCAAGTACCTTAATGGCTACCCTAAGAACGGTAGCCCACTTATGGCGGCAAGACCACCAGAATAAGAATGCCCTGGAGATTGCGCGCCAATGCGGCGCGCTCTACGACAAGTTTGTTGGCTTCGTTGATGACATGGAGAAACTCGGTCAACGCATTGATCAAGCCCAAACCAGTTACCATGATGCCTTTAATAAACTCAAGACAGGTAAAGGCAATTTAATTCGTACAGCAGAGAAGGTGCGTGAACTTGGCGTGAAGCCCAGTAAAACTCTGCCAACGGGTTTATTGGACTCGGTAGCAGATACCGACGACTAAACCCATCTTCAAGCGTTTGATTGGTTAAAGCTAATAAAAAATCCCACTACATTACTGCAGTGGGATTTTGCTTGCTAAAGTTGTAACTAAGATACTAAAGCGGCTGTACTGTATTAAGCAGCTTTGCGGCCACGTGTTGCTGGTGTCGCTGCTTTTTTCACTTGAGCTACTTGACCCTGAAATGCTTCAAATGCTTGCTCAGCACTTTTCTCGGCAGTTGCCAAAGTTTCTTTGCTTACTGCACGGAATTGCTCAAAGCCCTGCAATGCGCTGCCGTAGCCAGTTTTGATTGCGGATACAAATGCATCTGAACCAGCAGGTGCGTTAGCAGAGATGGTGTTGATCCACTCTTGCATCCCTTTTTGGAACTGGTCAATGCTGGACTCAACTACGTTGTTCAATTCTTTATTGCTGTCACGCAATACTTTAGTTACTTTCTTTTGGTATGCAGCAGCTTGCGTACCAGCGTCTTGCAA
>CANGWV010000087.1 GCA_947457875.1 Burkholderiaceae bacterium
ACCGACAAAGGTCTGGATTTTGATGAGTGGGTTAAGCCGGACAGCACGACTGAGCAGTACCACTTTATCGGTAAAGACATTTTGTATTTCCATACCCTGTTTTGGCCTGCTACCTTGCACTTTGCTGGCTACCGCACTCCAACCAACGTATTCGCACACGGCTTTCTGACCGTCGATGGCGAAAAGATGAGTAAGTCACGTGGTACCTTGATCTCAGCCAACAGCGTAATGGAGTCGGGCTTTAATCCCGAGTGGTTCCGCTACTATTTTGCAACCAAGTTAAACGATAGTATGGAGGATCTTGACCTCAATCTGAGCGACTTCGTTGCGCGCGTGAACAGTGATTTGATTGGCAAGTACATTAATATTGCGAGCCGCAGCGCCGGCTTTTTAGTGAAGCGCTTTGGTGGTGTGGTGGTGGACGATGCCATGCAACATCCCCTGCTGATTTCGATTCGAGCAGCCAATACCAAAATAGCTGACTTATATGAAGGTCGCGAGTTTGCAAAAGCCGTTCGCACCATCATGGAATTGGCAGATCAAGTCAATGCCTTTGTCGACGAAAACAAACCATGGGATATCGCTAAAGATCCTGAGCGTACAGCCGATCTTCAAGCGATATGCAGCGTGACATTAGAGGCATTCCGGTGCTTAAGTTTGTACCTCAAACCAGTGTTGCCGCAGGTTGCTGCCGGTGTTGAACGCTTTTTATGTGTAGCGCCGATGGCTTGGAGCGACATCAATACGCCCCTCTCCAGTCAGCAAGCCATTGCACCCTATACCCATCTCATGAGCCGCGTTGAGCCGGCTCAAATTGACGTCCTCTTAGCAGCAAATACCTAAAAACCGGAGTCAGATACAAATCTGACTTAGGCCGCACAAAATCGTTAATAATGAGGGTTGCCCAGTTCCGTGGGATTTTATAAGTTATTGAATTTATTGAGAATTAAGTATCGATATGCGTAAATACCAGTCTGATGTCACCGTATTTCTTGAAAAACTCAAAGCAGCTAAGCCCACCTTGGAGCAAGACCAACAAGCTGGACGCGCCCTACTCTGGGACAAAGAGCCAATCAGCCTTGATGAGCAGCGCCGCTTAAATGCTGCCAAGGTAAAGCAACGGGCCTACGTTTACTCCAATGAATGACCCGTTGGCCCAGCCTGTCGCTAGCTTACTCGACAGCACACCTTCCGTTACCGATGGCATGTCGGAGGCTTTCGCCAAGCTCTATGGCGAGCCTCTTTTTAAACTCCCGACCGACCTGTACATTCCACCAGATGCACTCGAGGTTTTTCTAGAGGCCTTCGAAGGACCGCTCGATTTACTGCTCTACCTGATTCGAAAACAGAATTTCAATGTGCTGGATATTCCGATGGCACAGGTCACATCCCAGTACTTGACCTACATTGATCAAATTCGTCACACCAATTTAGAACTCGCTGCAGAGTATCTGCTAATGGCAGCCATGCTGATTGAAATCAAATCGCGCATGCTTCTGCCAATGAAAAAGGCCGATAGCGAAGAAGAGGTTGAAGATCCACGTGCTGAGTTGGTGCGTCGACTACTTGAATACGAGCGTATGAAGTTAGCAGCGCAAGAGTTAGACCAGATTCCGCAGCAAGGCCGTGACTTTCAAATTGCGCATGGCTATGTTGATACGACGGTAGCCGTCACTTGGCCCGAAGTTAATTTAGAAGACTTGCAAATGGCTTGGCGTGATGTACTGCACCGAGCAAAGTTAAATCAGCATCACACCATTACCCGTGAAACCCTATCGGTGCGTGATTTTATGACGCGCATTTTGCGTCGCCTGCAAAGTACGCGCTTTGTTGAGTTCAGTGAATTATTTGAAGATGCGATTGCGACTGGCAATGGCGTTCCGGTGGTAATTGTGAATTTCATTGCCATGCTTGAACTGTCACGGGAAGCCTTGGTAGAGATTACCCAAGCAGAGCCCTATGCGCCAATTTACGTGCGTTTGGCTTATACCCCCAGCGCATGAAAATAATCAGTGATATCAATGAGTTACGCGATCATTTGCGGGGTCAAAATCGCGCCTCGTTTGTACCTACCATGGGTAACCTACACGAAGGCCATTTATCTTTAATGCGCTTAGCGCGGCAACACGGCGATCCCGTTGTTGCAAGTATTTTTGTCAACCGCTTGCAATTCGGTCCCAACGAAGACTTTGATAGCTATCCTCGGACCATGCAGGCCGACATCGACAAGCTTGAAAAAGAAGGGGTCTACATTTTATTTGCCCCGACTGAAAAAGACCTCTACCCCCAACCCCAAGAATACCGCGTTGATCCACCGCAGCAGCTTGGTGATATTCTTGAAGGAGAGTTCAGGCCCGGTTTTTTTAAGGGTGTCTGTACGGTTGTTTTAAAACTCTTTTCCTGTGTGCAGCCCCGGGTTGCGGTCTTTGGAAAGAAAGATTACCAGCAGCTGATGATCGTTCGTCAGATGGCCAGTCAATTTGCTTTACCAGTTGAAATCGTTCCTGCCGAAACCATTCGTGCTGAAGATGGACTAGCTCTGTCCTCGCGCAACATCTATCTTTCTACCGAAGAACGAGCCGAAGCGCCTGCACTACAGCGGCAGTTAAGTGCAATGCGAGAGCAAGTGCTTGGCTTAAGAGAAAAGTCGGTAAGTGCGCTCATGGATATCGAGGCGAAGGCCGTGATGCAAATGCAGACTCGGGGATGGAAGCCCGACTACATCGCCATTCGCCAGCAACGGGATTTAGCTAAACCGACTCAAGCCGATTTGGATGGCGGTCAACCACTCGTGATTGTGACCGCCGCTAAACTTGGTAAAACCCGCCTGATTGATAACTTAGAAATCTAAGACCTGAACTGCCTATTTACCTAGTGGGTCTTTTTTCTCAAGCAGTAAAAAATTGATCTACTGCTAAGCCAAGGCTTTTAGCCAGCTCAGCGCCGTTTACTTTGCCGGCCGATCCTTTTGCCTTCAATACCTCGATCTGACCGCCGTGGCAGGCGACAAAAAAGGAATCTGGCCCGATCGCTGTGATCTGACCTGGCTTGCCTTTGACAGCGCCATAGGTCGCAGTGATGTGTTTTTTGACGTCGTAAATCTGCACTTTTTGTTCGCCCACCATGGTCCAAGCGCCAGGCGCCGGATTGCAGGCCCGAATCAGATTATGAATCTGCGTAATGTGGTTTGTCCAATGGATGCGCGCGGCCGCTTGATCGAACCAGCCTTCGTAATTGGCTAGCGCCTCATCTTGCACAATCTCTTGGTGCTTACCTGCAGCAACCAAATCAGCAGCCTCTAATAGCGCCTGTACCCCAAGCGGAAACAGGTGATCAAAATACACCGATCCCAGAGTATCGTTCGCGCCAATGACTACCTCTTTTTGCAAAATCACTTCGCCTTCATCTAGGCCGTCCGATGGCCGAAAAATGGTAAGGCCTGTCTTGGTCTCGCCCAAAGCAATGGCCCAGCCAATCGCGCTGGGGCCACGGTACTTCGGCAGCAATGAGGGGTGGTATTGAATCGTGCCTAAGCGCGGTATCTTGGCGAGCTCTTGTGGCACAAACTGCAATACGTAAGCCATCACACAAATATCTGCGCCGCTATTGCGCATCGCATCCGCTGCTTCAGGACTCTTAAGGGAGGCAAATTGCAAAGGCACAAGGCCTTTCGCAAGGGTTGCCTCTTTCAGAATCTCAGGCTTGGTGGCTTTGGGATTATCGGGCGGACAAAACACTGCAACAATCTCATCGCCACGCTCTAAAAAGGCCTCTAAAGCAGCCTTACCAAAATCTTGACTGCCGATCAGGGCAACTTTCATTTAAATGACTTTCCGGTGGCGTAAGTCGATTAGATCGTCAATATTAAATCCCAGTTCTTGCAAGATCTCATCGGTATGCTCACCGAGCAATGGTGAGCGCGTGACTTCGGTTTCGCTATCGGACAACTTGATGGGGTTACCAACCGTCAGATACTTTCCGCGAACTGGATGATCTACTTCGACAACTGTACCGGTAGCGCGCAATGCTGGCTCCTCGGCGATTTCTTTCATCGACAGAATCGGGCCGCATGGCACGTCGTATTTATTCAATATGTCCATGACCTCAAACTTGG
This sequence comes from Burkholderiaceae bacterium, assembly GCA_947457875.1. Classification (GTDB taxonomy): domain Bacteria; phylum Pseudomonadota; class Gammaproteobacteria; order Burkholderiales; family Burkholderiaceae; genus Polynucleobacter. Next base: position 4,115 of record CANGWV010000087.1, read on the forward strand.
TTTTGGTCATGGTCCATTTTTCGATCTCACCAAAGATTTGCATCAGCCTTGGTAAACGCGCCATCGGCGAAGAAAAGTCATGGTCAGTAATCCACTCTTCTTTACCAATTACCTTACAAATGGCTTCCCATACTGCGGCCTGAACTACAACATAAATATAAGAGTTAGGGTCGGTTTCCCAACCTTTGCATTTCAAAATCCAGCCCGGCTGTCCACCACCAGAGGCATTTCCAGCACGAGGCACTGCCTCACCGAAATTGCCATTCGGGAACTGCGGATACTCTTGCATCGTGCCGTTGCGATCAAGGCGCTGCTGATCGCGCAGCTTTACACGACATAGATTCAAAACGGCATCTTGCATTGCTGCCTGCACTCGCTGACCGCGGCCCGAGTGGGTGCGCTGGTACAAAGCAGTCACAATACCCAAGGCTAGGTGAAGGCCTGTTCCGCTATCGCCAATTTGCGCGCCCGTCACCATTGGAGGGCCATCATCAAAACCGGTGGTTGATGCCGAACCTCCAGCACACTGCGCTACGTTTTCATAAACCTTGCAATCTTCATAGGGGCCAGGACCAAAACCCTTGATCGATGCCATGATCATGCGTGGATTGAGATGCTGAATGTGCTCCCATGTAAAACCCATGCGGTCCAAAGCGCCTGGCGCAAAGTTTTCAACCAAGACATCGCACTCCTTAATTAAGCGCTCGAGAATATCTTTACCCTCTGGCGTTTTGGTATTGACGGTAATCGAGCGTTTATTGTGGTTCAGCATGGTGAAATACAAGCTATCCGCATCGGGTATGTCGCGTAATTGACCGCGGGTAGCGTCACCTTCGCCAGAACGCTCCACCTTAATCACATCAGCGCCGAACCAGGCCAATAATTGGGTACAGGTTGGCCCCGATTGAACATGCGTGAAATCGAGGATTTTCACCCCTTCAAGTGCTTTTGCCATGACAGTAGTCCTAATGAGTATTGAAATTTTGAATTAGTCAAATTCTACCAGTCGGCACCACCCCAAATTCGAGCTGACCCACAGGCCTTGCATCCCCTCCTTATCAAGCCCTGAAACCCGATTTCGCATTGTGCGATTTGAGCCAATTGAGGCCTAAAAGAGTTAATAAAAAAGGCGCCCACAAGGAGCGCCTTAAAGGATTAAGCTAATTTATTGTTATTAAACTGCTTTTGCCGCATGCAACTTGGCAATATCGTCTTTACCGTAACCAAGATCAGCCAAAACCTCATCGGTATGCTCACCCAAAACAGGCGATGGCTTCACTTCAATTTTCAGATCAGAGAACTTGATTGGGCTTCCAATCGTCAGGTACTTACCGCGTACCTTGTGATCAACCTCAACGATCGAACCGCTTGCACGCAAGTCTGGTGATGCGGCGAGTTCTTTCATCGAAAGTACCGGTGCGCATGGAATATCGAACTTACGTAAGATGTTCACTGCCTCGTACTTGGTCTTGTCTTTGAGCCAATCTTCAATGGTTGCAAAGATATCAAAAATTTTGTCTTGACGCGCTTCAGCAGTCATGTAGGCTGGATCGGTTGCCCACTCTGGACGACCTAAAGCCTCTGTAATTGGCTTCCAAGCATGGCCTTGGATGGTGAAATAAATATATGCGTTTGGATCAGTTTCCCAGCCCTTACACTTTAAGACCCAACCTGGCTGACCGCCACCGCCGGCATTGCCGCCGCGGGGTACAACGTCAGAGAATGTGCCATGGGGATACTGTGGATACTCTTCCAAATAACCAACGCGATCCAGGCGCTGCTGGTCACGCAACTTCACACGGCACAAGTTCAATACAGCGTCTTGCATCGAGCAAGCCACCTTTTGACCACGGCCGGTTTTCTCGCGGTGCATCAGTGCGGTCAAAATACCAATCGCCAAGTGCATACCGGTATTGCTATCGCCTAAAGCAGCAGCAGATACGGTAGGAGGGCCATCCCAAAAACCAGTGGTGGAGGCTGCGCCGCCGGCACACTGGGCTACGTTCTCATACACTTTTAAATCTTCATAGGAGTGACCATCACTAAAGCCCTTTACCGACGCCATGATCATGCGTGGGTTGAGTTCCATAATGCGCTCCCATGAGAAACCCATGCGATCCAAGGCGCCTGGGCCAAAGTTCTCAACCATTACGTCGGATACCTTGATTAGCTTCTCTAGCACTTCTTTGCCTTCTGCTGTCTTGGTATCCAAAGTCAACGAACGCTTATTGCCGTTGAGCATTGTGAAGTACAAGGCATCGGCATCCGGAATATC
>CANGWV010000088.1 GCA_947457875.1 Burkholderiaceae bacterium
CCATGGACACCTTTGTGGATTCCTCGTGGTATTTCATGCGCTACACCGGCGCTGATGCAAAGACCATGGTCGATCAGCGCAATCAATACTGGATGCCAATGGACCAATATATTGGTGGCATTGAGCATGCGATTTTGCATTTACTCTACGCGCGCTTTTGGACCAAGGTAATGCGTGACCTCGATTTAATTACCTTTGATGAGCCGTTTGCCAATTTACTCACGCAAGGCATGGTTCTCAATGAGACGTATTACAGTGAAGATGCCAGTGGTAAAAAGACCTGGCTTAACCCCCTCGATGTGGAATTAAGCTTGGACGATAAGGGCAGGCCAACGGGTGCAAAGCTTAAGCCTGGTTCTGCAATCGAGTTGAACAGTAACCCCATCACTATTGGTGGTGTGGAAAAAATGTCGAAGAGTAAAAACAACGGCGTTGATCCGCAGGCGCTGATTGATCAGTATGGCGCCGATACAGCAAGGCTTTTTACGATGTTTGCGGCGCCACCCGAGCAACAACTTGAGTGGTCTGGGGCTGGTGTTGAGGGCGCCTCGCGTTTTCTGCGCCGAGTATGGTCTTACTCAAATAGTCAAGCAGATGCTATTCGATCCAGCGGGCAATCCAATGCCACCTTGCCGAGTGCGTTGAACGACGCAGAGCAAACCCTACGCCGTGAAGTCCATAGCATTTTGAAGCAAGCCAATTTTGATTACCAGCGCCGTCAGTACAACACCGTTGTATCGGCTGCCATGAAAATGCTCAATACCTTAGAGCCAGTCAAGTTGAGTGAAGGCAAGGATGGTGAGCAAGCGATTCGTCCAGCGGTCTTGCGAGAATGTATCGGCATCCTGCTGCGCATGCTCTACCCCGTCGTACCGCATATAACGCATCGGCTGTGGATTGAGATGGGCTATAGCGATCAGGGCGTGCTGATTTTGGATGCGCCCTGGCCAATAGTTGATGAAGCCGCCTTGGTGAAAACGGAGATGGAGTTGGTATTGCAGGTGAATGGCAAACTGCGCGGTGCAATTACGATCGCGGCCGATGCGAGTAAAGAGGCAATCGAGGCTGCTGCACTGCAAAGCGAAATTGTGCTGAAGGCCTTAAATGGGGGATCACCGAAAAAAGTGATTGTGGTTCCGGGCCGCTTAGTTAATATTGTTGTTTAACGGAATAGAGGCGCCATCATCAACTCTAAGATAAACGATCCTACAGTGAGCCCCAGTGCAAAGGGTAAGAGCGGAATGCCCAGCTTGGATCGCAGAACGTGGCTTGGGGCATTCCTTGCTTTACCGGCGTTTTTCACTACAGCCTGCGGTTTTAAGTTGCGCGGCTCGGTATCGATTCCGTATAAGGTGATTGCGATTACAGGTAACCCTTCGCCGCTGCTGCGGGCCGATTTAGAAATGATTATTCTGATGGGCAGCGATGCCAAAGTTGCTAATAACTCCAAAGATGCGGATCTGATTTTAGAGATCATCAGTGAAGTCAATAGCCGTGAGATTTTGGCCTACAACGCTACGGGTCAGATTTCGGCTTATCGACTGAATTCTCGGGTTGCGTTTATGGCAACCGATCAAAATGGCGTGGATGTTGTGCCGGAGTCAGAAATTTACGTTACCCGCGATATGGACTTTTCTGTTTCAACGGTGCTGGCAACCGATGTACAGCAACAGCAATTTACGAATGAAATGCGCAGCAATCTTGCCTTACAAATTCTTCGCCGCATATCGGCTTCAGCCAAGCCTAGGGGGCCGACATCTGGCGGCGCTAAGCCTGTCATGGGCAAGCCCTGATATGGACTTATTCATCGCATGATTACGAGCGATGCGCTACAAGCCCATATTGGCGGGCTTAAATCCAGTCTAGCGCTCTCACCGGTTTATGTATTCAGTGGGGATGAGCCCCTGCTGATGATGGAAGCCATGGACCAGCTCCGTTCTGTTGCTCGAACGCTCGGATATACCGAGCGTGAGGTACTGATGCATGAGCGTTATTTTGACTGGTCATCATTGCTTTCTGCTGGGCAAACCATGTCTTTGTTTGGCGATAAGCGCTGGCTGGAATTACGCATTCCATCGGGTAAGCCAGGCCGCGATGGGGCAGAGGCGCTTAAGCAATTCGCTGCGCAAATAGAGTCTCAGTCACCCGGCCACGATGGTCCCGACACCATCGTCTGCATTGTGCTACCCAGGTTGGATAGTAAAACCAAGACCTCAGCTTGGTTTAGTGCCTTAGAGGACGCCTCGATTGCCGTGCAAATTGACTCGATTGATCGAAGTCATTTGCCGATGTGGATAGCGCAGCGTTTAAAAAAACAAGGCCAGTCTGTAGAGCCTGGTTCCGCCGGTCAAGAAGCGCTGGAGTTTATTGCTAACCAAGTGGAAGGTAATCTGATTGCCGCCCACCAAGAAATCCAAAAACTGGGCTTGCTCTACCCTCAAGGCGCCCTAACGGAGGCGCAAATCCGTGAATCAATTCTCAAGGTGGCGCGCTACGATGTATTTCAGCTCACCGAATCGATCTTGGCTGGTGATTTAGCCCGTTTAAACCGTATGCTCGATGGGCTTAAAGGGGAGGGCGAGCCTTTACCCCTCATTCTGTGGAGCGTGACCGAGGAGCTTCGGATACTATCGAAGTTACAGGCTGCGAGTCAGCGTGGTGAGTCCGTGCAGCAGTTGATGCGTGCGAATCGCATCTGGGGAAATAAGGAAAAGTTATACCCCGGAGCCCTGCGCCGCGTGAACCCCATCAAACTGCGGCGCGCAATGCAGGTGGCAGCCGGTTTAGATCGGCAGGCCAAGGGTTTATCGGCAGCCGATTTGCCTGCAGATCCGTGGGATGGCTTACGTTTGGTCGGCAGTCTTCTGCGTTAGTACTGAAAGAAGTTAAAAGTAAGCAAACGTACAATGCAGTATTGATACGGCAGATAACGAATTATTTTTTAGAGTAAGCATGAGCACTTCAATTACCGAGATGATGCAGGCTGTAGGCAAGGAGGCGAGGCAGGCCTCGCGAGCGATGGCGCGCGCCACCACCGAGCAAAAGAATCAAGCCCTCACCCACATCGCGCGTTTGGTACGCGAACAGGCCTCACGCATCTTAGAAACCAATGCAGTGGATGTGGAGCGCGCCAAAAAGAGTGGGCATGATGCAGCATTTATCGATCGCCTCACTTTGACGGCCAAAACGATTGAGTCGATGGCCTTGGGTTTAGAGCAAATTACTACTTTAGATGACCCGATTGGAAAAATCGGTCCACTCAAGCGCCAAGCCTCCGGAATAGAACTCACTCAAATGCGCGTACCGCTGGGCGTGATCGGCATCATTTACGAATCCCGTCCCAACGTCACGATTGATGCAGCGGCCTTATGCCTCAAGTCGGGCAACGCTGTGATTTTGCGCGGCGGCTCCGAAGCGATTGATTCGAATACGCTGTTGGCGGGCTTAATTCAGCAGGGCTTGGCTGCGGCGAACTTACCTGCCAATGCAGTACAAGTCGTCAGCACTACAGACCGTGCTGCCGTGGGTGAAATGATCACTATGACAGAGTACATCGATGTGATTGTGCCGCGGGGTGGTAAGAGCTTAATTGCACGCCTGATGGCCGATGCCAGAGTGCCAATGATTAAACACCTCGATGGTATTTGCCATACCTATATTGACCGCGATGCCGATCTCGATTTAGCCATTACGGTTTGCGACAACGCTAAAACCCAGCGCTATGCCCCTTGCAATGCGATGGAGACTTTGCTGGTGCATGAGGCGGTTGCAAGCGCTGTATTACCGCTTTTATGCAAAATCTACCAAGACAAAGGGGTTGAGTTGCGGGTTGATTTAGCCACGCGCAAGACCTTAGAGGCAGCGGGCTTTCAGAAATTAGTAGATGCAACGGAAGAAGACTGGAAAACTGAATACCTTGCACCGATTTTGTCGATTAAGACGGTCGCATCACTGGATGGGGCGATGGACCACATTGAACGCTATGGTAGCAAGCATACCGATGCCATCATCACGACCAATACAGCAACAGCAGATCGCTTTTTACGTGAGGTCGATAGTGCCAGCGTGATGGTCAACACCAGCACTCGGTTTGCCGATGGCTTTGAGTATGGTCTTGGCGCAGAGATTGGTATCTCGAATGACAAGCTGCATGCACGTGGCCCAGTTGGCTTAGACGGCTTGACTTCCTTGAAATACATCGTGATGGGACATGGGGAAATTAGAACCTAATTAAATCGGTATAGTAGTTAGCAATAAACCAAGGCAATGCTGTTTTGGTAAACGAACAAAGGGGATAAAAATGGGTGATGCGTATCTTTGGACGAAAACATTTCACATTGTTTTAGTGGCTTCGTGGTTTGCTGGCCTCTTTTATTTGCCACGCATTTTTGTCAACATGGCGCAAGAGACCAACCCAGAAGTCAATGCCCGCCTGTTGGGTATGGCCGATCGCCTCTTTCGGTTTATGACCATTTTGATGGTCCCTGCCGTAGTACTGGGTGTTGTGCTTTGGCTTCACTTTGGTATTGGCCGCGGCGCTGGCTGGATGCACCCTAAACTCCTTTTTGTGTTGATCATTTTGGGATACCACCATTCGTGCTACACCTTGCTGAAGAAGTTCCGCAAAGGCATTAATAAGCGGAGCCACATTTGGTTCCGCTGGTTTAATGAAGTGCCGGTGGTCTTGCTTGTCATCATCACTGCCATCGTCGTAATCAAGCCATAGGCCAATCGGCATTTACCTTTTTATTTTCTAGGCCTTCTTCATGCGATTTTTTGTGGTGTGTCCCGGCGGACTGGAAACGGTCTTAGCTACTGAGCTGCGGCAGATTGCCGAGCGCCCTGAAGTAAAGGTCCAAGGTGTTTGGGTGATTGATCCAACGCCAACTAGTCCAACAGGTGGTGTTGGTTTGGCTGGTCCTTTATCGGCCGCCATGGCGCTCAATTTGCATTCGCGCATTGCCAGCCGTGTGCTCTTGCAAATGGTGGAGTCCACCTATCGCCAAGAAGACGACTTGTATCGATTAGCCCATGGCCTCGCTTGGGAGGAGTGGTTTACGCACAAACAAACTCTGCGGGTTGATGTGACTGCTCATCGCTCGCCCCTCAAAAGTTTGAACTTTGCTACTTTAAAAATCAAAGACGCCATTGTCGATCGCTTGCGTGAAGTCTCGGGTGATCGTCCTTCAATTGATACGGCCTTTCCGGATGTGCGCGTACAGGCACATCTCACTGCAACCCATGTATCGATTTATTTAGATACCTCAGGCGAGGCCTTGTTTAAGCGCGGCTGGCGCGATGAGAAGGGCGATGCGCCATTAAAGGAAAACCTCGCTGCAGGCATTCTGGCGATCACGGGTTGGCAGCCTAAGCAGCCGTTGTTTGATCCGATGTGCGGTAGTGGCACCTTTTTAATTGAAGCGGCGCAGATCGCCATGGGTATACCGTCTGGAGCGATTCGAGCGGGCCTTTATGACGAAGCAGGCAAAGAATCAACGCCCACACGTCTAGCGTATCGCCCTTTGGTTACCTCTGTGCATGGCTTTGGCTTTTTACGTTTGAAGCCATTTGCGGTGGGCGCGGAACAAAAAAAGTGGCAAGCCCTGAAAGAGGCGGTGCTCGCAGAAATACTAGAGCGGCGTAAAGCTTTTCCGGATGCCCAGTCATTAGGTATCAGCGGTAGCGACATTAATGAAAAACTCGTCTCGATGACCAAATCCAATTGGCAGCGGGCGCAGTTGCCTGGCTTGCCGGTGGTCCGTCAGGTCGATGCCTTAGCGGCCAAGCCGCCTGTGATGGCGAGTCATGATGCGTCCGGGGCACCCGCCTTGCCAGGACTGGCCCTACTTAATCCGCCCTATGGACAGCGCTTGGGTATCAAAGGTGGCCGTGGCGATGATCGCGATCAGGCTCAGGACCGCTATGACGATGAGGGCTACGGTGATGATGTGGATCCCTACAGCCACAACATTGAAACCGGACGGCAGAGTGCGAAAAGGTCAAGCCGTGAATCCTTAAAACGCTTGCAGGCCGAAGAGGAAATTGATCCCGCATTTTTAGAATTTATGAAGCAGTTTGGGCAGCACCTCAAAGATGCTTTTGGCGGCTGGCATGTCTTTGTCTTGACTGCCGATATGGCTTTACCAGGGCAGTTGCGCATTAAAGAGTCACGCCGCACCCCGCTTTTTAATGGCCCGCTCGAATGCCGTTTATTCCGCTTTGAAATGCGATCTAAAGCAGAGCGATTAAGTTAAGCAATAAAAAACGTATGTCGATTAAAAAAGACGATCGTATTAATGGCTTCATAAATTCTGCTCACCATAAAGAGGTTGAGCCAGCCCTTGACGCGGGTTGTAAGCAGAGAAAAATGCAATTTGAGTCTGA
>CANGWV010000089.1 GCA_947457875.1 Burkholderiaceae bacterium
CACGAATAATGCCGCCCGATAAGTCGGTCTTCCAGTTTTTGCCTTCGGCTAATTTTTGCTCGGACTCGGTGAGCTCACTCCACCAGCCCAATTTCTTCATGAGCACGTGATCAAACTCGGGGTAACCGGTCTTAATGTCAGAACCCTTCGAGAAGGAGCCGTCTGCTGCCAGCAGACTCTTGCCGTCTTTTTCCACACCGAAGTTGGCGCGGAAATTACCGCCACCGTCCATGACGTGCTTACTGGTGTCATAGAGATTAGGTGAGCCAGGGTGCTTCAGAGCGGCATTACCAAAGCATGGCCATGGCAATCCGAAATAATCACCAGTGGTGTCATAGCCCGTTACCGGATCTTTGCCGCCACGCGACTTCAAGGTCTTCGGATCGAATACGCTCATCATCCGCATGTGCGCTTTGAGGCGCTCAGGAGTTTGTCCTGTGTAACCAATGGTCCAAACAGCGCGGTTGATTTCACGCAAGATGGATTCAATTTCAGGCTCTTGCCAAGTTTTTCCTGCGTACTTGGCTTCGTTCATCTTAAAGTTAACCGACAGCTCTTTGCCGAAGCCAAGGCGGTTTGCAAACTCCTGCATGATGACGTGGTCTGGAACAGACTCAAACAATGGGTCGATGACTTTCTCGCGCCACTGAATCGAGCGGTTTGAAGCGGTAACCGATCCGGTGGTTTCGAACTGCGTACATGCTGGTAGCAAATACACGGCGCGGTTCTTGTTAACTTGGTCGCCCTTAGCAGCTGGCATAGCAGCCATCGCTGCGGTGGCACTTGGATATGGATCAACAACAACCAATAAATCCAATTGATTCATAGCGCGCTTCATGTCCAAGCCGCGTGTCTGCGAATTCGGTGCATGACCCCAGACAAACAAGCCTTTAACGGCAGTTTCCTGGTCAATCATGTCCGGATTTTCAAGCACCGCATCAATCCAGCGCGAAACCGTCGTGCCGGACTTCTCCATCATGTTTGGAGCGTAACGGCCTTTAATCCACTCGTAATCCACGCCCCAGACGGTGGCGTAGTGCTTCCACGACCCAGCAGCGAGGCCATAGTAGCCAGGCAATGAATCCGGGTTAGGACCTACGTCCGTTGCACCTTGTACGTTATCGTGACCACGGAAAATGTTTGCGCCACCACCGGACTTGCCGATGTTGCCCAAAGCCAATTGCAAAATGCACGATGCACGAACCATCGCATTACCAATGGTGTGCTGTGTCTGTCCCATACACCAAACAATGGTGCTTGGGCGATTCATGGCCATTGTTTGCGCCACTTTGTATACCTGTGCTTCAGGAACGCCGCATGCCTCTTCAACGGCAGCTGGAGTCCACTTTTCCATGACTTCTTTGCGAATGTCATCCATGCCGAATACCCGGTCATTGATGTACTTCTTATCTTCCCAGTTGTTAGCGAAGACGTGATACAGCACGCCAAACAAGAATGGAATGTCAGAGCCCGAACGAATGCGAACATATTGGTCCGACTTGGCGGCAGTACGGGTATAACGTGGGTCAACCACAATCAACTTACAGCCGTTTTCTTTGGCATGCAGCATGTGGACCATGGAGACAGGGTGTGCTTCAGCGGCATTTGAGCCGATGTAGAGCGCCGCCTTGGAGTTCATCATGTCGTTGTAGCTATTGGTCATCGCACCATAGCCCCAGGTGTTGGCAACGCCAGCAACCGTGGTGGAGTGGCAGATACGCGCCTGGTGATCGGTATTGTTGGTGCCGAAGAAGGATACCCACTTGCGCAGCAAATACGCTTGCTCGTTATTAAACTTGGACGAGCCAATGAAGTACAAGGAGTCAGGGGTGTACTTAGCGCGAAGATCTTTCATCTTGGCGGTAATTTCATCGAGGGCCTGATCCCAGGTAATGCGCTGGTATTTGCCATCTACTAATTTCATGGGATAACGCAAGCGGTAGTCGCCATGGCCATGCTCACGCAATGCAGCGCCCTTGGCACACTGGCCGCCCATATTGATGGGGGAATCAAACACGGGGTCTTGACGAACCCATACGCCATTCTCAACCGTAGCATCGCTGGCACAGCCAACGGAACAATGGGTACAAACGGTGCGTTTTACTTCAATCTTGCCCTTGCCATCCAGCATTGCTTTCTTTGGGTCTGCTGCCGATGCTTTCTGCACTAAATTGAGCTGGCTTACTGCAATACCTGCGCCAACTCCAATTCCGGAGCGCTTCAGGAATGTGCGTCGATCCATGGTGGGAACGGCCGCCTTGAGACCTCGCGACAAACTCCCGATTAAGTTCGATACCGGTACCGAGCGGGTCGTGGTGTTTACTGGATTTTTACGAATCAGACTCATCTGATGCTCCTGAGGGGTTTTATATTTTTAGAGTGAGGGTCGGTTAAAACTAAATTAAGGTTGTTTCGTAATACTTGCGGACGTGGGCTGTGAGTTGGTAGCCGTCTTTCTTGCCTTCTACCGTACTACCCACCTCTTGAATAATGGCTTTGCCCATGGGCGTTTGCGAAACAACCGCAACTGCACCAACCGTAGCGCCAGCACTAATGAAAAATTTTCTGCGCGAAGCAGTGATGACTGGGGGTGTCTGTGAATTTGTTTTTGTGCTCATGTGAACTCCAAGGTTGGACGTATATATGCAACTTTTTTCTAATATCGAGTGTAGTACTTTTATGGCTTTTGGGAAGCCTGCAAAAGGCATTTAGGCTAAGTAAATACCCTTATAAACTAGACGGAATTTACATCATGTCAAACGCTTGGCCCTCAACCGCCAGGAATTCCCGGGTCAACGCGGCAACGGGGCGATACAAATGCAATTCTGGATTGGCTTCGATGGCATCGCAAAAATCGTCATACCAGGGACGAATGTGGTCATTAAAAAACACCCGTTGGTTGGTCAAGTTAGAAATTTCGACGTCATCGCCTGCAATCAGATAGCGCATCACTTCAAATAAGGCCGATACGTGATCTTCGGTTTCCGTTACATCCTCCGAAGACTCGAGGCCAAATTCAGCCAACGCTCGCCGTACTTCAACCAAGGGCTTTTCATTTAAATGGCCTGCCAAATAAAACGAGCTATTCAAAAAAACGTTTGGTCTCCCGACGCCCATGAACTCGGCGGCGTATTCTGCATTCCAATCACTCGCAGTGCTGTCCCTAACTGCCGAGATTAAGTTGAGCCAAACACCCAATAAAGGCGAGACCTCATTGAGGGACTGCTCTTTAGGAGCGGAGGCAGTAATTAAATCTAAAAATGCTTGCTCAGGCGCTTTTAAGTAAAACGCAGCTAAGAGGCCGTATAAGTCGGCTCTTGCCAAATCCTCAGCTATGCCAATATTGCCAACCTCGGTCGGTGCCTGCTCCGTTGGGCTTGGGTTCATTGAATCGCTCATAGTTCTTTCTTCATCATATCGACTACCCTGCAATCACTACACATTTTGAGGCGATCTAAGGCTTCGCCAGAAAACGCATCGTGCAACGCCAATTTACCCAGCATTAACTCCACTAACTTGAGGGTACCAAAGGCTTTGCCGCAAGTGATGCAATGAAAGGGCTTGGTCTCGTTCAGCAATACTTTTTCTTTGCGCTGTTCTACGGTTGCAATCCGGGGCAGCAAGGCAATGGCCGATTCTGGGCAGGTTTGCACACACAGGCCGCACTGCACACACTGCTTCTCAATAAAGGAGAGTTGCGGCGCATCCGGATTATCCAAAATAGCGCCTTCTGGGCAGGCGCCAACGCAGGAAATGCATAAAGTACAGGCCGATGTATCGATTTGAATCGCGCCGAGCAGCGAAGATGCGGGAAGAGCTTTGCCTTCTAGCGGTAGTGCTACCGGCGCTAGCTTTTGAAAGTGCTCTAAGGTCGCCTCTAGGGTTTCGCGTTTTTGATTGGAAAAGGCAAAAACAGCCGGTTTACCCAAAATCTGCAGCGGGCCGCGCTGCCGCAAGCCGCCCATGGCAGCCGACACCACAGATAAATCATCCTTGCTAGGCATCGCAATTAGCTGCGCTCGCGCGCCCGGAAATTGATAGGCAGCCAGCATTGCGTTGGCTAAGTCGGCCTGCTCCTCTAGAGCAGCACGGTATGCAGGATCCTCATCGCCACTCAGCAATAACACCACCTCGCCAAATCCATACGCCAAGGAGCCTAACCAGAGATCAAGTCCTGTCGATGCAATGTGCTCGATGCCCATGGGAACAACGAAAGCAGGTAATCCCTCAACCCGTTTTGGATTTAGATGGGCTGCACGTCCAAGCCGATCTAAAACCTCGGCACCAGCCTCTAGACTATGCAGTAAGAGTGTTGGAGCTAGCTGGGGTGATTTGGATTTACTGTTCGCGTTGCTATATGCCGTGATCAGGGCTTTAAGTTGTTTACCTTGATGCGATACGCTGGGGTAGTTATAGCGCATTGCGCCCGATGGGCAAACCGTGGCACAGGCGCCGCAGCCCATGCATAAGTTGGGATTGACCTCGACTTGACCTTGGCCGTTTTTAAATAGGGATTCAATTGCTCCTGTAGAACAAACATCAATACAGGCACTGCAACCGACTTTGCCATTACGACCATGCGCACATATCTTCTCGTTGTAAGCAAAGTACTTTGGCTTTTCAAAGTCACCGACCATCGTAAGCAGCTGAGTGGCAACCAAGGATTGCGCAAAGGGATCTGTTCCAGGGGCAAAGTAACCTTGCGGCGTTTGGCTCATGCGCATCTGTGCATCGGGCCGCAAATCCAACACCAAGTCGCACTCTGCACTGCGATTGACCTCAGCACGATCAAAATTTATCGCACCAATTCCCGCACACGCAGTAATACAAGCGCGATGTGATTTGCATCGATCCATATCAATCTGAAACGAATCGTCAATGGCATTTTCTGGGCAGGCCGTAACACAGGCACCGCAACGGGTACACATCTCGGGATCAATCGGGTTTTTTAATTCCCAATCGACTGTGAAGTTACCAAGGTAGCCCTCTAGCTTGCTAACCTGGCCACTGTAGATCGGATACTCACGCGTACTAGGAACCGCGCCCGACTCCGTACAGAGTACCGACACATTTAATTGCGTATGCAGTTTTTCAGCCCAAAGCAAAGCTTGCGCTCCTGGACCAATAATAAGCAGACGGCCTTGGCTTTCGTAATCCACTACCGGAACCGGATCGGCCTCTGGCACATCTGCTAGCGCTAACAATGCGGCAATCTTAGGGGTGGATTTTTCTGCCTCTTGAGTCCAACCTGCCAGCTCCCGAATATTGACAAAGCGCAATGGCGCGACCAAAGGCTTTTCGGATTGCGCTGCTAATTCTGAGAACAAGCCACGCTCTTGTGTACACGCGACCAAGATCGGCTCTGAGCCATCGAGCGCCTTTAGAAATGAGCCGACCTCTTGGCGACACAAAGCAGTATGCAGCGGTTCACCCAAGGCTTTTGCATCCAGTGGCATGGTGCGATTGCAATCGCAAATGAGCTTTTGGGTCATTATTTAATTTTCTGTTCAGGCACAATATTTAGGGATGCTACCGTTTGATCAGGGTCTTGATTGGGAACATCAACTTCGGCCCCGTCTTGCGGCATTGTGACATCTCCTGCAGAAGCCTCGGTGATTTCAGCTGGGTCGGGCTCTGCCGCTGCCGTTGCTGTTACCTCTGGCTCTGACTCACCGGCTTTTTTCTCTTCCGACTCCGCAAGAACCTTAGCCCCTGGCCCATCTTCAAACTTTCTAAATAAACCCAGGCTTTCGGACTGGACCATGCGCTTGAGCATCTCCATCGGGATGGGGTCTGGAATGGAATAGTCATCAATGTAAATATCTAGGCGATCCATGATGTTGAAATGGGGATCGGAAAACAATTTTTTCATCGCCGCTTGTTGCACTGCTGGATCGACGTTGGGCTTCATGAAGGCAGAAAAGTCCGGCGCAAAACGATCGATCGATTCAGCTTCTTCAAGGGTTGGCGGTAGCGTTTCTTCCTCTGCTGGGGCGGATGCACCCTCAATGGTCTTTTGATCTTGTGGAGTAGGGCTTGGCGTTACCTTGGGCTTTAAATCCGGCGCGGCATTATCGAGCCCTTCGGGCTCTAGACCTGCTTTGCGGCGTGACCAGCGGCCAAGGAATCGGTCAGCCATTAATCTTCTGCCGGGCGCTGTGCGCCCTTAAAGGATTCAGGTCGTTGCCGTTTTTTTGGTTCGGGCCGGTAGTGTGCGCCGACAAAATCGTGCAACCATTGCCAGTGGGCTTTGTCGAGCACAACCGTGTCCACCGATTCGCCACCATCAATCAGTCG
>CANGWV010000090.1 GCA_947457875.1 Burkholderiaceae bacterium
ACCGAGCGAAAGGTCTGCATCATCAGCACATCGTTCACCGACGTTAAGGGCTGAAAGTAGGCTTGCACTTGCGCCATCTGCATTTGTCGGTAGTCGGTACCTGCATCCACGTTCAGCACATCGAGCTTACTCTCAAGTAAAGCGATCGCGGGCAATAAGCGATCCCGATGCAGACCATTGGGATAAAGCTGATCCGGCTTGTAATTGGAGGTCATGATGAACTGCACCCGATCCTCAAATAGCGCACTCAATAGCCGATACAGAATCATCGCATCCGCAATGTCGTTAATGTGAAACTCATCAAAGCAAATTAAACGGTAGCGCTGGGCAATGCGCTTAGACAATTCATCCAAGGGATCGGCCATGCCAGAGAGCTCATGCAACTCACGATGCACCTCGCGCATGAATTCATGAAAATGGATGCGGATCTTTTTCTCGAGTGGCGAGGCCGCATAAAAACAATCCATCAAAAAGGATTTGCCGCGACCGACTCCTCCCCAAAGATAAACCCCCCTAGGGAGGGCTGGGTGGAATAATTTTTTGGTGAGCGCATTACTGCGCACATCCTTGTACGCAACCCATTCATCCTCGCAACGCTGCAGGCGTTCTACTGCGCGCTCCTGCGCGGGGTCGGAATGAAACCCACGCGCCTCAAGCTCTTTACGGTAAAACGCGAGTGTGCTCAACTTACATATTTAATGCGCGTTGATCCGTTGCTAATGCCGCTTCACGCATTACCTCCGACAGACTAGGATGTGGATGGCAAATGCGTGCAATGTCTTCTGCGGCCGCCTTAAACTCCATCGCAACCGCAGCCTCCGCAATCAGATCCGAGGCATTTGGCCCAATAATGTGTACGCCGAGAATTTCGTCAGTCTTCGCATCGGCTAAGAACTTCACAAATCCATCGGCACGGGCCATGCCAAGGGCACGTCCATTTGCGGCAAACGGAAACTGGCCTGCTTTATGCGCAATACCAGCGGCTTTTAATTGCTGCTCGGTTTTACCCACCCATGCAATTTCAGGATCGGTATAGATTACCCATGGAATGCAGTTGTAATCGATGTGGGGTTTTTGACCTGCAATGATTTCGGCAACCAATACGCCCTCATCTTCGGCCTTGTGGGCGAGCATCGGTCCGCGCACGACATCGCCAACTGCATAAACCCCAGGGGCCGCAGTAGCGCAAGTGTGGTCATCAATCGGAATGAAACCGCGCTCATCGACCTTAAGACCAATCGACTCTAAGTTGAGTTTGTCGGTATTCGGCACACGACCTACGGAAACAATTAAACGATCGCATTCGAGCTTTTGGGCCTTGCCTTCAGCGTCTTGGTACTGAACTACCACGCCTTTTTTATCCGCCTTAACGTCACCAATCTTGACGCCCATATTGATCTTGAGGCCCTGCTTTACAAAAATCTTATGGGCCTCTTTCGCAATGCCTTCATCGCAGGCGCCCAAGAAAGTAGGTAAACCTTCTAAGACGGTTACTTCAGAGCCAACCCGGCGCCAAACTGAACCTAGCTCTAATCCAATGACGCCGGCGCCAATCACGCCTAGGCGCTTCGGAATCGAATCAAACTTGAGTCCGCCAATATTGTCACAAACGAGGACGTTATCCACCGGAATATTCGGTAAATGGCGCGCCTTCGATCCGGTTGCAATGATCACGTTCTTTGCGGTCACTGTACCGGCATCTTTGCCGTTGATCTGAATCTGATACCCATCCGCTGTTTTGCCAACAAAAGAAGCGTGGCCTTTGAGGGTTGTGATTTTATTCTTGCGAAACAGAAACTGAATGCCCGCAGTCATCTTCGTCACGATCGCATCTTTGCGCGCGAGCATTTTGTTGGAATCGAGCTTAACCGAACCCACCGTAATACCATGCTCAGCAACGTGATGGCTAACCTTTTCAAACTCCTCTGAGGAAGCAAGTAAGGCTTTCGATGGAATACACCCCACATTCAAACAGGTGCCGCCTAAACGTGGCTCGCCCTTCGGGTCATCGTAGGCATTGGACTCTGCGCAAGCTACTTTAAAACCCAGCTGAGCAGCACGAATGGCTGCAATGTAACCACCAGGACCCGCACCGATAACAAGTACATCAAATGCTTGACTCATGTGTTCGCCCCTTACAGATCAAGCAGGAGGCGTGAAGGATCTTCTAACGCTTCCTTCATGGCAACCAAACCAAGCACTGCTTCGCGACCATCAATGATGCGGTGGTCATACGATAAGGCCAAATAATTAATAGGGCGAATCACAATTTGCCCATCTTCGACCACAGCACGCTCTTTGGTTGCATGAATACCCAAGATCGCTGACTGCGGTGGGTTGATGATGGGCGTCGACAGCATCGATCCAAACACGCCGCCGTTTGAAATGGAGAAGGTGCCGCCGGTTAATTCTTCAATCGACAGCTTTCCGTCACGGGCTTTCGCGCCGTATTCCGCAATCTTCTTTTCGATATCAGCTAGGTTCATTTGATCCACATCACGCAAAATAGGTACTACCAAACCGCGTGGTGAACTAACCGCGATACCGATATCAAAGTAGCCGTGATATACAATGTCATTGCCATCCACTGATGCGTTGAGCAAAGGGAATTTCTTTAAGGCATGGGTTGCTGCTTTGACAAAAAAGGACATGAAACCCAGCTTGACGCCATGGGTCTTTTCAAAGACATCCTTGTATTTATTGCGCATCGCAATCACTGGACCCATATTGACTTCATTGAAGGTTGTCAGAATGGCATTGTTTGCTTGGGACTCCAGCAGGCGCTCAGCAATCCGCGCGCGCAAACGACTCATCGGCACGCGCTCTTCTGGACGCTCACCCATGGGCACTGCAACTCCCGGTAAAGCAGGTGATGCTACTTTTGCAGGCTTTGATCCACCAGCGGCAGCGCCAATCACATCGCCTTTGGTAATGCGGCCATCGCGTCCTGTGCCGGCAACCTGCGCTGCGCTTATATTCTTTTCTGCCATCATTTTGGCGGCCGAGGGTGCGGCACTGGCAACAGGAGCTGCGGCGGGTTTCGCGGCAGGCGCTGCACTACTCGCAGCTGCAGATGCAACAGCAATCGCCGGTGCTGCAGTAGCAGAGGCAGTAGCCGTGCTATCAATCTTGGCAATCACTTGGTCAGCAACAACTGTACCGCCATCACCAACCACCAACTCAACCAGTACGCCAGCCGATGGGGATGGCACCTCTAACACCACTTTATCGGTCTCAATCTCAATCAGGATTTCATCCTGACCGACGGCTTGACCAACTTTTTTCTTCCACTGCAATAAAGTTGCTTCGGCAACCGACTCGGACAACTGGGGAACTTTAACTTCAAAAATAGCCATGATTCTTCCTAATAAATGATGTGATGGGTGTGCCGATACTTACTTGGTAACGACATATCCTTTGAGTTTGGCAAAGGCCGCATTGATCAGCGACTTTTGTTGTTCTTGATGGAGGTGGGCATAACCAACCGCCGGCGAGGCTGAGGCGGGACGACCGGCATACGCCATGCGCATTCCCTCATTCATGTTTTCTAAAATGTTGTGCTGAATAAAGAACCAAGCACCTTGGTTCTGCGGCTCATCCTGACACCACACCACTTCCTCTAGTGCTGGGTATTTTTTTATTTCAGCAGAGATTGCTTTATGTGGAAATGGATACAGCTGCTCTACACGAATGATGGCCACATCACCAATCGACTTATCGGCGCGCGCTTTGGCGAGGTCGTAATAGACTTTGCCAGAACACATGATGATGCGGGTGACCTTTTTCGGATCAATCGATTCATCGCGCTCACCAATTACGGTTTGGAATGCGCCTTTGGTAAATTCAATTAAGGGCGATGCCGCTTCCTTGTTACGCAGCAAGGACTTGGGCGTCATCAAAATCAGCGGCTTACGGAACTGGCGAATCATTTGACGGCGTAACACGTGGAAAATCTGCGCCGCAGTGGTTGGCTGAATCACCTGCATATTGGTATCGGCGCACAGCTGCATAAAACGCTCGAGTCGTGCCGAAGAATGCTCTGGCCCCTGGCCTTCATAACCATGCGGCAACATCATGACAAGGCCATTGACCCTGCCCCACTTCACTTCACCCGAGGCAATAAACTGATCAATCACCACTTGCGCACCGTTGGCAAAATCACCAAACTGCGCTTCCCAAATGGTTAAGGTATTGGGCTCGGCTGCAGCATAGCCGTATTCAAAACCCAATACGGCCTCTTCAGACAGAATGGAATCGATGACGGTAAATGGGGCCTGGTCTTTTGCTACGTGCTGCAGCGGAACATAGGTACCGGTATCCCATTTTTCGCGGTTTTGGTTGTGTAGTACTGCGTGGCGGTGCGTAAACGTACCGCGGCCACTGTCTTCTCCGGATAAGCGCACGGGATAACCGCTGGCAACCAAGGAGGCAAAGGCCATGTGCTCGCCCATGCCCCAGTCGACATTGATTTCACCGCGGCCCATTGCGGCGCGGTCAAGCAACACCTTCTCAACCAAGGGATGCACTTTTAGATCCGCTGGAATGGTGCTAATTTTTTCTGCCAAGCGCTTCCACTCGGTCAGCGGAATTGCAGTATCGGCACTATCGGTCCACTTTTTATTCAAGAACGGTGACCAATCCACCGCAAACTTGCCTTTAAAGTTACTGAGTACGGGGTCGGAGGTTTGCACACCGGCATCCATCGCGGCGCGGTACTCTTTGACCATCAAGTCACCCGTACCAGCGGGTACTACGCCCTGCGCTTCTAGTTTTTCTGCATACAGCTTGCGCGTACCGGGATGCGCACTGATGATTTTGTACATCAAAGGCTGGGTCATGGCTGGCGAATCTTGTTCGTTGTGCCCTAACTTACGGAAACAAACGATGTCGATTGCGACGTCTTTCTTAAATTGACTGCGAAACTCGACGGCCAGCTGCGTAGCCAGAACCACCGCCTCTGGATCATCGCCATTCACGTGCAATACCGGAGCATCAATTACTTTCATGATGTCGGTGCAATACAGACTGGAGCGCAAGTCGCGCGGATCAGACGTAGTAAATCCAATCTGGTTATTAATCACAATGTGGATCGTGCCGCCAGTGGAATAGCCACGCACCTCAGCCATGGCGAGGGTTTCTTGCATTACGCCCTGACCTGCAATCGCAGCATCACCATGCACTAGAACAGGCAATACTTGGCTACCGGTAAGATCGCCGCGGCGCTCCATCCGAGCGCGGGCAGAACCTTCAACCACTGGGTTAACAATCTCTAAATGGGAGGGGTTAAAGGCCAGAGACAAATGCACCGGACCGCCTGGCGTTGAAATGTCAGTCGAGAAACCTTGGTGGTACTTCACGTCACCTGCTGGAAGGTCTTCGGGGGCTTTGTGCTCAAACTCCGCAAATAAATCCTTGGGCATTTTTCCAAGGACATTGACCAGCACATTTAATCGGCCTCGATGAGCCATTCCAATCACGATCTCTTGCACCCCGCGGCTACCCGCATCGCGGATCAACTCATCCATACAGGCGATGAAGCTCTCGCCGCCCTCGAGCGAAAAGCGTTTCTGTCCAACGTACTTTGCCGAGAGGTAGCGCTCAAGACCCTCCGCCGCAGTCACGCGATCCAGAATTTGGCGCTTGTCTTCAACATTAAAGAAGGGGGTCGAACGAATCGATTCCAATTTTTCTTGCCACCATTTTTTGATCGTTTGATCGGCGATGAACATGTACTCTGCGCCAATCGTGCCGCAGTAGGTTTCGCGCAAGGCTTGCAGCAAATCCCGCAATGACATATTGCTTTTGCCAAAGAAGGTGTTGCTGGTATTAAAAACGATGTCCATGTCGGCATCGGTAAAGCCATAAAAGGCGGGATTCAGTTCAGGAATATCGGGACGCTCGGTGCGCTTCAATGGGTCGAGATTGGCCCAGCGATTACCCACGTTGCGATAGGCTGCGATCAGCTGCTGAACGGCAACGCGTTTACGCCCCATCTCAGAGTCTGCCGAATCCGTAACGGTACGAATTGGGCCCTGCTTCGCGCGCTCGGCAAAGGAAGCAACGATCGGCGCATGGG
>CANGWV010000091.1 GCA_947457875.1 Burkholderiaceae bacterium
ATCACCTTGCTTGAGAGTAAATTGGACGTACTTAATGTGGATGCTGGCACCGACTATCGACAAATGCAGATGGCTCAAGTGCAGGCGTACTTCCAGCCATTAACGTCGGTGAACGATGTGCTGATGATGCAGACCTTTCGTTCGATACTGGGTAAAGAGCCCGAAGAAAAGAATCCTGTCTTACGCATTGAGTCCCGTGAAATCCGGCCGATGCATCGCGCTGCCGGTGTGGTGTGGTTTGATTTCAAAACCCTATGCATGGGTCCGCGCTCACAAAATGATTATTTAGAGATCGCCAATCTCTTTCATACGGTTTTTTTATCCGGCGTACCCTATATGCCACCTCGCATGACCAATGAGGCACGGCGCTTTATCTGGCTGATCGATGTGCTGTATGACCATAAAATCAAACTGATTATGAGCGCCGAACTGCCAGCAGATCAGCTTTATACGGAGGGGCAAATTGTGGGTGAGTTTGCTCGAACCGTGTCCCGGCTAGTTGAAATGCAGTCTCGCGACTATTTAGATGCGCCTCGCCGTGTGGTCCACGCCGGCTTGACCTAAAATAGGGGCATGACAAGCCCATTTATTCTGAATGCCGATTTGCACTGCCATTCCGTGGTTTCGGATGGCACCTTGACGCCAGAGACCTTGGCATTGCGTGCATTTGAAAATGGGGTTCATTTGTGGGCCTTAACCGATCATGATGAAGTGGGCGGCCAACTGCGGGCTCAAAAAGCAGCGCGCGACTTAGGAATGGATTACCTCTCTGGTGTTGAGATTTCAGTTACCTGGATGGGTCATACGATTCACATCGTGGGCCTTGGCATTGATGCTGAGCACATCGGGATTTTAGAAGGCTTACGCCGCACTCGGGATGGTCGCCAAAATCGTGCCAAGATGATGGCTGAGCAATTGGCTAAAGTTGGTATTGCGGGTAGCTTTGAGGGCGCACTACTGTATGCCGGCAATCCCGATCTGATCTCGCGCACCCACTTTGCGCGATTTTTAGTCGAGCAGGGTATATGTCGCGATACCGATCAGGTCTTTAAGAACTATTTGGTTGAGCATAAACCCGGTTATGTTCCGCATCAGTGGGCCAACTTAGATGATGCGGTAGCGTGGATCAAAGCGGCTGGTGGTGTTGCGGTGATTGCGCATCCCGGGCGTTATAAATTAAGCGCCATGCAACTCGATGAGCTCTTTAAGCACTTCAAAGAATTGGGCGGCCTCGCCATTGAGGTGGTGACAGGGAGCCATAGCCCCGCACAGTATCAAATTTATTCTAAGGCTGCCGAGCATTATGGCTTCATGGCTTCGCGCGGCTCTGATTTTCATGATCCGCAGGAAAGTTATATTGACCTCGGTAAATTACCCCATCTGCCTGAGCACTTAACGCCTGTATGGTCAGTGTTCCATTAGACTCTGTATTGCTATTTACTAAAATGCCGAAGAAGGCCACTTAATTATGTTTGCACAGCGCGTACTATCTGGAATGAGGCCTACGGGTCATTTGCATTTAGGTCACTACCATGGCGTGTTAAAAAACTGGGTTCAGTTGCAATCCCAGTATCCCTGTTTTTTCTTTGTAGCCGATTGGCATGCGCTCACCACCCATTACGAAACCCCAGACGTAATCGAGGCATCGGTGTGGGAGATGGTGATTGACTGGCTAGCCGCTGGCGTTGATCCAAAACAAGCAACCCTGTTTATTCAGAGCCGAGTGCCTGAGCATGCCGAACTGTTTTTGTTGTTATCCATGGGAACGCCCCTCGGATGGTTGGAGCGTGTTCCGACCTATAAAGACCAGATTGAAAAGCTCAAGGAAAAGGATTTACAGACCTACGGCTTTTTAGGTTACCCCTTACTGCAATCGGCCGATATTTTGATTTACCGCGCACAGCACGTTCCCGTTGGCGAGGATCAAGTGCCACACGTGGAGATGACCCGCGAAGTAGCCCGTCGTTTTAACAATTTATATGGCCGTGAGCCTGGCTTTGAAGCCAAAGCCCAAGAGTCCATCAAGAAACTCGGCGGCAAAGCCGCCAAACTGTATACCGAGTGCCGCGTTGCGTATCAAGAGCGTGGCGAGGTCGATGCGCTGGAGCGAGCCAGGGAATTGCTTCAGCAGGCCCAAAGCATTTCCAATACGGATCGGGAGCGCCTTTTTGGTTACCTGGAGGGATCGCGCAAGGTGATTCTGCCCGAGCCGCATGCCTTGCTTACGGCTGCATCGCGTATGCCGGGTTTGGATGGGCAAAAAATGTCCAAGTCCTATGGCAATACTATTGGCATTCGTGAAGAGCCTGCTGTAGTTGAGCGCTCGATTAAAACGATGCCGACCGATCCTGCACGCATCCGCAGAACCGATGTGGGCGACCCAGCACGTTGCCCCCTATGGCAGTTGCATTTGGTGTATTCGGATAAAGCAACGCAAGAATGGGCTGAAAAAGGCTGTAAATCCGCCGGCATTGGTTGCTTAGAGTGCAAGCAACCCGTAATCGATAGCATCTTGCGTGAGCAGCAGCCGATGTTTGAGCGTGCTCAGCAATACCTCGATGACCCAGGCTTGCTGCGGGCAATTATTGCCGATGGCAACGATAAGGCCCGCGCCGTTGCACAAGAAACCATGCGGGATGTTCGCGAGGCCATGGGCCTTGCCTACACCTGAGCCACGTGACCGCCTCTGAATCGCTAGGCACTGTGCCAACACAC
Organism: Burkholderiaceae bacterium; assembly: GCA_947457875.1. Taxonomy (GTDB): domain Bacteria; phylum Pseudomonadota; class Gammaproteobacteria; order Burkholderiales; family Burkholderiaceae; genus Polynucleobacter. The sequence continues at coordinate 2,716 of CANGWV010000091.1, forward strand.
ACCAGTATTGCCAATCCATCAGCGTGGGTAACGCGTTTTTGCCCCTTGATCGCTGCGGGCGGCAGGGTGCTGGATTTAGCCGCAGGATCGGGTCGCCATAGCGTGTATCTAGCTAAGCTGGGGTTTACGGTATTGGCAGTGGATCGGGATGCATTGGCACTAGAGTTGCTTGAGCAATCCAAGGGAGGCTTGGCGATTGAAACCGAGCAATACGATCTGGAGGGTTCTTCATGGCCTTTGGCAGATCGATCGGGGCTTTTTGATGCCGTGGTGGTGACCAACTACCTCTACCGACCCTATTTAGACTTGCTACCCGATCTACTGGCTGAGGGTGGGGTGCTGATTTACGAGACGTTTGCCCATGGCAATGCTGCTTTTGGCAAGCCGAGTAACCCGGATTTCCTACTGCAGACGGGGGAATTACTTGATTTTACAGTGCGCCATGGCCTTCATGTTCTTGCGTACAGTGATTTATATCAGGCCCAGCCCAAGCCTGCCATGGTGCAGAGCGTATGCGCCGTAAAGGGGGCGCTAAAAGAGCGCCATCCGTTACAATTTCAGGGATGACTACAGTGCAATCCCAAGCCCATCCTGCGAGGTGCTCCTATGCCTAAATCGAAGCCGATGCACGGCAGCATGGTGGCAATTGTCACCCCCATGTTGGAGGATGGAAGCCTGGATTACCCCGGCTTAAAAAGCTTACTTGACTGGCACGTTGCTGAAGGTACGGATGGCATCGTCATTGTAGGCACCAGCGGAGAGTCGCCTACGGTTTCAGTCGAAGAGCATTGTGAGCTGATTCGAGTCACGGTCGATCACATCCACGGTCGCATTCCGGTAATTGCTGGAACTGGTGGTAACTCCACACTCGAGGCAATTGAGCTCACGGAATTTGCAAAAAAAGTGGGCGCCGATGCCAGCCTTCAAGTCGTTCCTTATTACAACAAGCCAACGCAAGAGGGCATGTTCCAGCACTTCAAGACGATTGCTGAAAAAGTCGATTTACCCGTGATTTTGTATAACGTACCTGGCCGCACGGTAGCGGATTTAGCAGGTGAGACTACTGTGCGATTAGCCGGAATCCCGGGCATCATCGGTATTAAAGATGCCACTGGTAATTTAGAGCGTGGCAGTGTATTACTTGCTGAGTTAAAGGCTGCCGGGCATGCCGACTTTGCTGTGTTGTCTGGCGACGATTTAAGCGCCATATTGCTGATGTTCATGGGCGGCAAAGGAAATATTTCAGTGACTGCCAACGTGGCCCCGCGCTTGATGCACGAGCTATGCGCTGCCGCAATGGCCGACGATGTTGCAAAGGCGAGGGCAATTCAGTATCAGCTTCTCGGGGTACACAAAGCCATGTTTACCGAGGCTAACCCCATTCCAGTGAAATGGGCCCTGCACGAAATGGGTAAGATTACGGCGGGCATTCGCTTGCCATTAACCCCACTCAGTCCCGCATTGCGCGATCCGCTCAAAAAAGCACTCATCCACGCTGGACTATTATGAAAAACGCATTTCTGTTTACGCGTCGCACTTTAATTGCTGCAAGCATTGTCAGCTTGCTTGCCTGCACTTCAGTTTCAAAAAACGATACGGTTGACTACAAAGCCGCTGGTGCCGTGCGCGGGCCTAACTTAACGTTGCCGCCCGATCTCATTACGGCTCAGGCCGACCGTCGGTATATTGTGCAAGATGGCACTGCAACCATGTCGGAGTTCAATGCGGCGTCCAAAAAAATTAGCCAGACCCGTCAAAATGTGCTCACCGGAATTCCGGGGATGCGGATTGCGCGGGATGGCGAAAAGCGTTGGCTGGTTGTCGAACGACCGGCGCCAGAGCTATATCCCCTCATCAAGGATTTTTGGCAAGAGAATGGCTTCCTCTTGGTAGTCGATTCACCTTCTACCGGCATTATGGAAACCGATTGGGCAGAGAATCGCTCCAAAATTCCGCAAGACTTTATCCGCAGGACTTTAGGTAAGGCATTGGACTCACTCTACGATACGGGTGAGCGCGATAAGTATAAAACCCGCCTCGAAGTACCAAGGCCAGGTGAGACTGAGGTGTACATTACCCAACGTGGCGCATTAGAGAAGTGCGTAACAGATACCACCGGCTCATGCATCTCTACTGTGTGGACGCCGCGCCCTAACGACCCCCAACTCGAGGCTGTTTTTCTGGCTCGCTTAATGGAGCGTTTGGGCGTCTCTCAAGAGTCGGCTCGGGCTCAAGTGGCAGCTGCTGCTGTGGCTCCAGCAAAGACTCCGAAAGCGAAGTTTGTTCAAGAGGGCAATAACACGGGCCGCATTGATATGAGCTCGAGCTTTGATCGTGCCTGGCGCGATGTTGGTCTTGCGCTAGACCGCTCCAACTTTACGGTCGAAGACCGTGATCGCTCCAAGGGGATTTACTTTGTGCGTTACGTTAATCCAAAAGAAGTGGGTCAGTCCAAAGGATTTTTCTCAAAACTCTTTAGCAGTAGCGACGACTCTAGCCTGAAAGCAAAGCGTTATCGCGTGGTGCTTAGGTCTAGTGGCGATAATTTGACTCAGGTTTATGTTCAGGATGATGCGGGCAAGCCAGAAAATACCCCCGCGGGCTATCGCTTGCTGACCCTGTTGGATGAGCAGCTGATTAAGTAAGTCAGCAATAGGATGTAAAAAAAGCCGCTTTGCAGCGGCTTTTTTCTTTTCAGCAGGGAATTACTTTCCGGCTGGTGCGGGTGCTGCTGGAGCTGCGGCTGGAGCAGCAGGAGCGGCGCCAGTAGCAGGGGCAGCAGGAGCTGCTGCAGGTGCTGCATCAGCTGGGGCAGCTGCTGGTGCTGGGGCAGCAGCAGGCGCTGGAGCTGGCTTGGCTTCTTCTTTTTTGCCACAAGCAGCTAAAGAAACTGCAAAGAGCGCTGCGAGCAGGAGGGAGAGCGATTTTTTCATTTAATTGATCCTTTAATAATGAATGACTGGTGGCGTTAGCCTGAATACAACTCGAAAAGAGTGCGGGTTTCCCCGCACAATATTCACCTTTTATTATAGCGATTCTTCGTTTTTTCCTGCCATTAATAACCATCCCGAGCAGTAGGCAGCGTACAGGGAGTTGTTTTCAGTAGCAATATCAGCCAAATAGGCGTTATTTTCAACGCCCAATGGCGGTAAGGTATGGCTTTCAGAAAGCACATTCCAGCAGAGTTTTACTGCCAAA
>CANGWV010000092.1 GCA_947457875.1 Burkholderiaceae bacterium
ATTGTTTCAGGTCGCACCGAGTCGCACGTGATGTTGGTTGATTTGCGTAGCAAAAACATGACGGGCAAAGAGGCGGAAAAAGTATTGGGTGATGCGCACATTACTTGCAATAAAAACGGCATACCCAATGATCCGCAAAAACCGATGGTAACGAGCGGTATTCGTTTGGGCTCACCAGCAATGACCACTCGCGGCTTTAAGGAAGCAGAATCGATTCAGGTGGCTCACTTTATTGCCGACGTGCTGGATAACCCAAATGATGCTGCCAACATCGAGAAAGTCAAAGCCCAAGTACATGCCCTAACGAAGCGCTTCCCGGTTTACGGGAGCTGATGCATGCGCTGCCCTTTTTGTCATGGTGACGATACCCAAGTGATGGATACCCGAGTATCGGACGAGGGCGATACCACCCGCCGCCGCCGCCGCTGTGCAAGCTGTGACAAACGCTTTACAACTTACGAACGTGCAGAGCTAACATTTCCGTCGATCGTCAAAAAAAATGGCAGCCGGGTTGATTACAGCCATGAAAAACTGGCTAGTTCGCTTAAGCTAGCGCTGCGTAAGCGCCCAGTATCGTCGGATTTAGTGGATGAAGCGATTGCCAGTATTGAAGAAAAGCTGGTTGCAACGGGCGAGAAAGAGATCGCCAGTGATCGCATCGGCGAATTGGTGATGCGTGAACTTAAGCGCCTCGATAAAGTCGCCTACATTCGCTTTGCATCGGTCTACCGCAGCTTTGCCGATATCGAATCGTTTGAGAGTGCGCTGAAGGAATTGAAGTAGGGAAAAGCCGGGCGCCGCATTAACGCAGTACCCATTCCCCCGATTTACGAATCGCCTCATGCATAGCATCTGGTGCCAAATCAATATCGCCAGGCCAGCTGACGGCTCCCCCGTTAATCCCGACCTGATTAAAGAACTCTGGATTTTGAAGAGAGGCAAAGACGCCAGTCAGGTGAGTTGGTTCGAATACCACGCGACCGCGGGTACCGTCAGCAAAGGCCACCTCTAATTGCAGAGGACCGACAACTATAATTTGGTTTACGTCGTAATACACCTTAAATCGATACAAATAATTACTTCAATACTGAAAAGATCGAATTCGTAATTTCATCCACCGTACCCGTGCCACTAACCTTGCGATAGGCCGGTGCTGCCACCTTCGAAGAATCACCGCTAGCAGCCCAACTGGAGTAGTACTCTACTAACGGGCGCGTTTGGTCGGTGTAGACCTGCAGACGCTTGCGCACCGTTTCTTCTTTGTCGTCATCGCGCTGAATTAATGGCTCACCCGTGACATCGTCTTTACCTTCTACTTTGGGCGGATTAAATTTGATGTGGTAACTACGGCCTGAGGCGGGATGAACGCGACGACCACTCATGCGATCAATGATGGCTTCAAAGGGTACGTCGATTTCAAGTACAAAGTCGATTGGTACTGCCGCATCTTTCATCGCCTGTGCCTGAGGGATGGTCCGCGGAAAGCCATCAAACAAGTAGCCGTGATTGCAGTCGGACTCTTTGAGGCGATCTTTAACCAAGCCAATAATGATGTCATCGGAAACCAGGCCACCCGCATCCATAATCTTTTTTGCGGCAACGCCGAGGGGCGTGCCTGCTTTCACGGCAGCGCGCAACATATCGCCTGTGGAAATTTGCGGAATACCAAACTTCTCACAAATAAACTGAGCTTGTGTTCCTTTGCCGGCGCCTGGAGCGCCCAATAGGATTAACCGCATTGTTGTTCTCCCCTTAATTCCTAATTGTCCCGTATTTTTTAGGCCTATCTACGGGTACTTTCTAAGGATTATCCCCGAGATGCAAAAGCCAGCCGTACCCGCTCTAAATCGGCTTCTGTGTCGACTCCAGGTGGGGGCACATCCGCCGTAATATGCACCTGAATGCGGTAGCCATGCCACAGGGCGCGTAGTTGCTCGAGTGACTCTGCCTGCTCCGGTGGGGCCACTTCTAGTCGTGTATATGCCGCCAAGAAGCTGGCCCGGTAGGCATAAATTCCCAAATGCCGCAGGTATGGGGGTTTCGTTATTGCTGCGTCGCGTTCAAACGGAATAGCCGAACGTGAAAAGTACATGGCCTCATTTAGGCGATTGAGCACCACCTTCACCACATTGGGGTTATCGATTTCTGCTGGATCAAGGATAGGCGTCGCTACTGTGGCGATCGCGCATTGCGAGTGGGTTGCTAATGCCAGTGCAACCTGATTAATCAATTCCGGCGGAATTAAAGGCTCATCGCCTTGAACATTCACAATCAAGGCATCGGCAGGTAATTTCAACAACTGCGCTACTTCCGCAATGCGATCAGTACCAGTAGGGTGATCTGGCAGGGTTAAGAGGCACTCGATCCGATGGGCATCGCATACTGCCTGAATTTCCCCGGAATCAGTAGCCACAATCACACTCTGCGCGCCAGAGCGTTTTGCCTGCTCGGCAACACGGACCACCATGGGCTTACCTGCAATATCTGCGAGGGGTTTACGCGGAAGGCGAGTCGAACCTAAGCGCGCCGGAATGACAACACTAAATTCGGGGAGGGTGAGTGCGTTCAAAATCGATCGACTTACAAGGCCTGCATTTCGTGAGGCGTTAAGGTACGCGCCTCATCCACGAGCATCACCGGAATGCCATCCCGAATCGGGTAAGCGAGCTTATCAATGCGGCAGATCAATTCATGCTGCTGCTCGTCGAGGTGTAAGCCACTTTTACACAAAGGGCAAACCAAAATACTAAGTAAACGCTTATCCATCTTTTTTCCCTCTAGGCTCGCTCTTTAAGGCATTCGGATCTGGTCTTTGCAGGATCGATTCGACCCAATCCATCAGCGCATTAGGCAGGCTGAGTTGCATCGGTACAACCCAAATGCGCGGATCATCAATATGAGCGCATTTTACGGCATCCTTTTCAGTGATCAAAATGCACTGTGCATCCACCGTATTCAACAGGGTAGAATCGATGTGTCCATGATCTGGTAATGCAATGCCCTTAAATGGCGCGCTTGGATTGGGAAGAAGTAACTGGATCCCATCAAAAAAACGCTGAGGGTTGCCAATCGCAGCAATTGCAACGATCGGATTATTGCTCTGTTGCGCTAACAACAATTCAAGCGAAACAGCTCCACTAGGATCGACCAGAGGATAGGCAAACTCCAATATCGGCTCTAGCGTAAATGCATGGCGGTCAGCAATGTAATGCAATCCATCGCCCACATCAGTCGCACTACCAGCGCCATGAATTTTCCCGGTGACTAAGGTGATGTCACGATCGCGATCAGCAGGCTCACGTAAGGGGCCGGCTGGCAACAAAAAGCCATTGCCTTCACCGCGGTGGTCGCGCACGACGATTTCAATATCACGGCCACCTTCGCGCGCTGCCCAGCGCGTAAGATCTTGGTGTTGTAAGCCATCGTCGCTGATGATGACGTTGACTTCGGGATTGGCGTTTAGGAGTGCGCGAATACTGTTACGGCGCTTTGGACACACCCAAATAGGTATTACATCTTGTAAGCGCTGCGCCATGAGTACGGACTCATCGCCAACTACGGTGGGATCCGATTTGCTATTCACCTGAATTGGATTGGATTGCTTAGAGTGGCCGCGGCCACCGTAACCTCGGCTAATGATGCCGGGATAAAAGCCGCGTGCGCGTAGTCGTTCAGCCAGCGCAATGACGACAGGGGTTTTACCAGTGCCGCCCACACGCAGATTACCAACAATAATGATGGGTACTGAAAATGGTTTTCCGACTCCAATACCGAGATCACGCAATGCGTTTTTGCTGGCCACAAACAAACCAACCAGTTTGGATAGCGGCCACAAAAGCCAACTGATGATGCCGCGCCGTTCCCAAAAGGCGGGCGCCGATCGACCTTGAATGGGCGCCTTATGCACGGTCAACAGGCTGCATTTATTTGCTGCCTTGACTACTAAAGACAACGTTGGGCAGATTTGCATCGCGCGCCGCCTCAAGGGCGCGCATCACCGCTTGATGGGGCGCCTTGGCATCGGCATCGATGTTAATTTGTGGACTATTTTCTAGGCTCGTTTGTTCGGATGGGTTGGCGAGCTTACTCAGGGAAGTGGCCAATTGGCTCCGATCGATTACCTTGCCGTTGAGGGCGTAGCGACCATCGCGGCTCACGGTAATGGTGATGGACTGTGGTTTTGCCGACGTATCAGAACCGCTTGCAGTCGGCAATGTAATTGCCAGTTCGTTGTAGCGCATAAAGGTGGTTGAGACCATTAAGAAAATTAAGACCACTAGCAATACATCAATAAACGCAATCAGATTTATTTCTGGCTCCGCGCGCGCAAACCGATTGGCATTGCGTAGCGAGCCGAGATTGACTCGCTGACCGTTTAAGCGTTGCGTAATCCAGCTCATGTATTTTCGGGGTAGAGTTTTTTAAACAGTTGGCGTGCAAACTCTTCACATTCCCGCTGCCGTTGATCAGCCATGGCCCGTAAGCCACGCCAACCGGCATAGGCCGGTATCGCAATCAGTAGCCCAAATGCCGTGTTGTAGAGCGCAATTGAAATGCCATTCGCCAACTGCTGCGGGTTACCGCCGCTGCCGGTAACAATTCCTTGACTACCAAAAATTTCAATCATGCCAACCACGGTACCAAATAAGCCGAGGAGCGGAGCAAGGGTTGCAATCGTGGCTAGGGCTCCGAGGTAGCGTTCCAACTTCACCCAGGAGGTATCTGCAAGCACAGCAAGTTCTTCAATTGCCTGCCCAGCTGAATGCCCTGCCTGTTTTTCAGAGAGAATGGAGGCGAGCAGTGTTCCGATGACCGAGCTTTGGCGTAAATCCTGAATTAATCCAGCTGGGGCTGCTTTGCCGCTTGCCAGTCCTTCGGCCAAGCCAAAAGCAACTTCCAAGTCGGTCGGTGGGGTAATGTGTCTTTGTCGCAAGTACCAACTGCGCTCCATTAGGATGGCGAGGCCAAAAATGGAGAGGGCTAAGAGGGGCCAAATGGGCCAACCGGCAGACAGTAAGATGGTGTACATAAGATCAGTACTTTAGCTGAAATGAAATGGGCTTCTGGATGGACAGGAATTGCTAGAAGCTTGATATTTTTCGGAAATTTAGCGTTGGCGGGGTTTCAGGTGGGCTGTGGATAACTCTGTGCAAAACTTTTAACCCTATTTACTGTAAGTCCTTGATTTGTCGTATAGCGCATCGAGTTGAGGGAAGAAATGAAGTGGAAATGAAAAAATTATCTTCATATTTATCAATAGCTTATAGATCAAGTGTCGGATTTATACGACGTTATGGGTCAGCAAATACTTACTTCTTAATTGAGCCCCATAATGCCATTCCAGACTGTGGATATGTATTGGTCCCAGCCAGCAATCTCCATTTAATTCATCAAAATCGATCCTTAGAAAATGCCTGAAATACCGAACCCTATTCTGAGCGTTGGCGATCTAAACCGTGCCATTGCAAGCTCTTTACAGGACCAGTTTGATTCTGTTTGGGTTAGCGGTGAGGTATCGAACTTTAAGGCATATGACAGCGGGCACTGGTACTTCTCCTTAAAAGACGATGAGGGGCAAATTCGGTGTGTCATGTTCCGTGGCAAAAATGCCCAGGTGGGCTTTATGCCCCAATCGGGGGATTTGGTTGAGGTCGGGGCTAGTCTCGGCTTGTATGTTCCTCGAGGGGACGTGCAATTAACGGTCCAGGTGATGCGGCGTGCCGGCATGGGCGGGCTATTTGAAGCCTTTTTAAAGCTCAAAGCCAAGTTGGCCAAAGAGGGATTATTTGAAGCAGATCGAA
>CANGWV010000093.1 GCA_947457875.1 Burkholderiaceae bacterium
ATAATCACAGCAAACTTGGCTAACTCGGTAATGTCTGCATCTTCCAAGGAAAAGCGATTGCGCATTTCTGGAACAACATCCACCGTGACCACGCGCTCTGCAGAGCCTGCGGGCGCAAATTGCATCTGGATTAGTTTAGAGCCCAATGAGCGGCGAATAATGGCTTTTTTACCCTGAGCCAAGGTGGTTTTAAAGACATAAAACTCGTCTGGATTGACGGCGCCCTGTACCACCGTCTCACCAAGGCCATAACTCGAGGTGATGAACACAACATCCTCAAAACCCGATTCCGTATCCAAGGTAAACATCACGCCTGCCGCACCCAAATCAGAACGCACCATGCGTTGAATACCCGCAGAAAGCGCAACCTCTGCATGCGCAAAGCCTTTATGTACCCGGTAGGAAATCGCCCGATCGTTGTACAGCGAAGCAAAGACTTCACGAATGGTTTTCAGGACATCATCAATCCCTTCCACATTCAGGAAGGTCTCTTGTTGTCCAGCAAACGAGGCATCCGGTAAATCTTCTGCGGTTGCAGAGGAGCGCACCGCAAAGGAACCTTTGCCCGAATCATCGAGCTTGGCAAACGCAGTGCGGATTTCTTGCTCTAACCGAGGTTGCAATGGGGCAGTTTCAATCCAGCCGCGGATCTCTGCGCCAGCCTCTGCTAGGGCGCGCACATCATCAATGTTTAAATTGACTAAACGCTGCTGGATGCGCTCGGTGAGGGTGTTGTGGGTTAAAAAGTCCCGAAATGCCAGTGAGGTAGTAGCAAAACCGGTGGGGACACGAACTCCAGCAGAGGCAAGCTGGGAAATCATTTCGCCGAGGGAGGCGTTTTTGCCACCAACCGATTCAACGTCGGTCATGCGGAGTTCTTCAAAAGGTAAAACGTAAGCGTCTTGGTGTTTTGGGTTGGACATAAATACTCTCTAAAGATAGGGAAACCGGTGCTGCAGCCGACTAAATACGGCATACTTATATAAAACTATTGTAGTGCTAGCCCCTTCATTCCCCATCAAAAACCCATGTCCAACATCACCCGCATTGTGTTTATTGTGTCTGACGGCACCGGAATCACGGCCGAGAACTTCAGCCAGTCGATTTTGGCGCAATTTGAGCTTACTTTTAAGCTCATCCGCATTCCATTTACCGACAGCGTAGAGAAAGCACACAACGCGGTACAAGCTATTAATGAGGCATTTCAGCGCGATCAAGTCCAGCCGATTGTCTTCACCACTCTAGTTAATACCGAACTCAACGGCATTGTCTCTAAAGCCCAGGGTTTGGTTCTGGATATGTTCCAGACGTTCGTTGCTCCATTGGAGCAGGCGCTGGGCCTCAAGTCGACCCATGCGATGAATCGTTTGCACCACAATGCCGATACGGCAGCCTATAAAAACCGCATTGAAGCCATCAACTACTCGTTAGCACACGACGACGGTCAGTCCAATCAAAACTTGGCCGATGCCGATGTCATTTTAGTTGGGGTCTCGCGGGTTGGTAAAACGCCAACCAGTCTCTACCTCGCTATGCAGTATGGGCTCAAGGCTGCCAACTACCCCTTAATTCCAGAGGATTTCGAGCGCGGTCAGTTGCCCAAGGATTTAGTCGCCCACCGCTCCAAGATTTTTGGACTCATGATTGATCCCGAGAGGCTCTCTGAGATTCGCAATGAACGTCGGCCTGGAAGCAACTACGCCAAATTAGAAAATTGCCGTTACGAGATCAATGAAGCAACAGACATGATGCGCCGCCAATCGATACCCTGGGTTTTAACCACCAGCAAATCCATCGAAGAAATCGCCACTACGGTATTGCAAACCATCCGTTCCGATAAAACAATCTTAGGTTAGTTTCAGCTGTTCTTTTCTGTTGGTCTTGCTTGCTTAGCTACTGGTGCGAACGCGCACGGTTTCAAATAAACACACCGCTGCGGCAGTAGCCACATTCAGTGACTCCACTTCGGAATGCATCGGGATCGATACAGCCTTCCCATGCATTAAAAAACCATGGCAGATGCCCTGCCCTTCGCTACCAAAAACCCATGCAACGGGCTGACGTAATTGCTGACCTAGTGTGTAAAGGGACGTTTTACCATCAGCACTGGCCAAAATGAATGGGGCAGTAATACGCTCGATTGCCTGCTCTGTTGACCAACCCTCATGTAAACGTAAGTTACGATGCGCACCCATACCGGCACGCAATACCTTGCTTGACCAGAGGTGGGCACAGCCACTAATCGCAACGACATCGATAAAACCAGCGGCAGCTGCAGTTCTTAGCATGGATCCCACATTGCCCGCATCCTGAATCCGATCGAGTACCAGTACATCCCCAGTGATCGCATCCTGATTTGAGAAATTGGTAGTGGTGAGCGACTCTGGTAAGGAAAGCAGGCCTGCAATCTGAGGGGCATTGGCAAGCTCGCTGAGCTCACCCCACAAACCAGAATCCAAATAAATGACGCGCGTATCTGGACAGGTAGCACAATGGTCGCGAACCAGGGCGTCAATCTCTGGATTAGCAATCCCAATATCCGAGGTGATTAAAACGCCCAGGGCAGGATCAGATACCCAAGCCTGCACGATGTGAATGCCCTCTAATAAAACGCGCCCTGAAGTGAGGCGTGCTTTTTGTCCTTTGGAGCCCGTTGCCTGAAGCACCCTTAATTCTTTGAACAAGGGATTATTGCGAGAGGAAATAAAGTCGGTCATGCCGCAGCCTGTTCTAATACCGCACGCACTGGAGAAAAGCTACGACGGTGCTCGGGGCATGCGCCCAATTGACGCAATGCCTCCAGATGAACAGGTGTGGGATAGCCCATGTGCTGCAAAAACCCATACCCCGGATAGCGCGCGTGTAAACCTACCATTTGCCGGTCTCGCGTGACCTTAGCCACGATCGATGCCGCAGAAATCGCCGGTTCTTTACTATCGCCTTTGACAATCGCCTCTGCTGGAATAGGTAAACTCGGACACCGATTACCATCGATGATGGCTTTATCAGGCCAGCACCCGAGGCGCGTACATAAATCATCTACCGCCCTTTGCATTGCCAGCATGGTGGCTTGCAAAATATTGATCTGATCAATTTCGAGTGGACTAGCCTCACCCACACCCCACGCCTTTGCTTTGAATACGATTTCTGCATACAAGGCTTCGCGCCGCGCAGGCGTTAAGCGCTTCGAGTCTTTGAGCCCTGAAATCGGATTGAGTGGGTCCAGCACCACTGCGCCCGCAACCACTGCGCCAACCAAGGGGCCTCGCCCGGCCTCGTCCACACCACAAATCCAAATCACCTCGCTCATTTGCGCGACTCAATCAAGGTTTGGGTAATCGCTTGCGCTACCAGTAAGCCGGTTGGTTTACGTAAAGTCTCGTGCATGACAGAAAAGCGATCCCTTAGGCGAGCTACCTCAAGCGGCTTATCCAGCCAGTGCAAAACAGCATTAGCCAGTTTTTCTGGCGTCGCATCGTCTTGTAGTAACTCAGGGACGACGAATTCACCCGCCAAAATATTGGGTAAGCCGACATAAGGTAAGTAGCCCTGGCGCTTCATGATTTGCGCAGTGAGCCACGGCACCTTATATGAGATCACCATCGGCTTTTTCCAAAGGGCTGCCTGCAAGGTTGCCGTACCGCTAGCGATGAGCACCACATCTGCAGCTTCCAAGACCGTATCGGCATTGCCGTCGATGAGATGAATCTGAATATTCGGGTGTTGCATCCGTGTCCGTGCCACTAGATTTTCGAGGGCCGGACGAAGACGGAGTGTTGCAACGGGAATGACAAATTGGAGGGGCTGCCCTTGCAGGCGACTGGCAATTAAACCCATCGCCTCAAAAAAAACAGGGGCAATGAATTCAATTTCAGAGCCGCGGCTACCCGGCAAAACAGCAATCACGCAGCCGTCAAAATCAGCCCGTTGCAATCCTGCATTCTTTATCACAGGAAATACGCTCAATCGATCGCGCGCGCCCTTTGCGTCAGCTTCCATCGGAATGGCGCTTGCCAGTGGATGGCCAACGTAACTTGCAGCAAGACCTGCGCGGGCGTATATCTCGGTCTCAAACGGAAAGATGCAGAGCATGCGATCAACCGCCTGCTTAATTTTTTTAATCCGGCCGCCGCGCCATGCCCAAATCGACGGAGACACAAAATGGATTGTTGGAATACCTGCAGCACGCAGCTTGAGCTCCACCCCCAAGTTAAAATCGGGTGCATCAATACCCAGATACACATCAGGGCGGTCTAAATGAATGAAGGTGTTTAGAAGGTCTTTGCGTAGACGTAAGATCGCGGGGAGCTGGGTCAAGGCCTCAACGTAGCCGCGCACACTGAGCGTCTCCATTGGCCAGCGCGAATCAAATCCTTCCGCCTGCATTAAGGGTCCGCCCACGCCATAGGCAGAAAGATTAGCGATTTCAGGAATCTGATTGAGTGCATGCAGTACAGGCGCTGCCAATAAATCGCCCGAGGGCTCACCGGCAACGCAGGCTAACTTAGGCAATGCAATCCTAGCGAATAATACCGCGCGTCGAGGCGGCTATAAAGTCATGAAACTCAGTTAATTTTTGAGCTGTAGCTGCATCGCCACTACTCTCCTGAACCATTTTTTGAAGCGCCACTTTGGCTTCTTCAAAACTCAGGCCATCTTTGTACAGCACTTTGTATGCTTGCCGCAGAGCTGCAATGGTTTCTGCTGAAAAACCACGGCGCTTAAGGCCTTCGACATTAATTCCGTGAGGCGATGCTTTATCGCCCGCAGCAATCACAAAGGGTGGAATATCTTGCACCAAGGCTGAAGCGCCGCCCAGCATCGCATGCTGACCAATGCGAACAAATTGATGTACGCCCGACATACCGCCCATAATGGCCCAGTCATGGACGTGCACATGGCCAGCAATCTGCGCATTGCTCGAAAAAATGGTGTTGTTGCCAATTTTGCAATCGTGTGCAATATGCACATACGCCATGATCCAATTGTCATTACCTAGCTGCGTAATGCCGTCGTCTTGCGCAGTACCAGTATGAATGGTGGTGAACTCCCGAATGGTATTGCGATCGCCGATCTGCAGGCGGGTTGGTTCGCCGCGGTATTTCATGTCCTGTGGCGCGCCGCCGATGGCAGCGAAATGGGCAATGGTATTTTCAATGCCTAAGGTTGTGTGGCCCTCAATCACGGTATGCGACCCGATTTTGCTGCCTGCACCAATTTGTACGTGCGGGCCAATGACGGAATAAGGCCCCACCTCTACATCGCCGGCTAGCTGGGCTTTACTATCAACAATCGCAGTAGCATGAATGCGGCTCATTAGGCGCCCTTAGTCCGAACGGCGCAGGTAATGTTGGCTTCTGCAGCTAGCTCATCATTTACCGTTGCCCTGACTTGAAATTTATAGATACCGGCTTTTTCACGCTCGAGGATGGCCGTCATAATTAACTGATCGCCTGGCAATACTGGCTTTTTGAAACGCGCTCCATCGATGCCAGCAAAGTAATAAATCGCATTTTCTGCCTTCGCTTCCGAAAAAGTCAGCAATGCCGCGGTTTGGGCCAAGGCCTCAATAATCAATACCCCCGGCATCACCGGAAAATCCGGAAAATGCCCCTGAAAGAAGGGTTCATTCATCGTGACATTTTTTAGTGCCTTAATGCTCACGCGTGGTGTTATCTCCAAAACACGATCGACCAGTAAGAAGGGGTACCG
>CANGWV010000094.1 GCA_947457875.1 Burkholderiaceae bacterium
CAATGTCCTTAATAGAGCCCCCGATGCGGGAGGCTTAGCCTTTTGGCAAAATAAGCTGAGTAATGAAGGCTGGACTACAGCCGATGTTCTGGGCTTTTTCTCCACCTCAGGGGAAAACGTCACCAACGTAACACCACTGATTGCCAATGGCATTCAGTATCAGCAGTTTGTGGGGTAGGCATGTAATTTGTAACAAGCTGATTTTCTTACTCAGCATTGCAAGAACAGTGATTGCTTCGAAAAAACATCCTTTTTGCCAAACGAACTACGGTTGATTTTTTTGCGATCGTGGATTGCTTCCGATTGCGAATTGGGCTGAACGGGTGGCTCTGCTTGGGCCCATGGATGGCGCGATCGCTAATAAAGTGGTTATTTGGGCTTTTTGCTGGAAAAAGTACCTATTTATGGTCACGAAACTAGCCCTCATGGGCTCCTAAACCGCTGCCTTTCCTAGATCTAGTGGCCAAGATTGCATTTTTAACTAAATAGCCAGTTTTAGAGGCAATTGATGCTACTTTAGTGATGTATGCCGCAAAATTAAGGCATTCCAGGTAGACAGTGCCTTGCCCTAGAGATAAAATGATTGAGATTCACAGAGCACCCCATGTATATATTTAAGTCAAACACGCCAAGTGGCACGGATGAGTACCTCTCCAAGCCAGCCAAAAATTCTGCTGCTTTGCAAAAAAATGCAGATGGAGTGCCTGTGCGCCTTCAGGCGCCCGTCGTTCCTGCGCAAGTAGCCGTTTTAAATGATGCGGTTGCGCCGATGGGTACTGTGCTCGGTACGATTTTGGATTCCGTTGCGCTAGCCGGTGTGGTGAGCGTGATTGGCCAGCCTGTAGCGATTGACTATGCGCGCCAATCAGCCAATCAAAATTTAGCTCTGCAAGATGAAACCATTGCGAAAAACGCCTTAAGTGCGTTAGCCAGTACAACCAATACCATTTTGCCAATTTCGAGCCTCTCCGATGGCGCGGCGCCGGTGGCGAGTGCGCCTACTGAATTGAATTTAGGTACCCTGAAATTAAACCCTGCATTTCAGGTAATTGATTTATCCGATGCCTTTTTGCTAGTGCGTGCGTCGTCAACGCTGGTAAAGGATATGTCGAGCAGCAATACGCCCGTTACGGTCATCGACGGCTCGAAAGACAATGTGCAGATTCCTGATTACGTCCCAACGGGAACGGTCAGTGAAACCTTTATTAATACGGGCTTAGGTAAGCTCACCATCATTACGCCGGCAACTGCGGTTGCTTCGCTCACCTTAAGTGGTGAGGTGGAGTTTACGGCTACGGGCATGGAAGTAACTTCCGGCATTACGGTATCGGGTCAATCGGATTCAAGCAATGTTGTTCTCTACATTACCGGCGGCGCTAGCCGAGCCAGCGGCAGCGTCGATACCATTCAGTTGGGCGACGGCAATAACGTTGTCTTTAATGCGGGCGATGGCACCATGCAGATGGATTTTGGTTCTGGAGCCAATACCGTGGTGCTCTCCGGAATGGGCGTTTCTGGCAACATCAATTTTGCTGCCCACAACAATGCGATTAGCGATACGGTAGCGATTGCGCCATCGGACTTTATGAGTTTTGAACTTTATGGCACCATTCCTTTGGTGACCATCACCGGCCTTAATGTCAATCCCAATAGTTCCGATAAGATTTTTTTCTTAGGCGCGATTGGTAACGAGCTTAGCTGGGCTGGCGGCTCCGCACAAAACGCCCAAGTCAATACGGTAACAGGGGATAGGGCGGACTTAGCCAACTGGATTAATGCCGCGCAAACGACTGCTAGCACTGCGCACTCGGTTGCGTGGTTTCACTTTGATGGCGCCACATACATTCTAGAATCGATTGCAGGCCTAAATGAATCTAATGTGGGCGATACCTTAATTCGATTGACGGGTACCATTAGTTTTAGCGGTGCTGAAGGTAGCCTCTCTGCGGGAACACTTAACCTAATTGGTTAATTAAAAAGAATCGGTTGCCAACATAAAAAAACCGGCTGTGAGCCGGTTTTTTATTGGTGCCCGCGATGCAGCCCACCCATTAGAACTTAATCGTATCGCCGCTACCCAAGGGGTTTAATTCGTTTTGCAGTTCTTTGGAGTAAGCCATGCGGGCAGTTTGCAAGACGGAGGCCTGGGCTTGCAAACGGGCCAGTTCATTATCGACAAATTGCATGCTGGTTAATTGCGCCTTGGCTTTGTCGGAAAGGGTTTCGTATTCGTATTCTTTGCCGTCGATGGTAATCGTGGTCATGGTCGTGGTTCTCTCTCGTTCGGTCATTAATCAATGGTGAAGGGCGATATTGGCCCTTGGTGCGTGCTACCCATTGTAATCGGTTCAATCCGATTGTTTTGCGCAATAAAGGTGCAAAAAAGGGAAATTAAAGAGAAATAACCATAAAAACTAGCATAGATTTGCGTGTATCTTGTTACAATTATTAATCGGGAAGTTTTTTGTCCCTTGATCTGATAGGCGCTATGTCCATTATTCGCATCGATGAAATTGAGTACGAAACCGATCTTCTGACCGAAGAGGCGAAGGCTCAGCTGCTATCCGTTCAGCATACCGACCAAAAAATTGCGGAATTGCAGCGCGATTTAGCGATTGCCCAAACGGCCCGAGCTAGCTATGCCAATGCCTTACGTGAATTATTGGGCCATGGCGTTGAGGGGTCGGCGCACCCTGCTGCTGGACTGCAAGTTCGCCACTAAAAAATCCTAAACCCTTGTTTATCAAGGGTTAATTTCATGATTGATATGTGATATCGGTCACATATTGATTTGATAAAAGTGCCTTGCTTCCGTATCATGGTAGACAAGCCACCAGTAACGAGAATTGCAGCGCCGTGTCGATACCCATTACCCAATACGCCTTTCATAGCGCCACCCAGCTTTACTTGGGATTTTTTGGCCGCGCTCCGGATACGGCAGGGCTTTACCACTGGAGCCATCAAATCAGTTTGGGGCTATCGCCCATCGAGGTTGCCAAGGGCTTTGCGCAATCAGCTGAATTTGCACAAAAGTATGGCCCGTTGACAGCAGGCGCAAAAATTGACTTGGCCTATCAAAATATATTGGAGCGAAAGCCAGACCCGGGTGGCCATGCATTCTGGACCAATCGCCTAGAAACCGGTACCGGCATCGGCGAAATTGTTTGGAGTTTAGTGAATGCCGCGTTTCAGCAGCAAGGCACTGCGGACGGTTTGCTCGTACAAAATAAAGTCCATGCAGTCGAAACCCTCACTGCTCCCGTTGTTCTGGACAAGCCGATGGCGCAGTGGAGTCCAAGTGCGGGTTACGGTGTAGTGAATGTGGCCTCTGCACTGTCATCGCTGCTGGGAATAAATATCAAGCAAGGGACGAGCTTTACGTCGAGCATCGATCAATGGCCAATTACGGCAACGCAGTTTCAGGATGTGTGGGCGGCTGGCGCCACCGGTAAAGGAGTAGTGGTAGCGGTGATTGATACGGGAATTGATTTAAACAATAGCACCGTCAACCACAGCATCAGTCCGCTAAGCTGGAATTTCATAAATAATTCGGCCAATGTCCAAGACGATAATGGCCATGGGACAGCGGTGGCTTCCCAAATCATTGCGCGTCCGAGTGCTGCAAACACCAAGGCCTTATATGGCGGCGCATATGATGCGGAGCTGATGGTTTTAAAAGCCTTGGGCGCCGATGGGCAGGGTACACAGAAAAATTTAGTAGCGGCGATTCACTATGCGGTCGACCATGGCGCGCAAGTCATTAACCTGTCGGTGGGGGGCAGATTTAATGACGCCTCTACTTTGGCGGCCTTAAATTATGCTGCCGAGCGCGGCGTCATTGTGTCTATGGCTGCTGGCAATAATGGCGCAAGCGCGCCGCAATTTCCAGCGCAATTTGCCAAGATGTCCAATACCACGATTGCAGTTGGGTCAGTGACTCAAAATGCGGATGGCTCGATTGCTTGGGCAAACTCCACCAATAGCGCTGGATCTACTGCAGGCTACAACTTCATCAATGCGCCAGGAACGAAGATATTGGGATATGGTTTGAATAACGTGATTCAAAGCTGGAACGGAACGTCGTTTGCAACCCCTTATGTCAGTGCGGCTGCAGCTACCTTGTTATCGGCCAATACCGGGCTGGATGCGGAACTGATTGTCAATGCGCTAGTCAATACGTCTGTTGGCCTAGTTGGTGTTCAGCCTATTGTCGTTTGATTTTTTAGCAAAACTGCTTTGAATATAACAATTGACAGAATAAGCTCCCCTTTAGACCGCGATGCAGCAGTGCTCGCAGTGGGCAGCTTAACCTTTCAGTAACGCACGTCCCAAGATGGCAACGATTGTTCCCTTTTATCCCTTTGGTGTTACTGCCAATGCCCTCTTTAACTTTGACGAAATCGCAGGCATACAGGACTACAAACTCGTTGGTCCGATAACAGTGTCTATTTCAGATGCTTTTACACGCGCAAATTACTCGCAGTATACTTTTTCTTCCGATATTTATACCTCGGCTTTATCGGGTTCGGGTAATTGGACAACAACCCAAATAGCGAACATTCATACGATATTGGATACGTATTCGCATTTTGCCAATCTTTCATTTTCCAAGGTTGTGAATTACTCTGGATATAACCCTGCGCAGGTTGGTAATAACTCAGATATCAATGTGTCATTCATTTCCCGGCCGACGCTAAATTTTGCCGGCATGTCATCTTTGGCTACGAATACTTTTGGTTATGCGGGCGGCGAAATTGATATTGTTTTAAACACTGGTGGGTTTGGGGGCAGTGATACGACCTTAGCGATGACCACATGGGGCGGCCGTGTTCTCATGCACGAGCTAGGGCACTCACTCGGGCTCTCGCACCCCCATTCTGAATATGTCAATGGTAAGGCGGTACTTACAGATGCCTTTTCAGCAACAGTGAATATGGGTTTTTCCAAGCTTGGCTTTGTGATCCGAAATGCAGCTGACATGAATAAAGAGTATTTCACCATCATGTCATACGATGAGCAAACCCCAACCGTAGGCCCACAAACATTTGCACAAACCCCAATGATTTTAGATGTCTTGGCTTTGCAAGAGGCGTATGGCCTTGGGGTTGGATCATCGGGTAATGGTAACGATGTGATTACGATTGGTTCAGCAGGCGCAGTCAATAGTTATAGAACCTACTTTGATCTGGGCGGTGTTGATACCGTCAATCTCAGTAATTACGCTTCTGGTGCTTATCTCCATATGGGAACAAGTCTTGTTGGTGCACGGCAATCGGTTGGCGTATCAATGAGCATTGCCGACCGTCAATTAATGACAGCAGGCAGTGCGCCACAAAGTTTGAGATGGTTTTATGGTGACTATGAAAATGCGCTAGGTAGTGCAGGCAATGATCTGATTATGGGTAACGCATTGGCTAATGCGATTACTGGCTCTGGTGGTAATGACACGATTGATGGGAGCCTAGGTCTCGATACCGCTATATATAACGGGAGATCTACAAACTATAGCATTTCACTTGGCGTAGGTAGTAGCGTTGTTACGGATCGCACTGCCAACCGTGACGGCATCGACACCCTCACCAACGTCGAGCGCCTCCAATTCTCTGACACCATGCTTGCCTTAGATATCGGTGCCAATCAAACCGCGGGTTCAGGCTATATGCTCTATAAA
>CANGWV010000095.1 GCA_947457875.1 Burkholderiaceae bacterium
AACGGCGGATCGCAGCCGTCATAGCCAAGCGAATATCGGTATCGATATTAATCTTGCGCACGCCGTGCTTGATGCCTTCTTGTATTTCTTCTACGGGTACGCCGTAGGTTTCTTTCATATCACCACCAAATGCCCGAATCTCAGCAAGCAACTCTTGCGGAACACTGGAAGAGCCATGCATTACTAAGTGGGTATTGGGAATGCGTTGATTGATTTCTTTAATTCGGGTGATCGCCAAAATATCGCCGGTTGGCTTCTTGGTAAATTTGTATGCGCCATGGCTTGTGCCAATCGCAATTGCCAGCGCATCGCACTGCGTTGCGCGTACAAAATCAGCAGCCTGCTCTACATCGGTTAACAACTGCTCGCGGGTCATTGCGCCATCGGCACCGTGACCATCTTCTTTATCGCCCATCATGGTTTCAAGGGAACCTAAAACACCCAGCTCCGCCTCTACAGTAACACCAATCGAGTGTGAGAACTTCACCACCTCTTGCGATACTGCGACGTTGTAGTCATAGCTCGCAACCGATTTACCGTCAGCCTCGAGTGAGCCATCCATCATCACGCTGGTGAAGCCACTCTTGATTGCCGCCATACAAACCGCTGGGCTTTGACCGTGGTCTTGGTGCATCACCACTGGAATGTGCGGATATTCCTCGATGGCTGCGGAAATCAAGTGGCGCAAAAATGCCTCTCCCGCATACTTTCGTGCTCCTGCTGATGCTTGCATGATGACAGGTGCGCCCACCTCATCGGCCGCCATCATGATGGCCTGTACCTGCTCTAAATTATTGACATTAAAAGCAGGTAATCCATAACTGTGTTCAGCAGCATGGTCTAGCAGTTGGCGCATGGATACAAGGGGCATAACAGTCTCTTCTATTTAAAAAGGATAAAAATTCAGGGTCTTATTTTACGTCGACAATCTTTAAGGTATTCGTGCCACCAGGGGAGCCCATCGGCGCACCAATGGTCAATACAATCGTATCGCCTGCTTTCACGGCACCGAGCTCTTTGAGGCGCGCCTCAACCTGCGCCAATGCAGTATCACGATCATTGCTTAGTGCCAAAGCCAGAGGAGTGACGTTGCGATACGTACTCAATACGCGCTGGGTTGAAATGTTCGGCGTTAAGGCAAAAATTGGCACATGAATATTATGGCGACTCATCCAGATTGGAGTAGAGCCCGACTGCGTTAATGCGGCAATTGCGGTTGCGTGCAAATGGTGTGCAGTAAACAAGGCACCCAAGGCAATGGTCTGATCGATGCGGGTGAAAGTCTGATCCAAAAAGTCGGTATCAAGCCGAACTTGTTCTGATTTTTCTGCTTCGATGCAAATCTCTGACATCTGTTCAATCGTCTTGACGGGATACATTCCCGTGGCCGATTCCGCCGATAACATGACGGCATCGGTCCCATCCAAAACCGCATTGGCAACGTCGCTTACCTCGGCGCGTGTTGGCACTGGGGCACTAATCATGGACTCCATCATTTGCGTGGCCGTAATCGTAAATTTATCGGCTTCGCGGGCTAGTTTGATCATGCGCTTTTGCAAGGCTGGCACAGCAGGGTTGCCCACCTCAATGGCGAGGTCGCCGCGCGCCACCATAATGCCGTCGCTCTCCGCAATGATGCTATTGAGGGCATCGGGCTCAATCGCTTCGGCACGCTCCACTTTGGCAATCAATTTAACCTTATGCACGCCATGCTTGGCACTCGCTGCATCCGCTAATTTGCGGGCGTAGGCCATATCCGCACCATCTTTTGGAAAGCTGATCGCAACAAAGTCGACGCCCATTGCAATCGCGGCATCTAAATCCAGAATGTCTTTTTCGGTTAAGGCAGGGGCTGTTAAGCCGCCGCCAGCGCGATTGATGCCTTTATTGTTCGAGAGTGCGCCACCAAGCTCAACCCGCGTATGAATCTCACCACCCTTCACTGACTCCACTCGCAACACAATCAAGCCGTCATTGAGCAGCAAGCGATCGCCTGAGCGCACGTCATTGGGTAAATTTTTGTAGTCAAGACCAACGCGCTCGTCATTACCTAGATTGCAGGCAACATCCAAAATAAATGCAGCGCCTTCCTTGAGTATGACCTTACCATCTGCGAACTTACCAACCCGAATCTTTGGCCCTTGCAAGTCCGCCATAATGCCAAGCTCACGACCCACTTCAGCACAAATTGATCGTACTAAATCATGACGCGCATGGTGATCTTCAACAGTGCCATGTGAAAAGTTCAGTCGAACCACATCCAATCCGGCACGGATCATGTCTCGCAAAACCTCTGGCTTCTCCGAAGCGGGTCCTAGTGTTGCAATAATCTTTGTGGCTCGTAACATGAAACGCTCCTTTTTATTCACTTCCTCGCTCAACCAATACTGCAAAAGCCGGTAATGTTTTGCCTTCCAGAAACTCGAGGAAAGCGCCGCCGCCGGTGGATATGTAATCGACTTGATTTTCGATGCCGTACTTCGCAATCGCAGCCAAGGTATCGCCGCCGCCCGCAATCGAAAATGCGGGGGAATGGGCAATGGCTGCTGCAATCATTTTGGTACCGCCTCCAAATTGATCAATCTCAAAAACCCCTAAAGGCCCATTCCAGACAATCGTGCCCGCATGGGCTAGCATGGTAGATAGGCGTGCAGCCGTCTTTGGGCCGACATCCAAAATCATGTCATCCTCTGCTACCTCATTGGATGGCACCCGATTGGCGCGCGCCAGCGGTGAGAGTTCATTAGCTACGACCACGTCTTCTGGAATCGGCACATGAGCGCCACGCTTTTCCATTAGATCCATGATTTCGCGAGCTTCGTTAACGAGGTCGGGCTCCGCAAGGGACCTACCAATCGGCAGACCTTTGGCCAGCATGAAGGTATTCGCAATACCGCCGCCGACAATTAGCTCGTCTACTTTTTCAGCCAAGGCTTTCAGAATAGTCAGCTTGCTCGACACCTTTGATCCGGCCACAATGGCAATCAAGGGGCGCTTAGGATTAGCAAGGGCTCGGCTTAAGGCATCGAGCTCAGCGGCCATTAGTGGACCTGCACAGGCAATCGGCGCAAAACGCGCCACACCATGGGTAGTGGCTTCAGCGCGATGCGCTGTACCAAATGCATCATTGACATACACATCGCAGAGTGCGGCAATTTTTTTTGAAAGTACTTCGCTGTTTTTCTTTTCACCCACATTGACGCGGCAGTTCTCCAGTAGCACGAGATCGCCAGGCTGAAGATCAAAACCACCATCAACCCAATTGCTAATCAGGGGTACTTTGCGATTAAGGATTTCTGCGATGCGATGCGCTACCGGTGCCAAGCTGTCTTCCGGTTTAAATTGACCCTCGGTTGGCCTACCCAAGTGCGAAGTCACCATCACTGCGGCCCCCGCTTGTAGGCAAATTTCAATGGCCGGAATGGACGCCCGAATGCGGGTGTCTTCGGTAATATTGCCGGCCTCATCCTGTGGCACATTCAGATCCGATCGAATCAGCACCCGCTTGCCTTTTAACTGTCCGGCCTGCGCCAAGTCATGGAGGCGTTTTACTTTAAAAAGGGTATCGGACATGGAAATGGAATTCGATAAAAGAACAATCCCCCATTCTAAAACCAGTAGCGCAGCGCGCTGTAAACCAACATCCCAATAATCAGGGTCGGCAGCATGGTGCGCAGCCAGGTAAAGGTGACGAAAGCAGCCAAACCAGCCCAAATCTGCGGCAGGGCCCAATTAAACTGACTTATTTGGGTGGCGCCGGCTGGCATGAGGATTTCCGGGGCCAAAATCGCCACAATCGCCGCCAGCGGAGCATACCGAATGGAGCGCAGAATGATTTCAGGCGTCCGCACCCGATTCCCCCAAAACATAAAAAAGCCCCGTGTACCTAGGGTCACTAGGCCCATGCCCACAATGAGGGTACCAATTTCAAGGGAAGTAAGGCTGGGCATATTTAATCTCCCGCACTAACTGGCTTGGTTAGGGGGTCTTTAGGGCGGCGATCGCTAACAATACCCACCACAATTGCGGCAATGATCGCCAGAACAATATTGAGCTTAAAGGGCAAACTCATACTAAGAACGGCAACTAAGGCCGCAACGCCAGCGGCCCAGCGGGCTGCAGCGCGGTCCAGCATGGGCACAATAACCGCAATTAAGGCAAGAGTGCCGGCAAACTCCAGTCCCCACCGTTGCGGAATTTGTCCTGCTAAGGCAATGCCCAAGAGGGAACCCAACTGCCAAATACTCCAGTTACCGCAGGTTAGCCCATACATAAAGGCGGTGCGCGATCGGCGGGCAGCCGGGCTTTCCTCGGGCGGATGGGCTTCAGGGTACCTCGAGGTGTACATCAAATAACCAAAATCGGCCGTGAAGTAGCCTAGAGTGGCTCGGCGCCACAGCGGTAAGAAGTAGAAATGGGCCTGCATCCCAATGCTAAAGATGATGAAGCGCAAGTTGACGACAAACGCCGTAATTAAGATGGTCCAGATCGGAAGACCCAGGGCGATGAGGGGTAATGCGGCCAATTGCGCCGTACCCGCAAAAACCAAGAGACTCATGCTGACAGCCTGCCAGAGGGTCAAGGTGGATTTGCCCATGGCCAAACCAGTCACCAAAGCCCAGGTAAATATCGTCACTGCCGACTTTGACATGGTGCGTAAACCATCCTGAAAAGCCAGTTGCTCATCATGCGGCCAAGCAAAATACGGCAAATGGCTCAAAATCAAAGGGGCTTTAGGGTGCTTAGGCATTGGAACCCCCATTATAGGAAGCGCTGCCGCCTGCTCTACAATAAAGCCCATGTTAGGCAGCTTGGTTTTGCAAGTCGATTGCAAGACGGAAAGCTCCGATTAATTCAACGCAAAAGGTAGATAACATGTCGATGTCCGACCGCGATGGTTTGATTTGGTCCGATGGAAAACTCATTCCATGGCGCGAAGCAACAACCCATGTGCTAACACACAGCTTGCATTACGGCATGGGCGTGTTCGAAGGCATTCGGGCGTACAAGACACCCAAAGGTACTGCGATCTTTCGCCTGAATGAGCACGTCAAGCGCTTGCTCAATGGCACCAAAATTTTTCAAATCACACTGCCCTATACCGAAGCAGAAATCCGGCAGGCCATCATTGATGTGGTCAATGCCAACCAATTGGAGTCGTGCTATATACGACCCTTGATTTACATTGGCTCAGAAAAACTCGGCATCTCCCCTAAAGGCAACACCATTCACACCATCATTGCGGCTTGGTTATGGGGTGCTTACCTTGGTGAAGATGGCCTCAATAAAGGTATACGCGTCAAGACATCGTCTTTCACGCGGCATTTTGTTAATTCATCTTTAGTGCGCGCCAAGGCATCGGGCTATTACATTAATTCGATTCTGGCTAACCAAGAAGTCACCGCCAACGGCTACGACGAAGCCTTGCTACTCGATACCG
Source organism: Burkholderiaceae bacterium (assembly GCA_947457875.1). Classification (GTDB taxonomy): domain Bacteria; phylum Pseudomonadota; class Gammaproteobacteria; order Burkholderiales; family Burkholderiaceae; genus Polynucleobacter. The sequence goes on from CANGWV010000095.1 coordinate 5,441, forward strand.
AAGGTTATGTATCGGAAGGTTCCGGTGAAAATCTCTTCATGGTGCGCAACGGTATTGTCTACACCCCAGATTTAGCATCGTGCTTGGATGGCATTACCCGTGACTCGATTATTCAAATTGCCAAAGACTTGGGATTTGAAGTCCGTGAAAAACGCCTAACCCGCGACGCAGTCTATACCGCGGATGAGGCCTTCTTTACCGGCACTGCAGCAGAAGTAACGCC
>CANGWV010000096.1 GCA_947457875.1 Burkholderiaceae bacterium
CCCAATAAAACCCGCAATATTGTGGAGTTTTACTACCCCGAAGAAATCGCCCTTTTTGAACGGGAGTTCGTCGAAGCCGAACGTGCTGCCTATATGGAAACCTGCATTGAAGATGATGAGATTGCCGAGCGCATGGATGCGGGTCGTGCTGCACTGCTAGCACGGGGCGTAAACGAAGTGGGTCCCTATCAAAGCCCAATGGAAGACGGCATGCAGCATTTTCATGAATGGTATCGCCGGGAGATGCAGTTTTAACTAGGCGAGTAGATGCATTCACGGTAGACTATTTTTTCTTGCCGACCACCCACAAGGAGCTTGCGCTATGAACCCACTCATCACACCCAATCAATTAGAAGAGCTGGTCAATACCGGCGCCGACATTCTGATCTGCGACTGCCGCTTTGATTTAGTCAACCCCAATGCAGGTCGTGAGGCCTACAACACGGGGCATATTTTGGGTGCCATATACGTCGACCTAGATCACGATCTCTCTGCTGCGAAAACTGGTAGCAACGGTCGTCATCCCCTTCCAAGCCCTCAGGCATGGGCAGATACAAGGCAGCGCCTTGGCATGGATCCAAAAACAACCGTGATTGCCTACGATAATCACGGCTCGGTCTATGCAAGCCGCTTGTGGTGGATGCTCAAAGCCAGTGGACATTCTCACGTTCAGGTGCTGGATGGGGGTCTTAGTGCATGGAACGGCTCAATCGGCACCATTCCTCCAGTGGCAACTCCATTAAAGACCGCGATTGAACCGCAGGAATGGATGGGCTCGGTCACCGTTGATGCAATGGAACAATGGCTTACTGATCCAAAGGGGCAATGCGTTGTTGATGCCCGTGCTGAGGATCGCTTTCGCGGGGAAAACGAAACCTTAGATGCCATCGGTGGCCACATTCCAGGGGCGCTGAATCGATTCTTCAAACACAATCTGAGTGCCGGGCAATTTAAATCACCTGATGCATTGCGCGCCGAATTTAAAGCACTGCTGGGTAATGCATCGGCGAGTAGTGTGATTCACCAGTGCGGCTCTGGTGTCAGCGCTTGCCATAATGTGTTGGCAATGGAGGTAGCAGGCTTGCTAGGATCCCATTTATACGTTGGTAGTTGGAGCGAGTGGTGCACAGATCCAAAACGGCCGATTGCGACATAGCGACCTCGCGACCTAAATCAAACGGCTGCGAAATCCGGGCTAGTGTCCACGCGAGAGCAACAGCACCAAGCCAACCCCGCAACCAATCAGCGTGATTTGCCGCAAAGACTCTTGCCAATGGGGTCTGCGGTGCATTTGCGGAATTAAATCACTCACCGCAATGTAAATAAATCCGCTCGAGGCAATCACCAGTAAGTACGGCATTGCCGTATTGGCTTTTTCCAAAAAGTAATACCCAAGCACACCGCCCAAAACCGATAGAGCGCCGCTAATGAGGTTGTAGAGCAGTGCGCGTGCACGTGAGAAACCAGCATTAATCAGCACAATAAAATCGCCAATCTCTTGTGGAATCTCGTGCGCCACAATCGCAATTGCGGTGAACATACCCACTTCAAAATCAACCATAAATGCGGCGGCAATTAAGACTCCATCCACAAAATTATGCAAGCCATCGCCAATCAAAATCATCCAACCACTCTGACCAGCCTCTTCTGCATCGTGCCCATGGTGGTGATCGTGACCATCGCCTTCGTGATGATGGCTGTGGCGTAGCAGCGCAACCTTCTCAAGCAAAAAGAAGCCCAGTAATCCGGCAAGCAGCACACCAAAAAGTACATGGGCATCCACCCCAGGCATCTCAAATGCCTCAGGCAAAGAGTGGAGCAAGGCGGTAGCCAGCAAAATACCAACTGAAATGCTGACCATGCGGTCAACGAGCTTCGCTAAAACACCTAGCGATAAGCTAGCCGCAATCAGAACACTCGAAAGACCCGCGCCTGCCGTTACTAAGACGATGAGCTGCAGAGCGGTCATGCCACTCCGTTCCGCTTAAACCAATCGAGGCACTTTACCCAGCCATCGGCTGCAGGGCCAGCACGGTAGGTCTCGCGGTAATCCGCATGAAACGCGTGGGGCGCATCGAGGTAAATTTCAAAGCGCGATGCTTTGGCCTCCAGATTTTTTGATCCTGCGGCTGCCAATGCTTGGCGCATCTTATCGACACTCTCGAGCGGAATGCCAGTATCGGCTGAACCATACAAGCCAAGTACAGGGGCTTTAAGCTCTGCTGCAATATCGACTGGATGGCGTGGATTACCGGCGGTTTTTTCACCGACCAAACGCCCGTACCACGCAACGCCTGCGCGTACTTCGGGCATGGTGGCAGAAAGCCAGGTAATGCGACCGCCCCAGCAAAAACCGGTAACGCCGACGCGCTTGAGATCGCCACCATTAGCTCCAGCCCATGCAATCGCTGCTCGAATGTCACCCATAACTTGCGCATCGGGGGTTTTCGAAACAATATTGCTAAAAATTTCAGCGACGGTTCCATAGGTATTGGGATCGCCCGCACGCACAAAAAATTCAGGGGCAATGGCGAGGTAGCCTAATTTTGCAAAACGGCGAGTGATATCGGCAATGTATTCATGAACGCCGAAAATCTCGCTACAGACAATCACGATTGGTAATGGTCCTTTGGCCTTTTCAGGACGCGATACATACGCAGGCATCTGAATGCCTCCCGATGGAATCGATAGTTCGCCCGCTTTGATTCCGGCAAAGTCAGTTTTAATTACTTGCGCTAAAACGGGTTGGGATGCTGCAACAAAACCAACTCCAAGGCCAGTAGCCGTTACAGCCGATGCCTTCATAAAGTCTCTACGATTGGTGCTCATATTCATCTCCTCATTTCAGTTGATCAATGCGCTTCTTCCCAATTATCACCGACACCGATACTCACTAGCAAAGGTACCTTTAGCGTTGCTACGGAGCACATCAGCCCAGGCAAGGCCTTTTGAACATAATCAAGCTCCTCCAAAGGCACGTCGAAGACCAGTTCATCGTGCACTTGCAGCAACATGCGGGTCTTCAGGTTTTCGGCTTCAAGCCAGTTCTGTACCGCCACCATTGCTAACTTGATTAAATCCGCGGCAGTCCCTTGCATCGGCGCATTGATGGCGGCACGTTCGGCGCCCTGCCGGCGAGGGCCATTGGAACCCTTAATCTCGGGCAACCAAAGGCGTCTACCAAAGACCGTTTCAACATAGCCCTGCTCGCGCGCCTGCAGCTTGGTTTCTTCCATGTACTGCGCCACGCTGGGGTAACGTTCAAAATAAGTGGCAATGTACTTTTGTGCGGCGGCACGTTCAATGCCCAAATTTCCAGCAAGGCCATAGGCGCTCATACCGTAAATCAAACCAAAGTTAATCACCTTGGCATAGCGACGCTGCTCTGACGAGACTTGCTCGAGCGGAATGCCAAAGATCTCGGCTGCCGTTGCTTGGTGAATGTCTTTGCCCGCTGCAAATGCCGTTAACAAACTCGCGTCTTCCGCAATGTGCGCCATGATGCGCAATTCGATTTGCGAATAATCGGCAGATAGTAATTTGCAGCCCGCCGCTGGCACAAAGGCTTCGCGTATCCGCCTACCCTCTTCAGTGCGAACCGGAATGTTTTGCATATTGGGCTCACTCGATGCCAAGCGCCCCGTCACCGCTACAGCTTGCGAGAAATTGGTATGCACGCGCCCAGTTTTAGGGTTGACCATGCGCGGCAATTTCTCAATATAGGTCGACATCAATTTTGCCAGGCCCCGGTAATCCAAAATCTTCGCCGGCATGGGAAAATCTTCGGCTAGCTTTTGCAACACTTCTTCATCGGTTGATGGCGCGCCCGATGGTGTTTTTTTAATCACTGGCAGCTGCAATTGACCAAACAAAATCTCCGCAATTTGCTTGGGCGACTGAATATTAAATGGCTGACCTGCGAGCGTATGAATCTCGCCCTCCAATGCCAAAAGTCGCTTACCTACTTCAAGTCCTTGGGCTGCTAACCGCGCCGAGTCTATCCGAATGCCATTGCGCTCCATCACCCCTAGCACGCGCATGGCTGGCATTTCGATCTGCTCGTATACGTAGCGCAAACCAGGGCTATTTTCGATCTGGGGCCATAGGAAATGATGCAGGCGTAAGGTAATGTCGGCATCTTCTGCGGCATAGTTTGTTGCCGTTGCCAGATCGACTTGATCAAAACCAATTTGATGTGCGCCCTTACCGCAGACCTCTTCGTAACGAATGGTCTTCATACCCAAGTGGCGCTCGGCCAAGCTATCCATATTGTGAGTCAAATGGGATTCCAATACATACGACTCCAATAAGGTGTCGTGCTGTATTCCTCGCAAGGTAATGCCGTAGTTTGCAAAAATATGGGAGTCGTACTTGAGGTTCTGTCCGACTTTATGACGCGAAGTGTCCTCGAGCCACGGGCGCATCTGATCCAAGACCGCTTGACGATCAAGCTGATCTTCCCCCGTGCGGTGCGCCAGCGGGATATAACAAGCAACACCCACTTCTGCGCTCAGTGAAATTCCAACGAGCTCTGCCACCAAGGCATCGAGTCCAGTCGTTTCAGTATCAACACACACCAAATCCGCAGCGGCTATTTTGGTGAGCCATACATCTAAGCGTTTCTGATCCACCACGCATTCGTATCGACGCTCAATTGCATTTTGCTCCGCAGCATCTTTTGCGGGCATCGTTGGTGTCAGGGCAGGCGCTTGAATTTGTTTTGATGGGCTTGCTTTGGATGGCGAATCTGCATTGCTAACCAAATCAAATGCGGGTGCATTACTTGGTGAAGTAGCAGTTACTGCGCCGCTATTCTCTTCACTCAAGCGCTTTTCCACATCACGCAGCCAGGTTTTAAATGCAAAGCGTTCAAAGAACTCTTTTAACGCAGGTAAATTTTCTGGCTTGGCGTGCAAATTATCGAGGTCCGGGATGTGTTCATTGAGGTCGCAGTCCAATTTGACGGTGAGCAACTCCCGTGCGCGCAACAACCAGGGCAGGCTGGCGCGCAGGTTATCGCCGACCACGCCTTTGATTTCATCTGCCCGTGCCATTAATTGATCTAAATCACCGTATTCGGCGAGCCACTTATTGGCCGTTTTCGGACCCGCTTTAGGAACACCGGGTACGTTATCTACGGCATCACCAACAATGGTGAGGTAATCGACAATCCGCTCGGGTGGCACCCCGAACTTTTGAATCACGCCGTCGACGTCGAGCTTCTCATCGGTCATGGTATTGATCAGCGACACCGAGGGATTAACCAGCTGTGCTAAATCCTTGTCGCCAGTCGAGATGATGGTCTCCCAGCCTGCCTCAGTGGCTTGCCTGGCCAGAGTGCCGATGACATCGTCCGCCTCCACCCCCGAAACCACCAAGACCGGCCAACCTAAGGCCTTTACCAGGGCATGAATGGGCTCGATTTGCGCTACCAGGTCTTCCGGCATCGAGCTCCGGTTTGCCTTGTATTCCGGGTACATCTCATCCCGGAAGGTCTTGCCTTTGGCATCAAAAACGCAGGCCAAGTGGTCTGCCTGGATCTCGGCACGGGCCCGCCGCATCATATTGACCATGCCATAGACTGCTCCAGTAGGCTCTCCGGCCGCATCTCGGAGGTCTGGCATGCCATGAAAGGCCCG
>CANGWV010000097.1 GCA_947457875.1 Burkholderiaceae bacterium
GATGGATTGCTCGGCACCGTAATTGATGCCTTAGTAGCGACATCCGAATAGAATGACGCATTCGTATCGTATTTAATAGCCTGGACCGTTATGCCTTTAGACCTCGAAGAACAAGAACAACTCGATAGCTTAAAAGCCTTTTGGGAGAAGTACCGCTCCCTCATCATGGGCTTACTCACAGCGGTGTTGTTTGCATTTGCTGCCTACAACGGTTGGCAGTGGTGGAAGAACAGCCAAGCTACTGATGCCGGCAAGCTCTATGAAACCATGATGAGCTCCCTTGAGAAGGGCAACAAAGACCAAAGCATTCTGGCTGCCGAAGACTTGCAAAAGCAATTTGCTGGAACCAGTTACGCCCCCATGGCGAGCTTGATTGCAGCAAAACTCGCAGCTGATGCGGGTGACGCTGTTAAATCACAGGCCTTCTTACGCTGGGTCGCTGAAAAGTCAGCCAATGATGGCTACAAGGCTCTGGGCAAATTGCGCTTGGCAACGGCCTTGATGGATGAGGGTAGTGCAAAGTCACTCGCCGAAGCCGATGCAATTTTAAAAGGAACACCAACGCCTGGATTTGAGCCCTTATGGCTAGAGCGCCGTGGTGATTGGTATTTGGTGCAAGGAAAAAATACCGATGCGAGAAGCAGTTACTTGCAATCATGGAAATTATTGGAGAAATCCAAAGAGTTCCCACAAGAGGCGCGCAGTTTACTTAAAGTAAAGCTCGATGCCGTTGGGGGCATTGAATGAAACGACTTCTAGGCGCTGCCGTGGTTGCCGTATTGGCAGTAAGCCTCGTTGCTTGCGCCGGTAAGGCCCGCGTGCGCCAGCCTGCGGAGTTAGTCAAAGTAAGTAATCAGTTTGATTTGGCGCCGGTATGGTCTGTCAGCATTGGCTCATCGGAGCCCTTTAACTTTCATCCTGCGGTCGTGGGCGATGCTGTTTATGCCGCATCGCGCCGCGGTAGTTTGCGCAAAATTGATGTGCAAAGCGGTAAAACACTTTGGGATGTGACCGTTCCAGAAAAACTCAGCATTGGTCCCGGCTCGGATGGCAAAGTGACTGCAGTCGTGACCACGGAAGGCGATGTGTTTGCCTACGACGACACAGGCAAAAACATTTGGAAGTTTCACATTGGCGGCGAAGTATTGACTGCTCCGGTTGTGGCTGGTGGAGTGGTAGTCATTCGGGGCTTAGATAATCGCTTTGTGGGTTTGGATGCGGCGACTGGTAAACGTCGCTGGCTTTACCAGCGCCAGCAATCGGCATTGTCCTTGCGTGTCGGTTACGGCATGCTCTCGATTAGCAATGAAGTGATCGTCACTGGATTTGCGGGGGGTCGTTTTGGCATGATTGGCATTGCCAACGGCGGACTCGTTTGGGAAACGCCGATTTCCTTTCCGAAAGGTTTTTCTGAAATCGAGCGTCTCAATGACGTGACTGCCAAACCCAGCATGGAAGGTGAGCGCATTTGTGCTGTCTCCTATCAGGGTCGCATTGGCTGTGCGCAGGCGCGCACCGGCACATTGATTTGGTTTAAAGATTTTTCTAGCTTTACTGGAACAACGCAGAGCACCGATTTTGTCTTTGCCGCTAATGAAAAGTCCCACGTCACCGCATTTCGGAGCAGTGACGGCGTTCAGGTATGGGAGAACACCCAACTGACGTGGCGCGATGTCGGCGAGCCCTTAGCCATTGGCAGGGTGGTCTTAATGGGCGATAAGCAAGGATACGTTCATGCGATGTCGCAGTCGGGTGGTGAGATGCTAGCGCGCATTCGCCATGACTCAACGCCGGTGACGGCAGCACCGATCGCAGTAGGCGGCTTGATTCTGGTTCAGTCTCAAGGTGGCAAGTTAACGGCGTACAGCCCTAAATGAAACCAGTTATCACCATCGTTGGCCGACCGAACGTCGGCAAATCCACTTTATTTAATCGCTTAACCCGTTCACGCGACGCCTTAGTTGCAGACTTTTCTGGTTTAACTCGGGATCGCCATTACGGCAACAGCCGCATTACCTCGCGTGAGTTCATTTGCGTGGATACCGGCGGCTTTGAGCCAGTGGCAAAAACCGGCATCGTTGCCGAGATGGCAAAGCAAACGAAGCAAGCCGTTGCCGAATCCGATTTAATTATTTTCTTAGTGGACGGCCGTTTAGGGATGGCGCCGCAAGACCGCGTGATTGCCGATTTTTTGCGCAAGACCGGTCGCCCTGTTGTGCTGGCGGTCAACAAAACCGAAGGCATGTCGCAGGGCATAGTGACGGCTGATTTTCATGAGCTGGGATTGGGCGAGCCCTTTGCCATTTCGTCGGCGCACGGCGACGGCGTTAAAACGCTGATCGATGATGCGCTGGATGAGCTCGGCATACCCGAGCCCGATGACAGTGCGGAGTCCGACCCCTTAACACCCCGCGCCATGAAAATCGCTGTCGTTGGTCGCCCCAACGTGGGCAAATCGACGCTGATTAATAAACTGATTGGTGAAGAGCGCGTGATTGCATTTGATATGCCAGGCACGACGCGCGATGCGATTGAGGTTCCGTTTGAGCGCAATGGTAAGCCCTATATCTTGATTGATACCGCAGGCCTGCGTCGCCGCGGCAAAGTGTTCGAAGCAATCGAAAAGTTCTCTGTCGTGAAAACCTTGCAGGCCATTGCCGATGCCAATGTTGTGATCTTGATGCTCGATGCCCAGCAAGATATTTCAGAGCAAGACGCGCACATTGCGGGCTTTATTTTGGAGGCAGGCCGCGCACTTGTCTTAGCTATTAATAAGTGGGATGGAGTCGATCACTACGTTAAAGAGCGCTGCCGAGTGGAGATTGGACAGAAGTTGCGCTTCTTGGATTTTGCAAATGTTCATCCTATATCCGCTAAAAAAGGCACCGGCTTAAAAGAGCTCTTCAAGGACGTGGATTTAGCTTATGCCGCTGCCATGGCGAAACTGCCCACCCCAAGGCTCACGCGCATTTTGGCGGAGGCTGTCGAGCATCAACAACCCAAGCGCGTTGGCATGGGCCGCCCTAAATTACGCTATGCCCACCAAGGCGGTATGAACCCACCGATTGTGGTGATTCATGGCAGTGCGCTGAGCGGTGTCACGGATAGCTATAAGCGTTATCTCGAAGGGCGCTTTCGGGAGGCATTTAAGTTGCGGGGAACCCCCTTGCGAATCGAAATGCGCACCAATAAAAACCCTTATGTGGACGCAGATAAGGGCAAAAAGCGCTAATTTAGCGCCTTCTTTTCCGCTGCTGTTTTGGGCTTGGCAAAAGTTTGGCGGGCGGTATATATTAATAACCATAGGGCGAATTTCCTTTGTTGTGTAGTGGCCCGGCAGCACCTGAATAAAAGCAAGACTCCCACACATCCAATAATGAATAAGGAGCAGTATGAATAGCAATAAGACCCAACTCCTTCAGGACCCTTTCCTGAATACCTTGCGCAAAGAGCACGTTCCCGTATCGATTTACTTGGTTAACGGCATTAAGCTGCAAGGCAATATTGAATCATTTGATCAGTACGTCGTTTTGTTGCGCAACACTGTCACCCAAATGGTTTACAAACACGCGATTTCCACCATCGTGCCGGCACGCGCAGTGACCTTCCGTGCGGATGAGGACGAGCCTTCTGCATAAAACTGGCATTGATCCCGTTCGCGCAGTTCTAGTCGGTGTCGATTCGGGGCGAGAGGATTTCCCCGACAGCATGGCTGAACTCAGCCTTCTGGCAGACAGCGCAGGCTCCATACCCGTAGCGCGTGTGGTAGCCCGTAAAGGCAGAACTGATCCCGCCTTATTTGTTGGATCCGGTAAGGCCAATGAAATCAAGCGGGCTCTTGAAGACAATGACGCTGAGCTCGTGATCTTTAATCACCCCTTATCGCCAAGCCAGCAGCGTAATTTAGAGCGCCACCTTGGTCACCACGTTATGGACCGTACCGGCTTGATATTGGATATTTTTTCGCAGCGCGCACAAAGCCACATTGGTAAAACGCAGGTGGAGTTGGCGCAGGTGCGCTACCGGATGTCGCGCTTGGTGCGGGCATGGAGCCACTTGGAACGGCAAAAGGGCGGTATTGGTCTGCGCGGCGGTCCTGGCGAGACCCAAATGGAGCTCGATCGACGCATGTTGGCCACTAAAGCCAAACGCCTAGAACTCGAACTGGAAAAACTGCAACGCCAGCAGCGCACGCAACGGCGGTCGCGCAGCCGCAAGGACGTATTCTCGGTGTCCTTGGTGGGCTACACCAATGCTGGTAAATCGACCTTGTTTAATGCCTTAACCAAGGCGGATACCTATGCTGCAGATCAGCTCTTTGCCACCTTAGACACCACCTCACGGCGCGTTTTTTTGCCCGAAGTGGGCTCGATTGTGGTCTCGGATACGGTTGGGTTTATTCGGGATCTACCGCACCAGCTGGTGGAGGCCTTTCGGGCGACCTTGGACGAGACCATCCATGCAGACTTAATTCTCCATGTGATCGATGCCTGTAGCCCCGTCGCTAAAGAGCAGCAAGCCCAAGTGGAGGCCGTTTTAGCCGAAATTGGGGCCGATTCCATCCCGCGGCTGGAGGTCATGAACAAGATTGACCTGATGCCCCAGACCTTTACGAAAGGGCCCATGGTTGTAAGGGATATTGAGGGTCTGCCAAGTCGCATTTATCTGTCGGCGCAAACGGGGCTGGGCCTTGATTTGCTACGGGATACTCTGGCTCAAAGCGCTGTAATGACTGATAGAATAAGGAGTGAGCACAACCGACCCAAGTCGCAATTGACTACGGAGGAGTTGTTGGCCCCTATGACAGAACGACCTGATTCCGCTGAATTTAACCCAATCCCACTAAAACACTATTTACCCCATGATGCGTAGACTGCTTTCGATTTTTTCGGTAAATGACCCTGGCTGGGGTAATTCGCCACGCCCAAATGACAATAAAGGCGATGCCGCAGGGTCCAAAGACGGCAATGCTGGCAATGAGGGCACTAAGCCCCCAGCAGAAGAGCAGGGTGCCTCCGCTAATCCGCCTACCAGCAAACCGGAGCCCGATCGCAAGCCGGTGAGCAACGGACCACCTGACCTGGATGAACTCTGGCGCGACTTTAATGATCGTCTCAGCAACCTGTTTGGCGGCAAAAAAGGCCCCAGCAGGCCAAGTGGCGGCTGGGATGGTAAGCCCAATCCCAACCCAAACCAGAATAATGATCGTGGCGGCCCACCAAGCGGCGGCTCTCGTCCTCCGATTTTTTCGGGTGGACTGCCTTTCTCGTCAAAGAATGGCGTCTTAGCTGCGCTGGGCGGTGTCTTTTTTATCTGGATTGCGACCGGCTTTTTTATGATCCAAGAGGGTCAGGCCGGCGTGGTTCTGACGTTTGGTAAGTACAGCTATACCGCAGGCCCTGGTATTAATTGGCGCATGCCGTATCCGATTCAAACAACCGAGGTGGTGAATATTTCAGCAGTGCGCTCGGTCGAGGTGGGCCGTTCGGTCGTGATTAAGGCGACCAACCAAAAAGATTCGTCCATGCTGACCGAAGATGAAAACATCATCGATGTTCGCTTTGCAGTCCAGTACCGCTTGAAGGATCCAACC
>CANGWV010000098.1 GCA_947457875.1 Burkholderiaceae bacterium
ATAGCCACTGTGCGCGTCAATCGCATGGGAAGGTCAAGTTCTTAAATTTGCCAGCCCGGATACCGGCCAAAACAGGTGGAATTTTGCGGACGGGGATCCTTCGCGCGCCGATAGAAGCGTTCGCATGGATTCCATGCACCGCACATATTGACGTTCTGGACTCGCGCCCATGAAATTCTGTTCGACTCGGCTAACGGGGAAGTTGGCTTGGTGATTCGACGGCAGAAGGTTCATCATGAAACAGCAGTTCAGCAATAAACAGTGCACCTCCGCACTGTTACTAGCGCTTTTATCCAGCGTCATTCCTTTCCAAAACGCAGTAGCGCAAACTCCATCGGTATCAGTATCCAATTCAGCCGACCCACTCAACCCAATTGTGGTTACTGCAACACGAACGCCCACTAAGGCAAGTGATGTTCTTGCAGACAATATCTATATTGGCTCTGAAGAAATTGCGCAGGCAGGACAAACTAGCCTAGTGGAATTACTGCAGAGACAGCGTGGCGTTGAAATATCGACACAGGGTGGGGCCGGCTCAAATGCCAGCGTATTTTTAAGGGGTACTAGTGGCGGTCAAAGCTTAGTCTTAATTGATGGAATCCGCACCCAATCAAGCCTCAGCGGTACCAGTGCATGGGCGGCAATACCCCTTTCTCTTATTGACCATATTGAAATTATTTTTGGGCCACAAAGTAGTATTTACGGCTCCGAGGCCATCGGTGGCGTAATCCAGATTTTTACTAAAAAAGGAAGTGGTCCATTTCAAGCGGGGGGCTCTGCGGGCTATGGAAGCTACGGCACTAGCATTATTGAGGGAAGTATTTATGGCTCTGTTGATGGTGAAAATAAAACGCGTTACTCGTTCAGCGCTAGCCAGGAACTATCAACCGGATTTAATAGTGTCGCCAGTAACAATCCCTGTAATCCAAACCAACCAAGTTCCGTTCGCCCATCTTATTGCTCAGCAGGTTGGTCTACAGGCAGAACGGGATATGTAAAAGACAGTGCTACCGGGCAAATTAGCCAAACGTGGGCTCCTGGTCAAGAAATTGGCGCACAATTCCTCAGCAGTAGACTCAATAATCAATATCCAGCATCAGCATACAAGCCTGATTTCTCTGACTACGCCGTTATAAACAATCGCGTTACAACACTCAACACGCTTGCTGCATATTCTAAAAATCAGGTAACTCGCATTTGGAACAGCTTGCTTCAGGTTGCAGTTTCTACAGACAATGGACAGACACTAGCGCCCAGCTCAAATGCGGTGGCCAATAGTAAGCAAAATATCTATACCTGGCAGAATGACATTAAATTAGGTTCGGATTTGCTACAGTTAGTTGCAGAACGAAGAACTCAATCTGCATTTGCAACCTCCGGCAATATTAGCCAAGATCAAAACACCAATTCGTTGGCCGCGGCTTACCAGTTAAAACGCGGATCTAATTTGGCTAGCGTCAGCTTTCGTAATGACAGCATTACTGGCTACGGACCGCAAAATACCGGAAGCATTGCGTACGGGTATTTTTTTACAAAGGAATGGCGAATCAATATCAATCACGGAACCGCGTTTAAGGCGCCATCCTTTTTTGATCTGTATTACCCCGGATATGGGGTCTCCAGCCTTCTTCCAGAAAAAAGTAAAAACACAGAAGCTGGTATTTTTTATGAAACAAAATTGTTTGATGCTCGAGTTGTTGCCTACAGCAATACGATTACGAATCTCATCCAATATACATCCAGCGGATGTCCTGCAGGCTATGCATTTGGCTGTGCTGGTAACGTAGCGAATGCAAAAATTAATGGCATCTCACTCGGATCAACAGCGCGAATTCAAAACTACGCGATCAAGGCATCATTTGATCAACAAAATCCAGTGGATCAAAGTACAGGATATGTATTGGCAAAACGTGCAAAGCAATTTGGTAATGTTGGAGTTGAACGCCAAGCCAATAAATTGATAACTGGAGTAGAAAGCACCTTGCAAGGACGTAGAACTGATTTTGACAACACTGGAAACATGGGTGGATATGCGTTACTTAATCTATATGCTAGTTACCAACTGCAAAAAAATGTCAGCATTTTTGGTCGTTGGAACAACGTATTCAACAAGGACTATCAACTCAGTTACGGATACAACACACCTGGATCCAATATCTTTTTTGGCCTGCGTTATGCCATGTAATCTGCAATGAAGATAAATAGCTAATTGCAATACCCAATGAATAATCGAAGTTTATATTTCCTGCTTCATATTGGAGTGTGCTCTTTGTTGTTGAGCAATGTTGCACTTGCAAGCATCACCGTTAAAGACGATCGTGGCACTGAGGTTAGCCTCAAGTCACCTGCCCAGCGCGTAGTCAGCATGCTGCCCTCTTTGACCGAGTCTGTTTGTTCTCTGGGTAAGTGTTCGGTTTTGGTTGGGGTTGATCGCTTTTCCAATTGGCCCAAATCGGTTGATGCTTTACCGCGCTTGGGCGGGATTGCCGATGCCAATATTGAGGGGATTGTTCGCCTAAATCCAGACTTAGTCTTGGTTGAAAAATCATCCCCTCTGATTGCGCGCTTACAGTCTTTAGGTATTTCAGTAATGGCATTTGATGTGCAGACCATGGCCGATGTGCAGCGCACCTTACGGAAGTTGGATGTGGTTTTAGGCTCTACTGCATCAGGCGCTGTATGGGAGCGCATCCAGCTTGATATTGCTCGGGCGAGTCGCGCCTTATCGCCTTCACATAAAGCGGCTCGGGTTTATTTTGAAGTGAACCCGGCACCCTTTGCAGCTGGCAAAACGTCCTTCATCGGCGAATTACTCGATCGCTTAGGCATGCAAAACATTGCTACAGAAAAGATGGGTGCTTATCCAAAGATCAACCCAGAATTCGTGGTGCAGGCGAGGCCCGACTTGATCATGACTACTGAAACTTCGCCCAAGCAGTTTATGCAGCGCCCCGGCTGGAAATCCATTCCAGCGATTCAAGGCAATCGGATCTGCTTCTTTTCGGGAGCACAAGCAGATGTTCTAGTTCGTCCTGGCCCACGCATGGGTGAGGCGGCAAGCCTTATCGCTGATTGCGCGATGCGCTCACTACCCAAGTGATAGTCTGCGGTATGCGCCCTACTTTATTTCCCCGTGTAATCGCCTTGTTGGCACTGAGCATTGCCTTGCTCTGCTTGGGCGCATTGCTGGGTAGCGGCGGGATTGCCTCGAGCACTGACTCTGCAATCGTATTTGACATCCGCTTACCGCGTTCAGCAGGGGCATGGCTGGCAGGTGCTCTGCTAGGGCTGGCTGGTGCGGTTGCGCAAGGTGTTTTTCGTAATCCATTAGCTGATCCGTATTTGCTGGGTAGTGCATCGGGCGCTTTAATGGGGGTCGCTCTGGTTTTAGGTTTTTCCCACGCGCTTACCGATTCTGGGCTTGCATTAATTGGGCTTAACAGCGGCGCATTTATTGGTGCGCTACTGGGTGTTGTTGCAGCGCTGATTCTGGCTGGTGGTTATCGCAGCTCCTTACGGCTTTTACTATCGGGTGTCGTGATTAGCGTCATCCTTAGCGCTGGCAATGCCCTCTTTACCTTTGTTCGTCCCGACCTTTATCAGCGCTTTCAGGCATTCATGCTCGGCAATACAAGTCTGCTTGACTGGCATGGCGTTTACTTCATGCTGCTGGTTTGGCTTGCCTGCATTGCTGCAGCGTTGCTCTTGAGTGCGGCCCTGAATGCCCTTAGCCTTGGTGAAAGTACCGCCAAAACACTTGGCATTCCGATTGATCAAATGCGCCTGGGTTTAATTGCTGTTCTCGCGCTGGCGACAGGCGCAGCAGTAGCCCAAACTGGACTGATTGCATTCATCGGCCTTGCGGCGCCCCACCTGGTTCGGCGCTTTGCTGACGGCTCCCAGCGCATGCATCTGCTGATGTCTAGCCTAGCAGGCGGCATCCTATTACTAGCCTCGGATTTACTGGCGCGTACGGTCCTAGCGCCCCTTGAACTTCCGGTTGGAATTGTGACCGCAGTGCTCGGCGGCTCGTATTTACTGCTGTTGCTGCGGCGTCAGGCTTTAGGGGTAAGTACATGAGCCAAATAGAACTGCGTAATGTCTCTGTATCTCGTGATAACAACATTGTTTTACAAAATATCAATCTCGCTATTCCGGGGGGTGAGTGGACCAGCATTGTCGGCCCGAACGGAGCGGGTAAGTCCACGCTGATTCAAGCATTAGCCGGACTCTTGCCTTACCAAGGCTCGATTCAGATTGGGGGGAGAGAGCTTCATTCGATTGCAATGAAAGCGCGTGCGCAACAAATTGCTTGGCTTGAGCAAGCAACGTCAATACCTGATGGTCTTGATTTTGGTTTGCGGGTACACGACATTGCCATGCTAGGTCGATTACCCCATCAAAACTGGCTCTCTATTCCGAGTGAGGAAGATTGCGGCGTGGTGGAACACGCCATGCGGCAAACCGATGTCTGGGGCTTGCGCGAGCGCTTTTTTAGTCAGCTCTCGGGGGGTGAGCGTCAGCGCGTTTTGTTGGCCAGGCTCTTTGCCACTCAAACTAGTATCCTGCTAATGGATGAGCCGATTGCCAATCTAGACCCACCGCATCAAGCCGACTGGCTGCAATGGCAAACCGCACTGTCCAATCAGGGTAAAACCAGCATCACCGTTTTACATGAAATTCAGTTTGCCTTGCAGGCTGAAAACCTGATTCTATTAGGTAAAAAAGGGGTTCATCACCAAGGTAAAAGCGATGATCCACTAACCCATAAGGCCCTGATTGATCTGTTTGATGGACGCATTGAGCTAACGAAGCTAGGCAAGCGCTGGATTGCCCTAGCTCGGTAATAAACCAGGCATATCAGCGCTGCTCACAGCCTAATTCAGGGGCTACAATGTAGCAATGAGCGATTCATTTAATACCCCCGAGCCCTCCTTAAGCAATTTACATCTTGCACTTGCACGGCTCAAAGAAAAACTCACGCTGGCTACTAAAGCCATGGAGGAAGTGCGTCAGGATCGTGCGCGACTTGAAACGAAGATAGTGGATGCGCAAAATCGCATCCAACACATTTTGAGTCGACTCCCTGAGCAAACCGATACACGGCAAATGAACTTGCTAGCTGCTGACGAACCTAACCCCACTATTTCAGGCGATGATCATGAGCCAACAACGCATTGAGGTCACGCTCGCAGGCCAAAAAATTACGCTGGCTACCACTGCTGAGCATGAGCCCCTGTTGCGTGAGGCTTGCACCTTAGTTGATGAGCAAATTCAGCTAGCGATTACGGGAGGTAACCGTAGTATCGAGCGCGCAACCATGATGGCGGCTCTTAAGCTTGCTGGTGATCTGATTTCAAGTAAACGTTTGGCTGCAGATACCGCAGCACAATTATCAACGCAGTCTGCTGCAATCCATCCGGATGAGGTAGCACGGCTCGAAGCTGAAATCAAAGGCCTCGAGTTGCAAGTGGATTCATTGCTACAAACCCTTTCCCTGCCTGGCTCGCCAAGGCCAATAGATCTTTGAACCGATGCGCAAGCATACGGAGCGATCTTTGCAATGTGGGCGTGAGCGTTTCGCAA
>CANGWV010000099.1 GCA_947457875.1 Burkholderiaceae bacterium
CACTCGAATGATCGGCAAATAAAAAGCCGAAATGAAAGAGCCCTAAAGAAAAAACGCCCATGATGTGGGCGTTTTTTTTGATCGAAGGTTTGTGAATTACTCTAGCGCTTCTAAATAGCGCTGCGCATCCAGGGCAGCCATACATCCGGTACCTGCGCTGGTAATGGCTTGGCGGTAAATGTGGTCTTGCACATCGCCTGCAGCAAACACGCCGGGGATATTGGTTGCTGTTGCATTACCAGCCAACCCGGATTGGGTTTTAATGTAACCGCCTTCCATATCGAGCTGGCCCACGAACAGTTCCGTATTGGGCTTGTGACCGATCGCAATAAATGCACCCATTACAGGGATGTCTTCTTTGCTGCCATCCTGCTTGGCAATGCGAACGCCGGTAACGCCTTTTTCATCGCCCAAGACTTCGTCTAAGGTGGCGTTTAGTTTGAGTTCGACTTTACCCTCGGCTACTTTGGCCATTAGGCGGTCATTCAAAATGGGCTCGGCACGGAATTTATCTCGGCGATGAATCACCGTGACCTTGCGGGCAATGCCAGTCAGGTAGAGCGCCTCTTCTACGGCAGTGTTACCGCCACCAACCACGCACACGTCTTGATTGCGATAAAAGAAGCCATCGCAGGTAGCGCAGCCAGAAACACCGCGACCCATAAATGCCTCTTCGCTGGGTAGACCAAGGTATTGCGCCGATGCCCCAGTAGAAATAATTAAGGCATCGCATGTGTAAGTGCCTGAATCACCCACCAGCCGAATCGGTTTTTCAGAAAGGGCTGCGGTATGGATGTGGTCGAAAATGATTTCAGTATTAAAGCGCTCTGCGTGCTTTAAAAAACGATCCATCAGCTCAGGCCCTTGAACACCATCGGGGTCAGCGGGCCAGTTTTCTACGTCAGTGGTAGTCATTAATTGACCGCCTTGGGCCATTCCAGTGATGAGGGTAGGTTGTAAATTGGCGCGGGCAGCATAGACTGCGGCGCTGTAGCCTGCGGGGCCAGAGCCCAGAATCAGGACTTTGCTGTGTTTCGGAGTAGTAGTCATGCCCTAATTATAGGATTGCTTGATTACAATTGGGGAACATGGCCAAATCGATCCAATCCCCCAGTAAATCCAAGCTACCACCCCCGGATAGCGGGCAGGGACGAATGCCCCGTCTTTTTCTTGAAATCCGTTGGTTTTTGACCCTGGGACTATGCCTAGGCTTGATCGCGGTCTTGATAACCTATTCCAAGTCGGATCCCGCCTGGTCGCATGCCAGTTTTGAGGCACCCAGCAATATTGGCGGTCGTTTTGGAGCATGGACTGCGGATTTATTGCTCTATATTTTTGGGGTGTCTGCCTTTTGGTGGATCGTGCTCTTTGGGCGCCGCGTAATTACGGGTTGGCGTGAGTTATGGAGCGTTCCATTGCCGCTTGACCCCGATGCCAAGCCCGATTCGCTGTTCGTTCGTTGGCTCGGTTTTGGATTAACCCTGTGCTCGAGTATGGGCCTTGAGTCGATTCGCTTGCATTCCTTAGCGATTCCCTTGCCGCGACCCCCAGGCGGCATCTTGGGCGAGTTAATTGGCGATCCCTTGGCGATGGTCGTCGGCTTTACCGGATCAACCGTATTGCTACTGTTCGGCCTCTTTGCCGGCCTCTCCTTGTTTTTACGTTTTTCCTGGCTGAACGTTGCCGAGCAGGTGGGCCGATCCTTAGAGCTTGCCTATCGACGTCTGCGGGAACGCCGTGAACGGGTTGAGGACTTAAAGATCGGCGAGCAAGCCGCGGAAGAGCGTGAAGAGTTTGTCGAAGAAGTGCGTGGCCGGGTTGAAATCGCCCCTGCCGTCCAAATTGTGCGCGCACCCTTACAGATCGCCAAGAGTGTGCGAGTGGAGCGCGAAAAACAGCAACCCTTGTTTGTGGATATTCCCGATTCAGAATTACCACCCCTCTCTTTATTGGATGAGGTGCCTGAAGCAAAGGAAACCATTTCTGCCGACATCTTGGAATTTACTTCGCGTCTCATTGAGCGCAAGCTGGATGAATTCGGCGTGGAAGTCAAAGTAATTGCAGCCTACCCAGGCCCGGTAGTAACCCGTTATGAAATCGAGCCAGCCATTGGTGTCAAAGGTAGTCAGATTGTCAATTTGTCGCGCGATCTATCTCGATCATTGGGCTTAGTTAGCTTACGCGTAGTAGAGACCATTCCGGGTAAAACCTGTATGGCTTTGGAGTTGCCCAACCCCAGCCGCCAATCGGTTTACCTTTCCGAGATTCTGAGTTCGCAGGTATACAACGACAACCATTCCTTGTTGACTCTGGCTTTGGGTAAAGACATTTCGGGCAGCCCGATGGTGGCTGATCTGGCGAAGATGCCGCATTGCTTAGTAGCGGGTACAACGGGTGCTGGTAAATCGGTTGGTATTAACGCGATGATTTTGTCGATCCTCTTTAAAGCCAAGCCCGATGAAGTGCGTCTAATCTTGATTGATCCCAAGATGTTAGAAATGGCGATGTACGACAAGATTCCGCATTTGCTGTGCCCCGTTGTGACTGACATGAAGCAGGCTTACAACGCGCTCAACTGGGCAGTCAATGAGATGGAACGCCGTTATAAATTAATGAGTAAGTTTGGCGTGCGTAATTTAGCCGGCTTTAATAAAAAGATTCTCGAGGCAGAAGAGAAGGGTGAAAAGCTCACGAACCCATTTAGCTTGACACCAGATGATCCTGAGCCGATCTACAAAGCCCCCGTGATCGTGGTTGTGATTGATGAGCTCGCTGATCTGATGATGGTGTCTGGCAAGAAGATTGAAGAATTGATTGCGCGGATTGCACAAAAAGCGCGCGCAGCCGGAATTCATTTAGTGCTTGCTACGCAGCGCCCCAGCGTGGATGTTATTACCGGCTTGATCAAAGCCAACGTACCGACGCGGATTTCTTTTCAGGTGAGCAGCAAAATTGATAGCCGTACCATCCTCGATCAACAGGGTGCAGAAGCTCTGCTGGGTATGGGTGACATGCTCTACATGGCGCCGGGTACTGGTTTGCCAGTCCGAGTCCACGGGGCTTTTGTGTCGGATGATGAAGTCCACCGCGTAGTGGAGTGGCTCAAAGAGAAAAGTGAAGCTAACTATATCGAGGGCGTACTGGAGGGTGCCGATGAGTCCAATATGGATGTGCTCAGTGGTGGCGGTAGCGGCGAAGCCGATCCGCTCTACGATCAGGCGGTCGCCGTAGTACTCGAGCACAAGCGCGCGTCGATATCACTAGTACAGCGCCATTTGCGTATTGGCTATAACCGCGCAGCCCGTTTACTAGAGGATATGGAAAAAGCCGGCATGGTCTCCAAAATGAGCGGCAGCGGTAATCGTGAAATCCTGGTCCGCGGTTCCGAATAAGTCCAATGATGCTGATTCGATTTTTAAGTGGTGCCTTCTGCGCCACACTCATCGCCATACCAAGCACGTCATTTGCGCAAGAGGCGCAAAGCGGTGTTGAGCAGTTACGGCAATTTGTACGCATATCCAAAACTGCCGAAGGGGAGTTTGTACAGCAGCAATTGCGCGCCCCCAAGCCCAATGAGTCGCAAGATAAAGGCCTGAAAGTAATTCGTAAAACGGAAGGGCGTTTTATATTTCAGCGCCCTGGCCGCTTTGTGTGGGACACCAAAAAGCCCTTTGAGCAGCGTTTGATTGCCGATGGCAAGCAGCTCATCATGTGGGATAAGGACTTAAATCAAGCGACCTTTCGGCCTGCTGGTCAGGTTTTAGCATCGACCCCAGCCGCTATCTTGTTTGGTGAAGGGGCGCTAGAGCAACACTTTGATCTGGAAGAGGGCGCCGAGCGCTCGGGTTTGCGCTGGGCTAATCTCAAGCCTAAAGCGAAGCCATCTGCTGGCAGCAATGACTTGCCCTATACGTCGATTGCCATTGGCATGAGCGGCGGTCTGCCTCGGGCTTTGGAGTTGATGGATGGCTTGGGTAGCGTGGTGCAGCTGAGTCTGACGCAAATTCAGCTCAATATCGCTTTGCCTGCGGGCACCTTTACCTTCACGCCGCCTGCTGGCGCCGAAGTCTTGCGCTTAAAATAACGATACGCACAAAAGCAAAACACCATGATCGATCCCCAACTCCTTCGCAAAGACATCACAGCGGTAGCAGCGCGCTTAGCTACTCGTAAATTTATTCTGCCAGTTGAGCAATTCAATGCCTTAGAGGCCGAGCGTAAGCAATTGCAGTCACGTACCGAAGAGTTGCAGGCGAAACGCAACCAACTCTCAAAAACCGTTGGCATGAAAAAAGCCAAAGGCGAGGATGCTGCCGCGGAAATGGCCGAGGCTGTCCAAGTGAATACTGACATGGAGGCGGGCGCGAACCGCCTTTCCATTCTGCAAACCGAGATCGCCGATTTTGTAGCGGGCATTCCGAATCTGCCTGATGAGTCGGTGCCGGTCGGCAAAGACGAAAAAGAGAATCTTGAAATTAAGCGGTGGGGCACTATTCCGACTTTTACATTCACCGTGAAAGACCACGTTGATTTGGGCGGCCCCCTCGGGCTTGATTTTGAATCCGCCGCAAAGATCAGTGGATCGCGCTTCGTAGTGCTCAAAGGCCAGCTTGCCAAGCTCCACCGCGCTCTAGCTCAATTTATGCTGGACGTGCACACCGGGCAGCATTCCTATGAAGAGCTGTATGTTCCTTTCATGGTGAATGCCGCCTCGATGCGGGGCACTGGCCAGTTACCTAAGTTTGAAGAAGATCTATTTAAGGTCCCACGCAAAATGGGCGAGGGCGAAGAGGGCAGCGAAGAGCGCATTGAAAACTTTTATTTAATTCCGACGGCGGAAGTGCCAGTTACCAATTTAGTACGCGACACCATTACCGCAGCAGAAGCCTTGCCACTCAAGTATGTTGCCCATACTCCTTGCTTTCGGTCAGAGGCCGGTAGTTATGGCCGTGATGTGCGCGGCATGATTCGCCAACACCAGTTTGAAAAAGTGGAGCTGGTACAAATCGCCAAACCCGAAGAATCCATGCAGCTATTGGAAGAGTTAACCCGCCATGCTGAAACCATTTTGGAGATGCTGGAGTTGCCTTACCGGCGTGTATTACTTTGCACTGGCGATATGGGTTTTGGTAGTACGAAAACCTACGACCTTGAAGTATGGATTCCATCACAAAATGCTTACCGTGAAATTAGCTCCTGCTCCAATATGGGTGACTTTCAGGCAAGGCGTATGCAGGCCCGTTACAAGGTAGGCAACAACAAACCGGAGCTGCTGCACACCCTCAATGGATCAGGTCTAGCGGTCGGTAGAACGGGCGTTGCTCTCCTTGAGAATTTCCAGCAAGAAGATGGCAGTGTCCGCATACCAAAAGCCTTACAGCCCTATATGGGCGGCATCACCAGCCTAAAGCCCAAGGCATAGGCTCACAACGCTATAATTGCGTTTCGGTTCGGAGAGGTGGCAGAGTGGTCGAATGTACCTGACTCGAAATCAGGCGTACTGTCAAAGGTACCGTGGGTTCGAATCCCACCCTCTCCGCCATGTATCTTCAAG
>CANGWV010000100.1 GCA_947457875.1 Burkholderiaceae bacterium
ACCGCTATTTAATCCGCATGGAAGAGATGCGCCAATCGAATCGCATTGTGCAGCAGTGTATTGCGTGGCTGCGTGCGAATCCTGGCCCAGTGATGAGTGATAACCACAAGGTATCGCCACCCGCCCGTGTGGATATGAAAACCAATATGGAAGAGTTGATTCACCACTTCAAACTCTTTACCGAAGGCATTCATGTTCCGGCTGGAGAGGCTTACGCTGCAGTCGAACACCCCAAGGGTGAGTTTGGCATCTATGCCGTATCCGATGGCGCGAATAAACCATACCGCCTAAAAATTCGCGCCCCTGGTTTTGTGCATTTAGCGTCCCTCGATGAAATGGCCCGCGGCCACATGATTGCCGATGCGGTAACGATTATTGGTACACAAGACATTGTGTTCGGCGAGATTGATCGCTAATCGCTTGGACACTCTGGACTCATTCATGACACACACTCCAACCATGCAACTATCTGCCAAGACCCGCGCTGATATGGAGCGCAATATTGCGAAGTATCCTGCTGACCAAAAGCAATCTGCGGTGATGGCATGCTTAATTGCGGCACAAACGGAAGTGGGTTGGGTATCGCCCGAAGTGATTTCTGAAGTGGCGTCGCTATTGGGGATGACTACCATCGCAGTCGACGAAGTCGCTACTTTTTATAATATGTATGACACCAAGCCCATTGGTCGGCACAAAATTGTGGTCTGCACCAATTTGCCATGCCAACTCAGCAATGGCGAGCGCGCTGCCAATCATTTGAAGCAGCAATTGGGGATTGGTTTTAATGAGACCACGCCTTGCGGTACGTTTACCTTAAAAGAGGGTGAGTGCATGGGCGCCTGCGGCGACTCGCCGGTGATGCTGGTGAACAATAAAACCATGTGCAGCTTTATGAGCAATGAAAAAATTGATGCACTCTTAAATGAGTTGCGCGCAACGGCAAAAGGACAGCCAGCATGACGAGTCTCCATAGCCGTCACATCAAGCCATTAATTTTGGCCGGCCTCACTGGTGTTAACTGGGGCCTCAAAGACTATGAAAGCCGCGGCGGTTACCAGCAATTGCGCCGCATTCTGCAGGATAAAGTTACGCCAGACGCGTTGATTGCAGAATTAAAAGCATCGTCATTGCGCGGTCGCGGAGGTGCAGGATTTCCAACAGGGCTGAAGTGGAGCTTTATGCCCCGTCAGTTTCCTGGTCAGAAGTACTTAGTTTGCAATAGCGATGAGGGCGAGCCTGGTACGTTTAAAGACCGTGACATCATGCGCTATAACCCGCATGCACTGATCGAAGGTATGATCATCGGCGGCTACACTATGGGCATTAGCGTTGGCTATAACTACATCCACGGCGAAATCTGGGAAGTCTATACCCGCTTTGAAGAGGCTTTAGAAGAAGCCCGTGCTGCAGGTTACTTAGGTGATGGCATTCTAGGAACAGACTTTAATTTCCAACTGCATGCATCCCCAGGTTGGGGTGCTTACATTTGCGGTGAAGAGACCGCTTTACTGGAATCCCTTGAAGGTAAAAAGGGTCAGCCTCGTTTCAAGCCTCCGTTCCCGGCGAGCTTTGGCTTGTATGGCAAACCCACTACGATTAACAATACCGAAACCTTTGCTGCTGTGCCATTCATATTGGCGATTGGTGGTGAAGCGTATTTGCAACTCGGCAAGCCCAATAATGGCGGCACGAAGATTTTCTCGGTCTCTGGCGATGTGGTTCACCCTGGTAACTACGAAGTTCCACTCGGTACCCCGTTCTCGGAGCTCTTGCAGCTCGCTGGCGGAATGCGCGAAGGCAAGGCCTTAAAAGCAGTCATTCCAGGTGGATCTTCAGCGCCCGTTATTCCGGGTTCGATGATGATGGATCTGACCATGGACTACGACAGCATTGCTAAGGCAGGTTCGATGCTGGGCTCTGGCGCAGTGATTGTGATGAATGACACCCGTTGCATGGTGAAATCGCTATTGCGCCTATCGTATTTTTATCACGAAGAGTCATGCGGACAGTGCACCCCATGCCGTGAGGGTACAGGCTGGTTGTGGCGCATCGTCAATCGCATTGAGCATGGACAAGGGCGCCCAGAAGATTTGGATTTACTCAATGACGTTGCGGCGAACATTCAAGGCAGAACCATTTGTGCTTTAGGCGACGCAGCAGCAATGCCAGTGCGCGGCATGCTCAAGCACTACATGGATGAATTTGTGTACCACGTTGAGCACAAGCGCTGCATCGTGCCTGAATACGTTTAATGGCCACTAGAAAAGAGAAGGATTTGTTGACGTGAGCATGGTTGAAATCGAATTGGACGGCAAGGCAGTCGAAGTTCCTCAAGGTTCGATGGTGATGCACGCCGCAAATAAACTCGGAACCTACATTCCCCATTTTTGCTATCACAAGAAATTATCGATAGCTGCCAATTGCCGCATGTGCTTGGTTGAGGTAGAAAAAGCACCGAAGCCATTGCCAGCCTGTGCCACGCCAGTAACCCAAGGCATGAAGGTCTTTACGCATTCTGCAAAAGCAGTTGAAGCGCAGCGTTCGGTCATGGAGTTCTTACTCATTAATCACCCACTGGATTGCCCGATTTGCGATCAAGGTGGCGAGTGCCAATTACAAGATCTGTCCGTCGGTTACGGCAAATCCACATCGCGTTACAGTGAAGATAAGCGCGTGGTGTTTCATAAAAATGCAGGGCCACTCATCTCGATGGAAGAGATGACGCGTTGCATTCATTGCACCCGCTGCGTTCGCTTCGGTCAAGAAGTTTCAGGAATCATGGAACTGGGCATGGTCAATCGCGGTGAGCATTCTGAGATCACGACATTTGCCGGTCAAACGATTGATTCTGAGTTATCGGGCAACATGATTGATATTTGCCCAGTCGGCGCCTTGACGAGCAAGCCATTCCGTTACGCTGCACGCACTTGGGAGCTGGGCCGTAAACGCTCATTGAGCCCACACGACAGCTTGGGCACCAACACCACAGCACAAACTAAAGCCAACCGCGTGATGCGGGTCGTTGCTCTGGAAAATGAAGCCATTAATGAATGCTGGATTAGTGATCGTGACCGCTTTGCATATGAGGGTGTGAATAGCCCAGAGCGCCTCACTGTGCCGATGGTCAAGCAAGAAGGTAAATGGCTCGAGACAGACTGGGAGTCTGCTTTAGAGTACGTCACCCGTTCCTTGAAAACCATCACAGCGGATCATGGCGCCGACGCACTGGCGGCCATCGCTCACCCCATCTCGAGCGTGGAAGAATTACACCTCCTGCAGAAAGTCGTGCGTGCGATGGGCTCTGACCGTGTAGAGACGCGTCTACGCCAAACCGATATGCGCGGTACTGCAACTGCTCCATGGTTGGGTATGCCGATTGCCAATGTGAGCCAACTGGATCGCGCACTCGTCATTGGTAGCTTTTTACGCAAAGAGCAGCCACTGATTGCTGCACGCTTGCGCACCGCTACAAAGCATGGCCTCCAAGTTTCACGCATTGATGCGGGTGGAGATGACTGGTTGATGCCTTCCCTTGGTATTGCTGCGGCGCCTAGTCGCTGGACGGCAGTTCTGACGGAAGTGGCGAGTGCGATTGCAAAAGCAAGCTCGAATTTATTGCCAGCGGGCATTCAGGGTGGGGCGGTTTCTCCAGAAGCGCAAGCCATTGCGGATAGCCTTTTGTCTGGATCGAGTAAAGCAGTTCTATTAGGCTCTGCTGCAATTGCCCACCCCCATGCATCTAATCTCCATGTGCTGGCTCAATTTATTGCCGAGCAAACCGGCGCTATCTTTGGATTTTTGCCAGTGGGCGGCAATGCCGTTGCAGCGCCGCTGCTGCAGGCAGTACAGCAAAAAGCGAATTCCGGTATTGAGTCGATTTTGGATGGCAGCGCTCGCGCTGTGCTCTTACTTAATGTAGAGCCACTCTCCGATTTACCAAACCCCGAACAGGCCCGTTCGGCATTAGCCAAGGCCGATACCGTCATCGCGCTGAGTGCCTTTGCCAGCAGCGAACTATTGGAATTGGCCGATGTACTCTTGCCCATTACGCCATTCACGGAATCCGTTGGTACCTTTGTTAATGCTGCTGGAACAGTACAGACCATACAGCCATCGGTACGTCCCTTGGCAGATGCAAGACCAGCATGGAAAGTATTGCGCGCCTTGGGAAGTTTATTGGGTCTGAATGGCTTCTTGCTTAATACACCGGAAGAGGTTTGCGGTGAGGCTTTAGCAAAACCGATTGCCGAGCGCCTGGATAACCGATTCACTGCAGCCCTCAGCCTTGCGCCAGAGCAGGCCGTTAACGGTCTTGAGCGGGTGACGGATTTGCCCATTTATGGTGTCGATGCGATCGTACGCCGTGCGCCTGCATTACAACTGACCCGCGATGCTAAAAATGCCCATCGCCTCGGCTTAAATGCCAAGACTTTCGCAGAACTGAATTTGAAAGAGGGTGATTTGGTAGCCATTACTCAGGGCGGCAATACGGTACAGATGCCAGCCATGTTAGAAAGCCAGTTAGCTGCTGGGTGTGTGCGGATATCAGCAACCACGCCTGCTAGCGCTGTGCTTGGTACGATGTTTGGTGCCGTGACGGTGAGCCGAGTTTAGGAATCGCGATGACCGAGCTACTTAATACCGTGAACGCCTTTGGATCTGAGTTACTTGGATCCTTTTGGCCGCTGGTGTGGACATTACTAAAGATCGTCGCAATCGTCTTGCCGATGTTTGCTGCAGTTGCCTACATGACTTTGTGGGAGCGCAAGCTGATTGGCTGGATGCACATTCGCCTTGGTCCCAATCGAACCGGTCCTTTAGGTTTATTGCAGCCTATTGCAGATGCGATTAAGTTGCTGCTCAAAGAAATCGTTTCACCGACCCGTTCAAATAAGGTGTTGTTTATTGTTGCGCCGGTGATGGTCATCATGCCTGCATTTGCATCTTGGGCGGTGATTCCATTTCAGGCTGATTTAGTGCTGGCCGATGTCAATGCTGGCCTCTTGTACATCATTGCGATTTCATCGATTGGTGTCTATGGCGTGATCTTGGCGGGTTGGGCATCCAACTCCAAGTACCCATTTTTAGCGGCAATGCGCGCTTCGGCACAAATGATTTCTTACGAAATCGCTATGGGCTTTGCGCTCGTTACCGTGCTCATCATTTCAGGCTCACTCAATCTGAGCAAAATTGTGCTGCTGCAAGATACCGGTATCTTTGCTGACATGGGGCTCAATTTCCTGTCGTGGAACTGGCTGCCTTTATTGCCCATGTTCCTGATTTACTTTATTTCTGGCGTAGCCGAAACCAATCGCCATCCGTTTGACGTGGTGGAAGGGGAGTCGGAGATTGTTGCTGGCCACATGGTCGAGTATTCGGGTATGGCGTACGCGATGTTCTTCTTGGCGGAATACGCCAATATGATCATGATTGCCGCGCTTACCTCCATTCTGTTTTTGGGCGGCTGGTTACCGATTGTGGATTTACCCATCCTGCGCGATATCCCTGGATTCTTTTGGCTGTTTGCCAAAACCTTCTTTATTTTGTCGTG
>CANGWV010000101.1 GCA_947457875.1 Burkholderiaceae bacterium
CCGAGGTTATGCAAGTGGATAGCAAAAAAACCAATGCGCCCTCAAGCAATACCCCTGCAACCGCAGTCATTGGCGGTTATCGCCAATGGGATTTTGGCCCTTTGCCCGAGACGCTGGAGATTCAAAAGGGAAACAAAACCTTGTTTGGCTATCCTGCGTTAGTAGATCGCGGTGATGCAGTAGACCTCGAGGTATTTGATGATCTGCTTGAGGCGCGTAAAGTGCATTGGCAGGGCTTACGCCGTTTGTTTGCCATCAGTCAAAAAGACACGCTGAAGGCTTTGCAAAAACAGATGCCAGGCGCCCGCGAAATTGGCTTGCTGTTTATTAATATTGGCCAAGTGGATCAATTCATTGAGCAGATCCTGCAGCTGGCATTGGAGCGCGCCTTTATGCAGGACCCATTGCCAGACAGTGCCGAGGATTTTGCGGAGCGGGTTAGCAGCGGAAAGCCGCGCTTGACCTTGATTGCCCATGAAATTGCCCGTCATACTTTGGCTGCACTCGAGGCCCATACCGAGACGCAGAAAAAAATGGCACAAGCAAAGGCAGTATCACCAGCCGCCCACGCGGATATGCTTGAACAAATTCAGGGTCTGATTTTCCCGAAAATGTTGGTGGAAATTCCCTATGCGCAACTGGTGCATTTGCCGCGCTACCTCAAGGCGATTGCACTGCGCATTGAAAAGATGCGCACCAACCCAGCACGGGATGCACAATGCCAGCGTGACTGGGAGTCCATTGCTAGGCCATGGCAAAAGCGCCTGCACGGCGCCAAAGGCTCTTCTTATGCTATGCAGGATGACCCAGGCTTGCGGGATTTTCGTTGGCAACTGGAGGAGCTCCGTGTTGCCCTGTTTGCGCAAGAGCTCAAAACCCCAACCCCAATGTCGTTGAAGCGCCTGGAAAAGGTCTTGGCAAGCCTGCGTTAAGCCACAAACTGCTTACAATAGGGGTATAGATCAACTTTCATTTGTAAACAGGCCATTGACGTGCATACACCCGTAATTTTTCACCTTACCTCACGGTCAGTGGCTGCTCTTGCAGCTCTTGTGGCTGCTTTTATTTTCACAGGCCTTGTGCACGCCGCTAAGCCAACCGAACCGACGCTGGCTGTTGTTTTAAATTCTGGGGATGCGACGGTGAGTCTGGTGGATATGAAAACCCGCGCCGTCACTAAAACTATGCCCATCGGCAAAGAGCCCCATCACGTCATGTTGACGCCCGATGAAAAAACCTTGCTGATTGCCAATGCCATGGGCAATGACATTGCCTTGATGAATCCATTGACGGGTGAGGTAACTGGGCGCATTCCGAAAATCATTGACCCGTATCACATTGGCTACTCTCCCGATAACCGCTGGTTTATTACTGCAGCAAACCGTTTGAATCGCGTTGACATTTATGCGGCGAATGGCGCGGACTTGAAGTTAGCCAAAACGATTGCTGTGGGTAAAACACCAAGCCACATTGCATTTACTGCGGACAGTAAGCTTGCATTTGTGACCATGCAGGATTCCAACGATCTTGCTGTGATTGATTTGGTGGATCAGAAACTGTTGTGGAAGATACCAACCGGGCCAGCACCGGCTGGACTTTGGATGACGCCTGGAGATCAATACCTATTAGTCGGTATTACAGGAGGTGACTATGTGCAAGTGCTCGATTGGCGTAATCGCCGCGAAGTTAAAAAGATTTTTACCGGCAAAGGCGCTCATAACTTTCGACCACAGGGCGATCGCAAGCACGTGTTTGTAACCAATCGGATTTCTTCCAGCATTTCCCTAATTAATATGCAGACCCTTGAAAAAGTGGGCGACATCACTGGCTTGCCAGCAGGGCCGGATGATATGGAATTAACACCCGATGGGAAGCAGTTATGGGTAACGCTTCGCTTTGCACGTAAAGTCGGCGTGATTGATGTGCCAACCATGAAATTGGTAAGTGTCATTCCGGTTGGTAAATCACCGCACGGCATTTTCTTCCACCCGCGCGCACCTTGGGAGTAATGCAGCGCATGCACTTCTCAACTAGGTCCTTTCTTTTCTTCTCGCTTGCCTTAGTCTCTGCACTGGGTGCGGGCCTAGCTCAAGCCAAGGCCTGTCAAAAGCCGATTTACCTGACGTTTGATACGGGCAATATGGCAGTAGCAGAAACGGTTGCCGCGATTCTGAATCGGCAGCAAGTGAAGGCCACATTCTTTCTGGCCAATGAAAAAACCTTCCGTGGCGACTACTCATTAGACGATAGCTGGAAACCCTTTTGGCAAGATCGGGTTAAAGAAGGACACCAGTTTGGTAGCCATACTTATGATCACGTCTACTTTATGAAAGACCTGCCAGCAAATGCAGCGGGTGATGCACGGGTTCAAATGAAGCCACAGTTCGGAGCGAACGCCAATCAAGTTAAATCCATGAACGGCGCTGAAGTCTGTGCGGAGATTAATCGGGTAAATACCCGTTTTAAGGAGCTCAGTAACCGGCCCTTGGATCCAATTTGGCGTGCTGCTGGTGGCAAGACCTCACCGCAGTTGCTGGCGATGGCAGAGCAGTGTGGGTATCGCCACATTGGCTGGGCGCCTGCCGGATTTTTAGGGGATGAGTTGAGCTCAGAGAAGTTCCCCAATCAAGCCCTTTTAGAAAAAGCCTTGCGATCGGTGAAGCCGGGCGATATTACGATGGCGCATTTGGGTATTTGGTCGCGTAAAGATGCGTGGGCTCCCACCGTCTTAGAACCCCTTATTGAAGGCTGGAAACGCAAAGGCTACTGCTTTGATGTTCTCCCTTTAGGTTCGGCGAAGGCAAGGCCGATATGAGTCTTGTTGATACCGATTTAGCGATCACTCGCTGGTATGGTGAAGTGCATGAGAGTCTCTATCGGTATGTCGTCGAGCCCATTTTGTTTCAGTTCAATTGGATTGGATTGGCTGAAGATGCCTACGATGGCGTTGAGTGGTTCATGCTGGGCATTCTGCAAATTGCCATCATTGTGCTGGTGTTGCGAACCTGGGAGCGAGTCAATCCAGCCGAGGATCAAGGTGCGCACGTCAAAGCCAAGTGGCCCGATGTGGCCTATACGCTCTTTCATCGATTAGGCTTTTTTCAAGTGTTTATCTTCTTTGCATTCTCTGGACTATTTTTCCAGATGCAATCGGTTTTGCACGACTGGCGCTTTGAACGACTCAATGTCGAAGATTGGTGGCCGGGTGTAACCACCATTCCACTGGTGAGCTTTTGCATTTACCTCGTGATGCTGGACTTTGTTGAATATGTCTATCACCGGGCCTCCCATCGCTTTCAGTGGTGGTGGCAATTGCATACCTTGCACCACAGCCAAGTGGCCATGAATGCCTGGTCGGATGACCGCAACCATGTTGTTGATGACATCATGCATGCACTTGTCTTTGCATTTTTTGCCTTGCTGTTTGGTGTCTCCCCGGGCCAGTTTGTCTTTTTGGTTGTGGTCAGTCAATTGATTGAAAGCTGGCAGCACGCGAATCTAAAAATACACTTAGGTATTGGACGTTATTTTTTGATTTCACCGATGTTTCATCGGATGCACCACGCTGTTGGCTACGGGCATGAGGCTAAAGGGAAGCCGGGCGTCTTAGGTGGCTGTAACTTTGGCGTTTTATTTCCGTGGTGGGACATGCTCTTTAAAACAGCAGTATTCCCGAACGCGGTTTATCCCACAGGTGTGCGTGGCGTGACCGTGCCCAATTCAATTTGGACACAGCAGTGGCAAGGATTGCGCCATGCCTGCCTGCATTTATTCCACCTGAAGGACAAGTAAGCCAATGCAAGGAGTGCAAAACGTATTTCGTTCCCTCGGTCTGGCCATGGTGGGCACGATGCATCCTCGCATGCTTTGGCTGAGTTTTCGTCCTTTTTTGATTGTGTCGATTCTCTGGGGCATTGTCATTTGGTTGATATGGTCACCTGCGCTCGATATGCTCCGGGTGTTTTTAACCACCTCTATTTTTACCAGCTGGATTCAAACGGTATTGACTTGGGTGGGCCTCGATGAAGCACGCGCTTGGGTTGCTCCTTTATTTTTGGTGATGCTCTTAATCCCCTTAATCGCAACCAGCCTATTGGTCTACATTGCGTTTTCAACCGTTCCAGCAATTGTGGCTAGTGTGATGCGTCAAGGCGCTTATCAGGGTATTGAAGTACTGGGTAAGGGCGGCATGATCGGTAGTTTGTTTTACACCATTTGGTCTGCGCTCATTTGCTTGGCATTAATTATGTTGACTCTACCGGTATGGTGGATTCCACCATTGGTGGCGATATTGCCACCGCTGTTGTGGGGATGGCTCACCATGCGCTTAATGTCGTATGACGTTTTACTAAAGCATGCCACTACTGCAGAGCGCGATCTATTGCTCGAGCGCTATCGCTGGGAGTTATTGGGCATGGGTGTTGCGGCCGGCATGCTGGGTGCAGTGCCCACCTTCTTTTGGGCAACGTCTGCACTCGCTTTGGTTTTGTTCCCCTTTGTTAGCTTTGTGGCGCTTTGGATTTACTCCATCATCTTTGTCTTTGCCGCGCTGTGGTTTGCCCATTTCTTATTGGGCGCACTTAAAGAATTACGCGCAACCGAAGAGGCTAAAACACCGAAGGTGGAGCACGCCGTAATTGATATGGAGCCATCGTAAATGGCCGACATCGATAGCAAATCGGCACGTCGCTTCGGCTTAATCGTTGTGGGCGATGAGATTTTATCGGGCCGTCGCGCTGATAAACACCTCAGCAAAATGATTGAGTTACTCCATGAGCGCGGCCTGAGTTTATCGTGGGCTCGCTACGTAAGCGATGATCCGGACCAAATTGTGCAATGCCTAAAAGAAACCTTCGCTAGCGGTGATGTGGTGTTTAGTACCGGTGGTATTGGTGCTACCCCCGATGACCATACGCGCATGAGCGCTGCCAAGGCCTTGGGCCTCAAAATTGAATTGCATCCGGAAGCAAAGGCGTTAATAACCAACCGCATTATTGCCATGGCAGAGGGCGACGCGGCGAAGGCAGACCTTGCGATTCCGGAGAATCAGCATCGCTTTAAGATGGGTGAGTTTCCGGTGGGCTGTGAAATCATCCCTAATCCCTACAACCAAATTCCGGGATTTCGGATTCAGGAGCACCATTTTTTCCCTGGCTTTCCGGTAATGGCGGCGCCTATGATGGCGTGGTGTCTTGATCACCATTATTCGCACCTGTTTCATCAAGACAATTGGCTGGAAAAAAGTTTTATCGTCCCCGAGGGGATTG
The DNA here is from genome assembly GCA_947457875.1 of Burkholderiaceae bacterium. GTDB lineage: Bacteria > Pseudomonadota > Gammaproteobacteria > Burkholderiales > Burkholderiaceae > Polynucleobacter. The sequence goes on from CANGWV010000101.1 coordinate 5,268, forward strand.
AATCCCGGTTAACGCCCCTGATGGAGGAGATTGAGCGTCGATTTGAGGGCGTTAAAGTCTTTAGCTTGC
>CANGWV010000102.1 GCA_947457875.1 Burkholderiaceae bacterium
GGGTCAGGCCGGCGTGGTTCTAACTTTTGGTAAATACAGCCACACTGCAGGTCCAGGTATCAATTGGCGCATGCCGTATCCGATTCAAACAACCGAGGTGGTGAATATTTCAGCAGTGCGCTCGGTCGAGGTGGGCCGGTCGGTCGTGATTAAGGCGACCAACCAAAAAGATTCGTCCATGCTGACCGAAGATGAAAACATCATCGATGTTCGCTTTGCAGTCCAGTACCGCTTGAAGGATCCAACCGAATACTTGTTTAATAATCGCGATCCGGATTTTGCCGTAGTGCAAGCCGCCGAAACAGCCGTTCGTGAAATCGTTGCGCGTAGCACAATGGATACCGTGCTCTACGAAGGGCGCGAGAAGATTGCGATTGATTTAACCGCATCGATACAGCGCATTCTGGATAGCTACAAGGCAGGTATTTTCATTACCAGCGTAACAGTACAAAACGTGCAGCCACCCGAGCAAGTGCAAGCGGCATTTGATGATGCGGTGAAAGCCGGTCAAGATCAAGAGCGCCTGAAGAGTGAAGGACAAGCCTATGCCAATGACATCGTTCCGCGTGCCAAAGGTACGGCAGCGCGATTAATCGAAGAAGCGGAAGGTTATAAAGCCCGTGTCGTCGCAACCGCTGAGGGTGATGCGACACGCTTTAAGCAGATTTTGGTTGAATACGCCAAGGCTCCGCAGGTCACGCGTGATCGCATGTATGTCGATACGATGCGTGAGGTGTATACCAATGTCTCGAAGATTTTGGTCGATACATCAAAAAGCAACAGCATGCTGTATTTGCCGCTCGATAAGATCGTCTCGCAGGTCAGTGCTGAAAGCGCAAAAGCAGCAAGTCAAGCGGTGGCGAGCGGATCAGTCACTGTTGGCGCTGCAACAGACGTGCCTGCTCCTACTACTAGGGCGCCTGAGCGCCCTGCGGATCGCCGTGATGGCGGACTGCGCAGCCGAGATCGGGACGCACGATAATGAATATGAATCCAAATCGCGTTATTGCCATCCTGGTTGGCCTCGTTTTACTAGTCATTGTTGTTCTATCCAGCGTCTTCGTTGTCGATCAACGTAAATTTGCAGTGGTGTTTGCGTTCGGGCAGTTTGTTCGCGTAGCCGATGATGCGGGCTTGAATTTCAAGTTACCAGCACCATTCCAAAACATCCGCTTCTTTGATCGTCGCATTATGACGATTGATAACCCAGAAGCAGAGCGCTACATTACTGCTGAAAAGAAAAACTTACTGGTCGACTCTTACGTCAAGTGGCGCATTGTTGATCCACGTAAATTCTTCATCAGCTTTAAGGGCGATGAGCGGATGGCTTCCGATCGCTTAACGCAGCTCGTACGCTCAGCCCTCAATGAAGAGTTCACCAAGCGCACTGTGCGGGAAATTATTTCTGAGCAGCGCGATGAAGTGATGCAAAGCATTCGTAAAAAAGTCGAAGTCGATGCCGCAGATATTGGTGTTGAAATTGTTGACGTGCGCCTCAAGCGTATCGATCTCTTAGCTGAAATTAGTGACTCGGTCTATCGCCGAATGGAAGCGGAGCGCAAGCGGGTAGCCAATGAACTGCGCTCAACCGGTGCTGCGGAGTCTGACAAGATCCGCGCCGATGCCGAGCGCCAGCGCGATGTGATTCTGGCCGAAGCCTACCGTGATGCGCAGCGCATTAAGGGTGCCGGCGATGCCCGGGCAACTGCCTTGTATTCCGAGGCATTTGGTCGTGATCCGCAGTTTGCGCAGTTTTACCGCAGCCTAGAGGCATACCGGAGCTCATTCAAGGATAAGCGCGATATTATGGTGATTGAACCCAATAACGAGTTCTTTAAGCACCTTAATAAGAAATAAGAAGCCGTATCGTGAATCGCTGGTTATTACCCGAAGACATCGCCGATGTCTTGCCTGCCAAGGCGCGTAAAGTGGAGCAGCTGCGTCGCAGTTTGCTCGATCTTTATCGTTCCTACGGCTACGAACTGGTTGCGCCTCCATTGCTCGAGTTTTTAGACTCCCTGCTCACGGGCACTGGCTCCGACCTCAATCTGCAAACCTTTAAATTGGTTGATCAGCTCTCGGGCAGAACACTGGGGCTGCGTGCCGATATGACGCCGCAAGTCGCCCGCATTGATGCCCACTTACTCAACCGCACTGGCGTAACACGCCTCTGTTATGCGGGATCCATTGCCCACACGCGAACCCCGGTTGGCTGCTCTTCCCGCGAAGAATTGCAACTGGGCGCGGAAATTTATGGTCACGCTGGATGGGAAGCCGATTTAGAGGCGCTGACACTGCTATTGCAAACACTGCAAACCGCTGGGCTGAAACAGGTTTACCTTGATCTCTCGCATGCTGGCATATTGACTGGTATCTTGGCAGATCAGGCTATTCCAAAAGAAGACATTGAAACCCTCTACGGCCTTTTGCAAAGCAAAGACAGAAGTGGTCTAGCAAACTGGTCGCGCAACTTGCCGCAGTCAGTCAGTCAGGCTTTGATGGCGTTAACCGAACTCAGTGGCCCGGCTAAAGAGGTAATCGTGCGGGCACGAAAAGTGTTGCCAAGCAATGCCCTAGTCAGCGATGCCTTAGTCCTGCTTGAGCGACTGACCAATGCGATCGCTTCGATGCCATCGGCACCGGAAGTCAGCATTGATTTGGCTGATTTGCGGGGCTATCAATACCATAGCGGCATGATGTTTACCGCATACGTGGATGCACTATCGCAACCGATTGCGCGGGGTGGTCGCTACGATCATGTGGGGCAGGCCTTTGGGCGTGCTCGTCCGGCCACGGGTTTTTCAATTGACTTGTTAACCTTAGCCGGCCTATCAACCGACTTGGAAGAGCGCTCAGCGATCCTGGCGCCGTGGGTAAGCGATGCTGGCTTGAATGCAGCAATACAAGCCCTGCGCACTGCAGGCGAGATTGTGGTTCAGCTTGCGCCTGGCGATGCGGCACTCAGTGCAGAATACCGACTGGACCGTGTTTTAGTGGAACACGGCGGTACCTGGAAAGTACAGCCAAAGAGCGCTAGCAAGAGCTAGTTGCTTGCTATGCCCTTTTGATTGATTTGTTTATTACTGGATTAAATATGCCTCAACAACAACAAACTCGTGGCCGCAATGTGGTCGTTATCGGCACGCAGTGGGGTGATGAAGGCAAAGGCAAAGTTGTCGACTGGTTAACCGACCATGCGCAAGCCGTGGTGCGCTTTCAGGGTGGACACAATGCGGGGCATACCCTGATCATTGGTGATAAGAAAACCATTCTGCGTTTAATTCCGTCGGGCATCATGCATAAGAACGTCATTTGCTACATCGGCAATGGTGTTGTGCTCTCGCCTGAAGCCCTCTTTAAAGAAATTGGTGAGCTTGAGGCGGCGGGTTTAGACGTGTGTTCCCGTTTACGCATTTCAGAAGCAGCTACTTTGATTTTGCCGTACCACGTCGCGATTGATCATGCCCGCGAGAAAAAACGCGGCGAAGCTAAGATTGGTACCACCGGTCGGGGCATTGGTCCTGCCTATGAAGACAAGGTCGCGCGCCGTGCATTGCGCGTGCAAGATTTGTTTTATCCCGAGAAGTTTGCTGAGCAGCTGCGCGAGAACCTCGAGTATCACAATTTCATGTTGACGCAGTATTATGGCGCGAGCCCGGTTGATTACAAAGCCACTCTGGATGAAGCCATGTCCTATGCAGCGCGCATCAAGCCGATGGTGGTGGATGTCTCGAGCGCACTTTATGCTGTCGGGCAAGCAGGTCAATCACTCTTATTTGAAGGTGCTCAAGGTACCTTGCTGGATATTGATCACGGCACCTACCCCTATGTCACTTCCAGCAATTGCGTAGCAGGCAATGCTGCAGCGGGATCGGGCGTTGGCCCCGAGTCCTTGCAGTACATCTTGGGCATCACTAAGGCGTATTGCACCCGCGTGGGCGCAGGACCCTTCCCAAGCGAACTCTACGACCACGACAATCCTACTAAGCAAGATCCGGTCGGCATTCGTTTGGCTGAGGTGGGTAAAGAGTTTGGCTCGGTAACCGGCCGTCCGCGTCGGACTGGCTGGCTTGATGCCGCCGCTTTAAAGCGTTCGATTCAAATTAATGGCCTCAGTGGTCTTTGCATCACCAAGCTGGATGTTCTCGATGGTTTTGAAACCATCCGCTTGTGCGTGGGTTATCACTTGGATGGCCAGCGCTTGGATGTATTGCCTCGCGGTGCAGAAGCAGTTGCGCGTTGCGAACCGATTTATGAAGACTTTCCAGGCTGGAAAGGCACGACCTACGGTATTCGGGAGTGGGATAAGTTGCCACCAGAAGCACAAACATTTTTGCGCCGGATCGAAGCCGTTGCGGGCAAACCGATTGCAATGGTTTCAACAGGGCCGGAGCGCGATGAAACAATTCTCCTGCAGCACCCATTTGAGGCTTAAGGCAAACGCAGTTCATCGCTGCTTAATGCTACGGGGCAATGCGCTAATGATGCACAACCCCGTTTGGAATGATGGTGCCCAGAAGAGGACTCGAACCTCCACAACCTTTCGATCGCCAGCACCTGAAGCTGGTGCGTCTACCAATTTCGCCATCTGGGCATTGGGCTCTATTATAGGGCTAGCGGCTATTTTCGCTTATATCTACCGGAATTCTGAATCAATGAATGCAAGCCATGCGTAAATCTGTGCCCCTCGTGCCGCGTGAGTCCGATCGCCTCGGTACGATTCAGGGTCATCGCGATGGCTTTGGCTTTGTGGTTCCCGATGATGCGGGCGAGGACATCTTTCTCTCTGAGCGTGAAATGTCCCGTGTGATGCACGGCGACCGAGTCAAGGTACGGGTCATGGGAACCGATCGGCGCGGACGCCCCGAAGGGCAAATTGTTGAGGTGATCACCCACGTGAATCGCCTTGTCATCGGACGGCTCTTGAATGAAAACGGCGTTCTGATTGTTGCCCCTGAAGACAAGCGCATCGGTCACGATATCTTGATACCACCCAAGGGGCAGCTCAATGCCAAGCTGGGTCAA
>CANGWV010000103.1 GCA_947457875.1 Burkholderiaceae bacterium
CCAGGCATGGGGCGAATCCTCCAAAGTAGTCAAACGCTCAAAAAAGTCTCAAAAGTACCAAAAGCTACTTAAAAGGGATATTTCTATGAGCAGGATACTACTTATATGGGTTTGGGCTGCAGGATTGCAAGGGCAAAATGGCAAAAAAGCGATAAAAACAAGGTAAAAACGGGCAAAAAGAGTCCGATTTAGGCTTTTTTCGACAATTCCTGCTTCTCAGCAGGGGATTCGCTCTGCTTGTAGACCAATAGCGGCTTACCTTGACCCTGAATACTACTTTCGTCAATCACCACTTTTTGAACATTACGCAGGGATGGCAAGTCATACATGACATCCATCAAGGCGCCCTCCAGGATCGAACGCAGACCACGTGCACCGGTTTTGCGGGCAATCGCTTTCTTGGCAATTGCTGACAAGGCCTCGGGGCGCACTTCGAGCTCAGCACCCTCCATGGTTAAGAGGGCTTGATATTGCTTAACCAACGCATTTTTAGGTTCCGTCAAGATTTGGACCAAGGCAGTTTCATCAAGCTGCGCTAAGGTCGTTAAAACTGGCAAACGGCCAATTAACTCCGGAATTAAGCCAAACTTAATAAGGTCTTCTGGCTCAACCTCTTTGAGCAGTTCGCTGGAGCCGCGGTCATCTTTGCCTGGCACTTCAGCACTAAAACCAATACCCGTTTTCGCAGTGCGCTGCTGAATTACTTTTTCGAGTCCGTCGAATGCGCCGCCGCAGATGAACAGAATATTCGTTGTATCCACTTGCAAGAAGTCTTGGTTTGGATGCTTACGGCCGCCCTGCGGAGGTACCGATGCCATGGTTCCTTCAACCAACTTCAATAGTGCCTGCTGCACACCCTCACCTGAAACGTCACGGGTGATTGAAGGGTTGTCTGACTTGCGTGAAATCTTGTCAATCTCATCGATGTAGACAATGCCACGCTGGGCTTTTTCGACGTTGTAATCGCAAGCCTGCAGCAACTTTTGAATGATGTTTTCAACGTCCTCGCCAACATAGCCCGCTTCCGTTAAGGTCGTTGCGTCGGCCATCACGAAAGGAACATCGAGCAGGCGCGCTAAGGTTTGCGCCAATAAGGTTTTGCCTGAACCGGTTGGACCAATCAGCAAAATATTACTTTTGGCTAGTTCAACGCCATCTACTATTGCCTTTGCAGGCAACTTCGATTTTTTGGTTTCAGCTGCCGTCTTATTGTCTTTGCTATCAGCTGCACCTTCTGGCTTCTCTTTTTTTGGCGCTGGTAAATACTGCAGACGCTTGTAATGGTTATAGACCGCCACGGCTAATGTTTTTTTGGCTTGGTCTTGACCGATCACATACTGATCTAAGTCGGCGCGTATCTCGTGTGGTGTAGGCAGACCACCATCGCCTTTCTCGGACGGTAGATTGGCTAACTCTTCTTGAATGATGTCGGTACACAAGTCGATGCACTCATCGCAAATAAATACCGAAGGACCCGCAATAAGTTTTTTAACTTCGTGCTGGCTCTTGCCGCAAAACGAGCAGTAAAGTAGCTTATCAGCCGAAGTTGGAGTTTTAGAGTCGCTCAATTAGGGGCGCTTATCAATGACTTTATCAATTAGACCGTAATCACGGGCTTGATCAGCGGACATGAAATTGTCGCGATCGGTGTCTTTGGCAATGGTTTCAATCGATTGACCGGTGCGATCAGCCAAAATCTGATTGAGTCGTTCGCGCAAATACAAAATCTCACGCGCCTGAATTTCGATGTCCGATGCCTGACCCCGTGCCCCGCCCAGTGGCTGGTGAATCATGACGCGGGAATTTGGTAATGCGTAGCGTTTGCCCTTTGCGCCGGCACACAATAAAAAAGCACCCATACTGGCAGCCATACCCATACATAGAGTACTGACATCAGGCTTAATAAATTGCATCGTATCGAAAATAGCCAAACCAGCAGAGACAGAGCCGCCGGGTGAATTAATGTAGAGCGAGATTTCTTTATCGGGATTTTCACTCTCTAAGAAGAGAAGTTGTGCAATCACCAAATTGGCCGTTTGATCATTCACTTCGCCCACCAGAAAAACCACGCGCTCTTTTAAGAGACGGGAGTAAATGTCATAGGCGCGCTCACCGCGACCCGATGTTTCAATCACCATGGGAACCATGCCAAGACCGCGGGTTTCTAGGTCGCCTGCAGAGGCATTGCTAGCATTGAAAAAATGGGAATCAGTACGGTTCATGCGAATGGGCTTTCGTGGGCAATCGATTAATTAAGCTTACTTAGTTCTTCAAAGCTTACTGCTTTATCGGTAATTGTGCCAAGGCCGCTCACATACTGAATCACATTGGCCTCCAGCACGACCGATTCCACGTCTTTTAGGCGACGGGGGTCGCTGTAAAACCAACGAACCACTTCTTTTGGATCTTCATAGGTTGATGCCTGCTCTTCAATCTCTGCTTTGATTTGATCGGGTGTCGCAACCAGATTTTGCTGCTTAACCAGATCACTGAGGATCAAACCAAGGCGAACGCGCTTTTGCGCTTGTTCTGCAAACATCTCTGCAGGAATCGGCGCATCTTTGGCATTCGGGATGCCACGCTGCATTAAATCTTGGCGCGCCATTTCAACAAGGCGCTCTTGCTCGCTCGCAATCAATGACTTTGGAACATCGAGCTCGCAGAGTTTTTCGAGCTGATCCATCACTTCATTCTTGAGCAAGGCAGTAGTGCGACGCTTCACTTCACGCTCTAAGTTCTCACGCACTTCACTGCGCATTTTGGCAACGCCCTCCGTTACGCCAAGCGAAAGAGCAAAGGCATCGTTCACTTCAGGCATATGAGGCCAATTGACCTGCTTCACCGTGATGGTGAATTCAGCCGTCTTACCAGCCACGTCTTTGCCATGGTAATCATCAGGGAACTTCAATGGGAAGGTTTTGCTCTCGCCATTCTTCAGGCCCAGTGCAGCCGCCTCAAACTCGGGCAACATGCGACCTTCACCCAATACAAACTCGAAACCATCGGCTTTGCCACCGGCAAATTCGACGCCATCAATTTTGCCAACAAAGTCGATGGTAATTTGGTCGCCGCTCTGCGCTGCCAAGTTACTACCGCCGTCGCCATGGTCGCTGGCAACGCCGCGTGGATGGTAGTGAACCTGCTGTTTACGCAGTACATCCAGAGCGCGATCGATTTCGACATCGCCAATCGTCGTGGTGTAACGACTAACTGCTGCTTTGCTCAGATCGCCAATCTTGACTTCAGGCAACACTTCAAAGAATGCCTCAAACACAATCGGGTCTGCGCCAATTTCGCTCTTGGGCTCGAGGCGAGGCTGGCCCGCTAATAAAATGCCCTCTTTCTTACTCAGTGCAAAGAAGAGTTCGGATGCCTTATCAAATTGCACCTCGAAATCCACTTGCATACCGTATTGCTGCTCTACGATTTTTTGTGGCACCTTACCTGGACGAAAGCCGGCCATTTTCATGGTCTTGCCAACCTTGGCCAAACGAGCGGCGCGCGCCTTTGCTAATTCAGCGCGGGGAATTTCCAAGGTCATCTTGCGGTCTAATTGACCTAAATTTTCTATCTGCAAAGCCATTCTCGTCTCTTCTGTAAAGATCAGGTTATGTGAAGCCCAAGCCAAGGTATGCCTTGTGGTGCGAGGAGGGGGACTCGAACCCCCACACCATTTCTGGCGTCAGGACCTAAACCTGGTGCGTCTACCAATTTCGCCATCCTCGCGAATACCGCAGACAAAACCCTGCTTAAACTTCACTCTAAAGAATGAATTCTACAATGATCAAGGGTTTAGGCTGGTTTAAAGCCGTATTTGAGTCTCAGAAGAATCTGACTTAGGCTAGATAAACCAATGCAACGGCATGGACTGCAATGCCCTCGCCCCGCCCGAGATGCCCTAATAACTCGTTGGTTTTCGCTTTTAGATTGATTTGATTCACTGCGACACCGAGGTCAGCCGCGATATGGGCCCGCATTTCTGGCAAAAAGTCGCCCAGTTTAGGTTGTTGGCAAATGATGGTGGCATCGACGTTGCCAACCAAGTAGCCTGCCTCAGTAACGCATTCCAGAGCCCGCCTAAGCAAAATACGGCTATCCATGTTTTTAAATTGCGGGTCGTTATCCGGAAAAAGCTGGCCAATGTCATTGAGGCCTGCAGCGCCAAGCAAGGCGTCAGTCAATGCATGCAGTAGCGCATCCGCATCGGAATGGCCAAGCAACCCTTTTTCGTAGGGAATCCTGACCCCGCCCAAAATCAGTGGTCGACCTTCTACTAAGGCATGGACGTCATAGCCTTGGCCGATGCGAAATGGTGGCGTGTTCCGATCTGTATGGTTTCCTGAAGCCATTCCTTCCCCTGCTTTCATCTAATGTACGGCATCCTATTTGCGTAATACAAGTTCCATCAGATCCCAGTCTGCTTGGTGTGTAACCTTAAAGTTGCGGGTTGAGCCCTTGATTAATAAAGGTTTTCCACCTAAACGTTCGACTGCGCTAGCCTCATCCGTCACTTCTGCGCGATCCGAAACGGCACTTTCCAGTGCGGCGTATAAATCCGCAAGGCGAAACATTTGAGGGGTTTGTGCCTGCCAAATGGCATCCCGCGAAACCGTGCGCTCAATCCACTCGCCGCTTGGCGCACTCTGTTTTAGGGTGTCTGCAACCGGCATGGCCAAGATGCCGCCATGGAATCGGTCTCCGGAGTCCGCACCCAAGACGCCATGAATTAAATCTTGAATGGCGCCACTTGTAATACCTGGCCTAGCTGCGTCATGCACCAAAATCCAATCCTCACCTGGCACATCGGCATCGAGCATCGCCTTCAGGGTATTTAATACCGTTTCTTGACGCGTTGGACCGCCGGTTGGCAGAAAGTAATTCGGCTTGGTATTGAGTAAGGCGCTACTGTCTTCCTGAAACGCTGCAAAATCACCGGATGCGTGCATGCTGGGGCTGACCCCAACCCAGATCGACTCAATCTCGGGTGTCGCAATGA
>CANGWV010000104.1 GCA_947457875.1 Burkholderiaceae bacterium
AAAGGCCTTTGGAATTGCCAGCGACTCTGAAACGGTGCGCTATTTGGCGGAGTTTGGGGTGGTTTTTTTGATGTTCTCCATCGGCCTGGAATTTAACCTCCAAAAGCTGCGGGCAATGCGCTCCATCGTATTTGGTTTAGGCGCCAGCCAAGTGCTCTTGACCATGGCTTTAACCATCCTCAGCAGTTTTTTACTAAATTGGTTCTACCCCATGAGCTGGCAGGCGGCACTCGCCTTGGGCGGTGCCTTGTCCATGTCCTCTACCGCCATCGTCACGAAATTACTTTCAGACCGGGGCGAGCTCGAAACAGAGCATGGCCGAAATGTCATCGGCGTCCTGTTATTTCAGGATCTGGCAGTGGTCTTTTTGTTAATTTTGCTACCCGCGCTTAGTCAAGATCCGACAGACCTCTTTTTTGCTTTAGGTATTGCACTGATCAAAATCTCCATTGCCTTATTTTTGATCTTCTTTGTTGGCCGAAGAATTATGAGTCGCTGGTTCAGATTGGTTGCACAATTTCGTTCCCAAGAATTATTCATGCTCAATTTGCTATTAATCGTATTAGGCTTTTCTGCCATTACGGAGCATTTGGGTTTATCGCTAGCTTTAGGAGCCTTTTTGGCCGGCATGCTGATTTCAGAAACCCCCTTCCGGCATCAAGTGGAGGAGGACATCAAGCCCTTTCGCGATGTGCTCTTGGGATTGTTCTTCATCACGGTAGGCATGCTGTTAGACCTGCATGTGATTTTGGATCAGTGGGTCTTAGTACTTACTTTATTGGTGGCGATCGTCATCATCAAGTTCGCCATGATTGCTGCTTTGGCAAGGGCCTTTAAGACGAGTGCAGGCGTAGCGATTCGAACCGGTTTGTGTTTATGCCAAGCAGGTGAATTTGGTTTTGTGCTTCTGAATCAAATTGATGGTCTCAGGATGATCGATCCGGCTTTAAGTCAAGCACTGCTGGCTGCGATGTTGATATCGATGTTTGGGGCACCCTTTTTAATTCAATACAGCGACCGGATTGCATTGCGCTTTGCAAGTAGCGAATGGTTATTACAGTCATTGGCATTGACACGGGTTGCGGCAAAAACGGTGCGCTATGAAAACCACATCATCATTTGCGGTTTTGGCAGAGCAGGACAAAGCCTCGCGCGTATGCTGGATCAAGAAAAAATTCCGTACATTGCTTTGGACCTAGACCCGGACCGGGTTGCTGAAGCGAGTATGGCGGGAGACCAAGTGGTGTATGGCGATTCTAGCCGAGAGAATTATCTGGTATCCGCAGGAATAGCTAGAGCCAAAGCGGTTGTGGTGACCTTTGCGGATACACCGGCCAGCTTAAAGGTGCTGCACCAGGTTGAACGCTTGCGTCCTGGCATGACCATACTAGTTCGCACCAAAGACGATGCGGACTTAAAAAAACTCGAGGCTGCTGGTGCAACTGAAGTCGTGCCCGAGCTCATAGAAGGCAGCTTAATGTTGGCATCCCATGTGCTGTTGATTATGGGCATACCGATGCGTAAAGTAGTACGTCGCTTAGCGGAAGCCCGAGAGGCTCGGTATGGCTTATTGCGTGGCTACTTTCGGGGGTCTGAGGGGGATGATTTCGATGTCAATGAATCATGGAGGCTGCATACCGTAACACTCGCTCCTGGTGCGCAAGCCATTGGCCAAACCCTGGAAGAGATCGATTTAGGGATGGAGGGTATCGCTATTCAGGCGGTACGGCGCAAAGTCGGCGGTGAAGACTACGTCAAGCTATCTCTGAGCCCAGACTTACGTTTGGCTGAAAACGACATCCTGGTGTTATCGGGCAGTTCCGAATCAACCGACATCGCCGAAACGAAACTGCTTTGATTCACTTCAATATCTAAGCTGCCACTTTCTTTGTTTTGGCCTTGACGGGTTTTGCTTTGAGTAGCGGGGCAAGGTAGTGACCAGTGAAGCTGTCTGGATTCTTGGCCACGTCCTCGGGTGTGCCGGTTGCAATAATCAAGCCGCCGCCAGCGCCACCTTTGGGACCTAAATCAATAATCCAGTCTGCGGTTTTAATCACATCCAAGTTGTGCTCAATGATCACAATCGTGTTGCCTTGCTTTTTGAGTGTATGAATTACGGTCAACAATAACTGGATGTCATGAAAGTGCAAACCCGTCGTCGGCTCATCCAAAATGTAGAGGGTTCTGCCGGTGTCGCGCTTCGAGAGTTCCAGCGATAGTTTCACCCGCTGAGCCTCGCCGCCTGACAGTGTTGTCGCACTTTGACCTAGCTTGACGTATCCCAAGCCTACATCCAGCAAGGTTTTGAGTTTGCGCTTGACTACGGGTACGGCTTCAAAAAACTCGTGTGCTTGCTCAATCGTCATTGCCAAGACTTCGTGAATATTCTTGCCTTTATAGCGAATGTCTAAGGTTTCACGGTTATAGCGTTTACCGTGGCAGACATCACAGGGAACATACACATCCGGCAAGAAGTGCATTTCTACTTTGAGAACGCCATCGCCCTCACAGGTTTCGCAGCGTCCGCCTTTGACGTTAAACGAGAAGCGCCCCGCTTCGTAACCGCGCTCGCGCGATGCGGGCACGCCAGAAAACAGTTCACGAATCGGTGTAAAGAGGCCGGTGTAGGTTGCAGGATTGGATCGCGGTGTTCGACCAATCGGTGATTGATCAACGCTAATTACCTTATCAAAATGCTCCAGACCTTCAATCGCTTTATGGGCAGCTGGCTCGGTATTTGATTTATAGATGTGGTGCGCAACTGCATGATGCAAAGTGTCATTGATGAGGGTTGATTTGCCAGAGCCTGATACGCCCGTAACACAAGTGAGAAGACCTACGGGGATTTCAGCATTCACGGATTGCAAATTATTGCCTGTGGCGCCAATGATTTTTAAAAAGCGATCACTGGCAGGTATGCGTTTTTCAGGTACCTCGATGCGCTCGCGTCCAGCCAAATACGCGCCCGTGAGCGAGTTGGGGTTCGCTTCCACTTCAGCAGGCGTGCCTTGTGCCACTACCCGACCGCCATGAACGCCCGCACCCGGACCAATATCAATCACGTAGTCGGAGGCCCGAATCATGTCTTCGTCGTGCTCAACCACGAGTACGCTATTTCCTAAATCACGCAGGTGCTTAAGCGTGCCAATCAGGCGATCGTTATCGCGCTGATGCAAGCCAATCGAAGGTTCATCGAGTACATACATCACTCCAGTTAGACCAGAGCCAATTTGTGAAGCTAAGCGAATGCGCTGTGCCTCGCCGCCAGATAGCGTATCCGCACTGCGCTCGAGTGACAGGTAATCGAGGCCAACGTCGTTTAAGAAGGTTAAGCGGGAGCTAATTTCCTTCACAATTTTGTCAGCGATTTCCCGTTTCGCGCCTTTGAGTTGGAGGACCTCGAAATACTCTTTGGCTTCTTTGAGGGGGAGTGCACTGATTTCAAAAATACCGCGCGACTGCTTGCCATCACCTACTTTGACAAAGCGCGCTTCACGGCGCAAGCGTGTGCCATTGCAATCGGGGCAGGAGCGAATATTTTGGTAGCGTGATAACTCTTCGCGCACTGCCATCGATTCGGTTTCGCGGTAACGGCGTTCAAAGTTGGCCACAATGCCTTCAAAGGGATGTTGCCGTACGCTTAACTTGCCGCGCTCATTCAAATATTCAAAGGCAATATTGGTATCGCCTGAGCCCATTAAAACGAGGTCTTGTGCTTTTTTAGATAGGTTCTCAAACGGTTTCTCAATATCAAAACCAGCATGCTTTGCTAAGGTCTGTAGTAGCTTGAAATAAAACTGATTGCGGCGGTCCCAGCCTTTAATTGCGCCGGATGCCAGCGATAAATCGGGGTGGGCCACAATGCGCTTGGGATCAAAAAAGGAGATATGACCTAAACCATCGCACGAGGGACATGCGCCCATCGGATTATTAAATGAGAATAGCCGTGGTTCTAGCTCTTGCAGTGAGTAAGAACAAATCGGGCAAGCAAATTTACTGGAGAAAATCGTATCAACACCGGTATCCATGTCGACAATCATTGCTTTGCCATCCGCTAAGCGCAGTGCTGTTTCAAAGGACTCGGCTAAGCGCTGCTGAATATCGGGGCGTACCTTTATGCGATCCACCACCACTTCAATTGAATGCTTATCGGTTTTTTTCAGCTTAGGTAGCTGATCGACTTCAAAGATCTCGGCTTTTGCTGTGTTGGTGGTGCCGCCGCCCGAGCGAACCCGAAAGCGCACAAAGCCTTGAGCCTGAAGATCCTGAAAGAGATCAACAAACTCGCCCTTACGCTCACTCACGACGGGCGCCAAAATCATGAGCTTGGTTTCAGGCGGGAGAGCCATCACGGTATCCACCATTTGCGAAACACTCTGGGCTGTTAACGCCAGATTGTGTTCTGGGCAATGCGGTGTGCCGGCTCTGGCAAACAAGAGTCGCAAATAGTCATGGATCTCCGTAACCGTACCTACGGTAGAGCGGGGGTTATGGCTGGTTGCTTTTTGCTCAATCGAGATTGCAGGGGATAGGCCTTCGATGACATCGACATCGGGCTTTTCCATCAGTTGTAGAAATTGACGGGCATAGGCAGACAGCGACTCAACGTAGCGACGCTGTCCCTCTGCATACAGGGTATCGAATGCCAGCGAGCTTTTGCCCGACCCCGAAAGGCCGGTTAGGACGACTAATTTCTCTCTGGGAATATCTAAATTGATATTTTTGAGGTTGTGCGTACGGGCACCGCGGATCTTGATTTCGTTATTCATGGTTTTTAGGCGTAACTTGTTAATATAGCCT
>CANGWV010000105.1 GCA_947457875.1 Burkholderiaceae bacterium
GGGGCACGTGCAGGTCCTCAAGCCGGCCTGCTACGGGTCGTAGGGCATAAGCAAGAATAAAAGCAGCTAAAAAAGGGGTAAAAATTTCTGCCATGGGGCATTGATCCTCTAGAATTCAATGATTCTACCGATCAACGCACGCTTTCACCTTATTTCCAAACGGCCCCCCATGAGTTCATCCCCTAATTCCCAAGCCCAAAGCCTCTCGTACCGCGATGCTGGCGTTGATATTGACGCTGGCGATGCCCTGGTCGACCGTATTAAGCCGCTGGCAAAGAAAACCATGCGCGAGGGTGTACTGGCTGGCATTGGCGGCTTTGGTGCCTTGTTTGAGGTCCCCAAGCGCTACAAAGAACCCGTATTAGTATCGGGTACTGATGGTGTTGGCACAAAGCTGAAATTGGCGTTTGAGTGGAATCGCCATGACACGATTGGCCAGGATTTAGTCGCGATGAGCGTGAATGACATTTTGGTGCAGGGCGCTGAGCCCCTGTTCTTTTTAGACTACTTTGCCTGCGGCAAGCTGACGGTGGATACCGCGGCAACCGTGGTTGGTGGTATTGCTACGGGCTGTGAGCTGGCGGGTTGTGCCCTGATTGGCGGCGAGACCGCTGAAATGCCTGGCATGTACCCCGATGGCGAATACGATTTAGCCGGTTTTGCGGTCGGCGCCGTTGAAAAATCCAAGATCATTAATGGCAGCCGGATTGTGCCGGGCGATGTCATTTTGGCTTTGGGCTCGAGTGGCGCGCACTCCAATGGGTATTCCTTGGTACGAAAGATTATCGAACGTGCGGGCGCAAAGCCTAGCGATGATCTTGGCGGTCGCCCTTTGATTGATGTCGTGATGGCGCCGACTGAAATCTACGTCAAGCCATTATTAAAGTTAATTGGTGAAGTTGATGTGAAGGGCATGGCCCACATTACCGGCGGTGGACTCGTGGATAACGTGCCCCGTGTTTTGCCGGAGAATACTCAGGCGATTTTGCACCGCGACAGTTGGGTTCTGCCCGACTTATTCCGTTGGCTGCAAATGAAAGGCGGCGTTGTCGATGCAGAGATGGTTCGCGTCTTTAACTGCGGTATTGGCATGGTCGTTGTTCTTGCAAAAAGCGAGGCGGATAAAGCCCTCACTTCGCTCAAGGCCCAAGGCCTAAAAGCGTGGGTCGTAGGCGAGGTAGCGGATCGCACGCCCAACGCAGCGCAAACGATTGTTATTTAACTGCACCCAGCCCTTGTAGGCAGTAATGGAGCGCTGCTTTTAAGCCACCGGCATCAAACGGATTAAATACAGTTCGACCTTCAATTGCCCTGAGCCAGGTGAGTTGGCGTTTGCCCAGTTGCCGCGTTGCCGCTAATGCCTTGTAGCGCATTTGATCTAGGCTGATTTGCCCTTCTAAAAATTCCCACACTTGGCGGTAGCCTACTGCGCGCATTGCGGGTAGGTCGGCATGGATACCGGGCTGAGTGCGGAGCGTACGAACTTCACCAATCAATCCAGCGTGCAGCATGGCATCAAAGCGACTCTCTAAATTCTGATGCAGCTGCGCTCGCTCGCTTGGCTCTAATGAGACTAGGCGAAGCCAGTCGGGAATCAATGAGCCTGCACGGCCGTCGTCACTGGGCGATTCTGCAAGCCAGGTGGACATCGGTTTGCCGGTGGACTGCACGACTTCTAATGCGCGCTGAATGCGCTGCGAATCATTGGGCTCTAAGCGCGCTGCTGTAATGGGATCAAGGACCATTAACTCCGCATGCATGGCTGGCCAGCCGAGTAGCTTGCCTTGGGCATCCAGGTGGGCACGGATCATTGAATCCGCTGGTGGAAGGCTGGATAGGCCATAGGCAAACGCACGCCAATAGAGCATGGTGCCGCCGACGATGACTGGCACATTACCCCGTTGCCGTATTTCAGTGACGAGCTGTTTAGTGTCAGTTGCAAAGCGCGCTGCAGAGTAGGCTTCGCTTGGGTCGAGAATGTCGATGAGGTGATGCCTTACTGCCGCGCGTTCCGTCAGAGTGGGTTTAGCGCTACCAATGTCCATACCCCTGTAGACCAGAGCAGAGTCCATGCTGATCAGTTCGACCGTAATGCCGCGCGCCTGTGCCGCCTCTGCTAGCAACATGGCTAGATGGGTCTTACCAGATCCAGTAGGACCTGCTATTGAAAGGAGGGGCTGCGGATGCAATTCAGTCGGCATGGCGCGTTGAATGCAATCGGTTTAATCTTAGCGAGCTTGGCTTTCGAGGCTAGCAATGTGGTTACGAATCTCTTCCGCATCGCTCGCCTCGGGCGCTTCACTAATATAGTGTTGCATGTCCTGCAAGGCCGGACGTACGTATTCCAGTTGGGCAAAAATAAGGCCGCGATCGCGCACTTCCTCGATGGCGTCGGGCAACAAAATCACTAAGCGCTCCTGAATGCCAAGCAAGCGTTCCCAGCGCTCATGTTCGGTATAAATTAACTTCAGGTTCCGCAAAAAGCGCGAGAGAATTTCTCGGCTGCTCGAGGCGCGCAAGAAAATACTGAGGGGGAGTGCAGTCTCACCCCGATAGCCCTTGGCTTCAAGGTAAGGGTCGAGCATGGTTTGCAATTCATCCTTTGAATAGGTGGCACCATTAAGCGGATCCATAATGATTTCACCTTGAGGCAAAGAGACCCGCATCATGAAGTGATTCGGGAAGGAGACTCCACGAATCTTCAGACCAATTTGCTGACCGAGTTCGATCATTAAGATGGCGAGGGAGATCGGAATGCCGCGACGACTCTCCATCACGTGGTGTAGATAGGAATTCTCGGGCGCATAAAAGTCATTCGCGTTTGGACCAAATCCCAGCTCAGTGTAAAAAAAATGCTTCAGTAGTTGCAGGCGCTGCACTTGCGACGTATCGGCAGTGATGCGTTTTTTTAGCTTGTTACCGAGGGCATCAATTTCATCAAGCGTGTGCTGCACATCCAAGTCTGGAAAGGCATGCTGTGCAACCGCAATTGCGGATTCGGTTAGCGGAAAATGTTCATCTTCGGCAACGAGGGAAGTGAAGTAATCAAGTTGGCGTGTCGGCATACCGTCTATTTTGCATGACGCCGAAAATGCTGCCAACGAATACCCACAATCCAAAGGGCCATGAAATACACCACGGCAGCGCCCATAATCCACGCGGCTAATAAGCCAACACGTGTCCATGGCTCACTCTGCATGGCGATCCACTGGTGTAGGTTGGCGCCATAGTAGAGCAATAGGGATAAAGGAATCAGTGCAATAGTAAGTTGAACGAGGTATTTGGTCCAACCAAAACCGGCGGCAATTGCGCCGCGCCGGTGTAAACCAATCCACAGTAGGGCTGCATTTAAGCACGCACCAAGACCAACGGAAAGTGCCAAGCCGGTATGACCTAGCAAAGGTACCAAGACAATATTGGCCAGCTGAGTGGAGATCAATACAAGTAACGCAATCCGAACGGGCGTACGTATATCTTGGCGGGCATAAAACCCAGGCGCCAAAATTTTGATCAGAATTAGTCCAATCAGCCCAACGCCATAGGCGGCAAGTGCCTGCTGCGTCATAACGACATCCAGTGCGGTAAAGCGGCCATAGTGGTAAAGCACAGCAGCAATGGGCTCACCAAACAGCAACAGCGCTACTGCACAGGGCGCGGCCAGTAAGAAGGTGAGTTGCAATCCCCAGACCAAAAGCTCACTCGCTTGTTTTGTGTCTTGCTGGGCATTGGCACGGCTAAGGCTGGGCAGTAAGACAGTGCCTAGGGTCACACCCAGTAAGGCGGTCGGAAACTCCATCAGGCGATCGGCGTACGACAACCAAGAGACACTGCCGGTTTGCAAGCGAGAGGCAATATTGGTATTAATCACCAGGGAGATTTGAGCAACCGATACGGCAAAGACAGCCGGCCCCATAAGTTTTAATACGCGGCGTGCATCGGGGTTTAACCAAGCACTCCGAATGGCATTTGGTAACAGGCCGATGCGGGGCAGCAAGCCCAGCCGACGCAGCGCAGGAATTTGAATCGCCAATTGCAAAACGCCGCCGACTAGCACGCCAAATGCCAGGGCATAAATCGGTTGATCCAGTTGGGGTGCAAGCCAGAGGGCACTGCCAATTAATGCCAAGTTCAGCAAAACGGGGGTGAAGGCTGGAATCGCAAAGCGCTGAAAGGTATTGAGAATGCCTGCCGACAGGGACACCATCGAAATCAGCCCAATGTAGGGAAACATGATTTGGGTCATGACCACGCTGGCTTCGTAAGCGGGGCTGCCGCTAAAGCCGGTGGCAATCGCCAAAATGAGGAGTGGGGCGCCAACAATCCCAAGGCCCACAATAAGCAAAAGGGCCCAAAAGAGCAGAGTAGCTACCGCATTAATCAGGGTTTTAGATTGTGCGGGGTTATCCTTGCTGGAAACTTCCCCCAAAATCGGCACAAATGCCTGGGAAAATGCCCCTTCGGCAAAGAGCCTACGGAGCAGATTGGGCAGCCGAAAGGCCACATTAAAGGCGTCTGTCCACTCAGAAGCCCCAAAACTACGGGCAATCAGGGTTTCGCGTAAAAGCCCTGTAATGCGCGATAGCATGGTGAAGGAGCTAACCTTGGCGGCAGCAGAGAGCAGGTTCATGGGTCAATTTTCACCTATTTATCAGGCAACTGGGCTTTTTAACTCCTTTAAGGTAAAATCTTGGGTTTTGGTGAGCTGGCTAAAGAAATTCGCAAGAAAACCCTCAAAAAGAGGATTTACTTTGTA
>CANGWV010000106.1 GCA_947457875.1 Burkholderiaceae bacterium
ACCACACGCATGAGCTTTGCAAAAGTGGGTATCGCAGTTGATTTGCAGGGCCGAGAAAAAACCCTCTTTTCGATTTACATGAAGATGCGGCACAAGCACGTGAGCTTTTCTCAGGTGCTTGATGTCTATGCCTTCCGTGTTACGGTCCACTCGATTGATGAGTGCTACCGTGCATTGGGAATTTTGCACGCCTTATACAAGCCGATGCCTGGTAAGTTTAAGGATTACATTTCCATTCCCAAACTCAATGGCTACCAATCCCTGCACACCACCTTAGTGGGCCCATCGGGTGTGCCGGTGGAGTTTCAGATTCGTACAGGTGACATGCACGCAGTGGCAGAGTCGGGGGTAGCAGCGCACTGGGCTTATAAAGATGGCGCTCCTGAGATGAGTGAAGTGCAAAATCGGGCGCACCAGTGGCTGCAGTCCTTGATTGATATTCAGGATAGCAGTGGCGACTCGCAAGAATTCCTAGAACACGTCAAGATCGATCTGTTCCCGGATGCAGTGTATGTGTTTACCCCCAAAGGGCAAATTCGGGCCTTGCCGCGGGGTGCGACGGCACTCGATTTTGCTTACTCGGTTCACAGCGACATTGGTAATTCCTGCGTTGCTGTGAAGATTAATAACATGCAGCTGCCGTTGCGCAGCGAATTGAAGAACGGCGATATTGTCGAGGTGGTTACTTCGACTAATAACCAACCCAACCCTGGTTGGTTGGCGTTTGTACGCACCGGTAAAGCCAGGGCATCGATTCGTCATTCGCTCAAGACCAAACATTACGGCGAGTCTTTGCAATTGGGTGAGCGTTTGTTAGCGAACGCCTTGCGCCAGCAAGGTGTGGACGCTGGGCTTTTATCTGGCGTCATCTGGGAGAAGTTATTGCATTGGACTGGCGATAAAACGCGTGAAGAGGCGTGCGTCAATATTGCCTTGGGTCGCCGCTCCCACCAAGAACTCGCCATTCGCCTGAAAATTCTGCTGGACGAAGAAGGTGGTGATGAGCAGATGCGTTTGGGTTCGGGTGACTGGGCAATTCACCACGAGCCCCATTCACACCAAAAGCAGGCTATTTTGGTTGATGGTCGAGAGGGTATGTCTACCAGCTTCCAAAGCTGTTGCCACCCGATTCCAGGCGATGCCATTATTGGTTATTTGGGCAAAGGCGAAGGCCTGCAGATTCACGTGAACGACTGTAAAACTGCTTTGCGCATGCTATCCAAAGATAGCGATAAGTGGGTTGAGGTGGAGTGGAGTAAAGACATTCATCGGGAGTTTGAGGTGAACTTAGCAGTTGATACCCACCAAGGGAAGGGCGTATTGGCTCGGGTCGCGAGTAGCATTACCTCGGCCGATTGCAACATCATGAATGTCTCGATGGAAGACCGGCATAAAGAAGACGCCGTCGTCATTCGCTTTACCTTGCAAGTGGCCGATCGCTTGCATCTGTCTAAAGTGATGCGAAGTTTGCGTAACAACCCCGATGTTATGCGGGTAGTGCGTACTGGCGCTTAAGCGTGGTACTCCACATCCAGGATTTCGATTTCAGCAGGTCCAGTTGGCGTTTGAATGCGAACGCAATCCCCAGTCCGCGCTTTAATCAGCGCTTTGGCAATCGGCGATACCCAGCTGACATATCCCTTTTCTAAATCAACCTCATCAACCCCAACGATCGTGATGTTTTCTTCTTGTCCATGATTGGGTCCGCTGGTAGGGCAATACGTCACCGTCGCTCCAAAAAAGACCTGATCGGCATCCTGGTCGCCGGATATTCGGGCGGCATTGTCGACAAGAACCGCAAACTCCAGTCGCTTGTTTAAAAACCGAATGCGCCGATCAATCTCCCGCAAGCGCTTTTTGCCATAGATGTAGTCGCCATTTTCAGAGCGGTCACCGTTGGAAGCGGCCCAATGGACAATCTCGACGATTTTGGGGCGCTCCACGTCCAAAAGCTGCAAAAGCTCCGCTCGAAGACGCGTGTGACCCGCCGGCGTAATGTAGTTCTTTTCTTCCATGGCATAATTATGGCTGTTGCGGCTGTAGCTCAGCTGGATAGAGTACTTGGCTACGAACCAAGGGGTCGTGGGTTCAATTCCTGCCAGCCGCACCAGTATATTTACTAAGGCCTAGCTACCCGCTAGGCCTTTTTTATACTTTCACGTTAATCCCTTATAGTCTTTAAATGACAATCAGTATGCTGCCTAATGCCCCATTTGACTGGAAGGTCATGGGCGGCACGCATGCGCAATTAGCGCTGCGGGGCAGGATTGATGTCTATGCCTTGGGTGGTAACTGGACTTCAGTTCGCTTGGATCAGGATACCTGGCTGGGGCAGTCCTCTGGCCAAAAGACCCTACGTATCGATGCATCCCAAGTGGAATATCTGGATGGTGCTGGCGTTGCTTTTTTGATTGATTTGCATAGGGCTCAAGAAAAGCATGGCGGAATATTTACCTTGACCGGTTTGGATCAGCGCTATTTGCCTTTGCTGCAGCAGTTTGATCCCATTGGTAAATTATTTCCAGTAGTAGAGCCCAAACCGAAAGAGGGCTTTGTGGTGGCAGTGGGCGTTGCGAGCAGCATCTTTTTAAAAGACGTGGCTTCAATTATTACCTTTGCTGGCCATGTTACTGCCGATTTAGTTTGGGCTTTATTGCATCCCCGTCAAGTGCGCTGGGGTGATTTTGTTAATGCTGCGTTTCAGGCGGGTGTCGCCGCTTTACCCATTGTCGGCCTAGTTGCTTTTTTGATTGGCGTGATTCTGTCCTTTCAATCTGCGATTGGCATGCAGAAGTTTGGTGCGATTACTTTTGTAGGTCCGATTGTTGCCTTGGGAATCTTCCGAGAGCTAGGGCCACTCATTACCGCCATTTTGTTGGCAGGGCGCTCGTCTGCAGCCTTCGCCGCTGAAATTGGCACCATGACGGTCAATAGCGAAGTCGATGCCCTAGTTACTGGTGGCCTCAGTCCGGTACGTTTCTTGGTAGTACCGCGGGTACTTGCAGGTATTTTGGTCGCGCCGATTTTGACGCTGTATGCCGATATCGTCAGTGTCTTTGCTTCTTCACTCACGATGATGGCTTATGGCGTCCCCCTGGTTAATTTCTACGATGGGGTTTTAAATACCGTAGACCTAGAAGACGTTTTTTCGGGCCTAACGAAGTCGGTGTTGTTTGGCATCGTGATTGCGGCAGTAGGCTGCATGCGCGGCATGCAAACTGGAACGGGCGCGGCGGCAGTGGGCATTTCAGCAACGCGGGCCGTGGTGAGCAGTATTGTCATGATCGTCTTGGTGGACGGCGTGTTTGCCTATATTTCGTATAAGACGGATTTCTGATGGCTGTCATCGACGTTCGCAGTCTCTCGGTTGGGTATGGGCAGAATGTGCTGCTGCAAAACCTCAACTTCTCGGTGAACGAAGGCGAGATCTTTGTGATTCTGGGTGGATCAGGCTGTGGTAAGTCCAGCTTGTTAAAAAACCTGTTTGGCTTATATGAACCCCTAGCGGGCAGCGTGCTGATTGAAGGCCAGGATATTACGGATGCGCATGGCGAGGATCGCCAAAAAATCATGACGCACTTTGGGGTGATGTACCAGCAGGGCGCCTTGTTTGGTTCGATGAATTTACTCGAAAACGTCACTCTGTTTATGGAGGAGTACACCACCTTAGAGCGCGAGCAAATGAATTTATTGGCGCGCTGTAAGCTGGATTTAGTTGGTCTATTACCTTACGAGCAGTACATGCCAAGCGAGATCAGTGGCGGTATGCAAAAGCGCGCCGCGATTGCCCGGGCCATGGCACTTGATCCGAAGATTCTGTTTTTGGATGAGCCATCAGCGGGCCTTGATCCGATTACCTCAGCCGATCTAGACCGTACCATTTTGGATTTATCCCAGAATTTAGGTATTACCTTTGTTATCGTGTCACATGAGCTAGCTAGTATTTACTCGATTGCGAATCGAGTGATTATGTTAGATAAGGCAAGCAAAGGCATCATTGCAGAAGGCGACCCAAAAGTGTTACGGGATCAGAGCGCCGATCCACGCGTCCATCAATTCTTTAATCGCATTATGAGTAAGGAAGCAGCATGAGCAACTCCAACCCCAATTACTTTCGCCTCGGCTTGTTTGTACTGGCCGCCATCGGTGCATTGATTGCCCTTATTCTGGTTTTTGGATCCGGGCAAATCTTCCAGAAAACATTTGAAGTCGAAACCTATATTAAGCAATCGGTTACCGGTTTAGATAATGGTGCTTCGGTTCGGTTCAGGGGCGTGAAAATAGGGCAGGTGATCTCCGTCGGCTTAACCGGCGAACTGTATGAAAAAAATGTCCCACTCATTGACCGTAAAGAATATGTCATTGTTCGGATGCTGATTAATGGCGATCCAAAACAATTTCTGGGCGATATAAATGGTTTCGTTACTGCCAATTTACGCGCCAAGGTCAAGACCATGGGCATTACTGGCGTGAATTACATTGAGTTGGACTTTGAAAGTCGCAACAACGAGTATCCAGATTTGACCTATAGCTGGAAGCCGGATTACCCCGTTATCCCATCTTTGCCTAGTCCAGCAGATGAGATTTTTTCAGGACTGCAAAAAGTAGTCAGCAATTTGAGCGCTTTAAACTTAGTAGAAACGCAACAAAAATTTGATCAATTGGTTACAAACCTCAATACAATCTTGGCCGGCAGCGGGAAAGGCAATCAAGGGATAGCGCAGTCTGTGCAGGAACTCAACA
>CANGWV010000107.1 GCA_947457875.1 Burkholderiaceae bacterium
CTTTCGCGCCAGCAGCCTCTAGGGCCTCAATGGCAGCATCGGCTAATTTTTGTAAGCCGCTATTGCAAGGCGTTACAGTTGAGTGGCCATTGGCCACGCCCACCATGGGTTTGGTGAAATCCCCATCCTTGTATCCCATGGCGTAATACATGGAGCGGTTGGGTGCGCGTGCAACACCTTCGGTGACCATTCTCGAGCGTTCATTGAGGCGTTTCATGCGGCTGACTCCATTTGTAATTGGGGAAAAGCCTCTATTGTGCAATGAGCAGGGATAAAGCAATGTACGGGCAATTCTGGGGAAATATATTGCTGCACTGCAATAAGTAAAAAGCATAATGAAACCAGTACGTTAGACGTCAAAAGTTAGCCATTAAGCTAATATCTAAAGTACAGCACTTCTATTACATTTGCTTAATTAGCAATTTAGGTTGGATAGATGAATAAATCGGGTCACGTGTATTTGGTTGACGATGACGAGTCAATGCGGACCTCCTTGAGCAGAATGCTGCGCGAGTTGGGGTACAACGTGCATGATTTTGCCAGCGCGAAAGACTTTATCGAGCATTCAGTCCCCATTTCACCGGCAGTCATTTTGCTTGATATGCAGATGCCAGATATGACGGGCCTCGACTTACAGGAAGAGTTGGCTCGAATCGGGCGTAAAACCCCAATCGTCTTCATTAGCGGTCAAAGCCATCCGCAGCAGATAGTAAAGAGCCTTAAAAAAGGGGCCATGGATTTTTTATTTAAGCCCTTTAACTTAGAAGATTTATTAAACTCCGTAGCCGATGCAATTGAGTTTGATCGCCGCCAACTTAAGCGGGTCTCGAAAGACGTTGAAGTCAAGCGCTACTTCGCCACCCTGACTCCCCGTGAAAAAGAGGTTTGCCACCTGCTGGTCCAAGGTCTCTTGAATAAAGACATTGCAGTGAAGCTTGGCACCACCGATGCCACGATTAAAGTGCATAAGGCGCGTGTTATGGAAAAAATGCGGGCAGATTCATTGCAGGCTTTAGTGAAGTCCTACTTAGAGGCCTCCCTTGAGGAAGCATGAGCAGGGCCATGAATGCATTGAGTCCGATTAGCCCTTAGGCGAATTTAATAAATACGATATTCAATTGTTAATTAAAGAACATTCTTTTTATACGGTCAGTAGCTGAAAGCAAGATAAATGGCGCAAAAACAATCCTCCCCTGAAATACGTTGTGCAGCATTTAGCGCGGCACGGGAAAAATGCGCCATGTCGGTCGAGCAGTTGGCGCTACTGGCATGTCTCTCCAATAAGCAAATTCAGCAGATCGAGAACGGACAGAGCAGTAGTTTTTACTCGCCCACAATTAAACTGGTTGCCGCTAGGAAAGTAGCCAAGTTAATCCAGCTCGACGAAAAAGACGCATTTGATTTTGGGCCACAAGCAGAGCTACCTTTAGCGGAGTCACAGCCCGTACCCGATGAAGCAAAAGCAGTAGAGCAGCGTGATGCATCTAAGCCCGCTTCGCCCGAGAATGCACTTGCAGCAGTACAAGCAACAGAAGGTGAGCCAAATGAAGTAAAGAAAACGGCTGTCAAAAAAATAAAAAGTGATCCAGCGGCTCCGACTTCTAATCAGTCGAATGCGCAGCCTATTTTGGTGGAGCCAAATCCAGAGCCGAATAAGCAGGCGATTGTTGCTGCGCGTGAACAAAAGCAAGCCAGTAAAAAATGGGTTTGGCTGCTGCCGGTAGGCGCGCTTGTATTTGCATTGGTGCAATTTCAGCCTCTATTGGTAGGCCAACTTGATGCCTTGATGGGTAAGCCAAAGCCAATAGAGGTAACTGCGCTCACTGCAGCGCCGGTGGATGCTGCGCCAGCGACCCCTCCAGCCGAGCCAGCAAGCGCCACCCCAGCGGTAACCCCATCAGCAAGCCCTGCAGATACCTCGAGCCCTGCAGCCGCCCCTAGTCCTATAGTTACCCAGGGCCCTGCGATGGTAGTGGCAGCCAATCCAGCCTGCCCAGCGCCCGATGCATCGATTGAAAATTACAAATCACCAAGTGCAAATAAGCCTGGCAATATGGTTTACGTCAAAATGCCGACGGCACAAGTGATCTGCGTGGTGGATGGGGATGGGAAGGTGCAAAGCAAAGCAATGGAGCCCGGGCTTGGCCACTCCTTTTACGGTAAGTCACCGTTTAAGCTGATGACCTCCGGCCTGTCATCTGCGGAGGTATTCTTTCAGGGCCTTCGGGTTCGCCCAAGCAATGCCGATTCAAAAAGCATACTGCTAGTACAGGCGGACTAGCAGTACTTCAGCTGCGATTTTTGCGGCTTTAAACTGCCTCCTCGTTGGCTTCACCGGTTCGGATGCGGATGGCTTGCTCGATCGGACTCACAAAAATCTTGCCATCGCCAATCTTGCCAGTGCGCGCCGCTTTAGTAATGGCTTCGATCACGCTTTCAACACGATCACTCGCAACCACAACCTCTACTTTGACCTTGGGTAAAAAGTCGACGACGTATTCAGCGCCACGATAGAGTTCAGTATGGCCTTTTTGACGACCAAAGCCTTTGACTTCAGTGACTGTGAGGCCGGTAACGCCGACCTCAGCAAGTGCTTCACGGACTTCATCGAGTTTGAACGGCTTAATGATGGATGTAATTAATTTCATAAAATTCCCCTGTTGCAGTAATCATACCCAAAACCTACCGACTCGTCTTAGCAAACTAATAGACCTTAGGTCTGTGGTGCTAGGCTAAAAACCGCGACGTAATGGGATAGCGCCAATCCCGGCCAAATGCCCGGGTGGTGACACGGACGCCGGGGGGTGCCTGGCGTCGCTTGTATTCATTGAGCTTAATCAGGCGGGTTATCTTGCGCACGCTGGCCTCATCAAAACCGCGCTCAATTAAGGAGGCGATCGACTGGTTTTGCTCCATATAACCCTCGACGATGGCGTCAAGTAACTCATATGGAGGCAGGCTATCTTGATCGGTTTGGTCCGGACGTAATTCAGCAGAAGGCGCGCGCGTTAAGATTCGCTCCGGAATGACCGGCGCCACGCTATTGCGATAGGTGCAGAGTTTATAGACCACCGTTTTAGGAATGTCCTTAATGACTGCAAAGCCACCGGCCATATCGCCATAGAGCGTGCAATACCCAACAGCCATTTCACTTTTGTTACCGGTGGTTAAAACCAGACGACCGGTTTTATTTGACAGCGCCATGAGTAAGGTGCCACGCACGCGGGCTTGAATATTTTCTTCGGTGGTATCAGGCGCGAGGCCAGTAAACTGACTTGCAAGGGCGCCCTCTAAAGCGGCTACCGCCGCGCCAATCGGAATTTCATCGTATTGCACGCCGAGATTGCTCGCTAAAGCGCGCGCGTCCACCCACGATATCTCGGCAGTGTAGGGTGATTGCATCATTACTGCGCGTACCTGCTCAGCGCCCAGGGCATCGACTGCAATGGCCAGCACCAAAGCGGAATCAACTCCGCCAGACAAACCAATGATGACGCCCGGAAAACCATTCTTGTGTACATAATCACGCACGCCCATCACTAAAGCGGCATAGGCTTGCGATTCCATGCTTTGCGATGGGGCAATTGGCCCGAGCTCAGGCTGGCCATCTTCACCTATTCTTACTACACCAATGCCGCTTTCAAATTGGGGCATTGCAGTTGCCACCAAACCGCTGGCATCTAAGGCAAAGGAGCCGCCATCAAAGACCAGCTCATCTTGACCGCCAACGGCGTTCACATAAATCAAAGGCAAACCAGTTGTGTTAATGACATTGCGCAGCACCTCTAAGCGTAAATTTTCTTTGTGCAAATGGTATGGCGATGCATTCAGTGAAATCAATACCTGAGCGCCGGCCGCTTTGGCCTTGGTCGCCGGACCGCTATGCCACGCATCTTCACAAATGATCACGCCAATCGCGCAGCCATCGATATCAAAAACGCAGGGCGCATGACCGGGCGTGAAGTAACGTACTTCATCAAAGACTTCGTTATTGGGAAGTTCGTGCTTGGCATAGCTCGCAATGCAGTGGCCATCCCGTAGCACCGTCGCAGCATTGTGAAGACCCTTTGGGGTCTTCAGGGGGTGGCCGACTACAACCGCCAAACTTGGATACGCCTTCAAAGCACTGCGCAATTGATCCAAGGTATCTGCCGCTGCCTCAATAAAAGCAGGGCGTAGTAATAAGTCTTCTGGGGGGTAGCCCGTGAGGGCTAACTCAGGCGTGATCAGTAATTTAGCGCCAGCGCGGTATGCGACTTCAGCTGCATCACCAATCAACTTCGCATTGCCACTCAAATCCCCCACCACAGGGTTGATTTGAGCAAGGGCAATGTGA
>CANGWV010000108.1 GCA_947457875.1 Burkholderiaceae bacterium
ACATCGTCCCCAGCAATTTACATATTCAGCGAATCAGTTTAGTAGCAATAAACACACCGCTGCCGCTTGTCTGATGGTCGATGCCCTAGACCATCGCGCCCTTTAAAACACTGAGGCGCACAACCGGAGACATCCCCGATGGGGATGTGATTTGCATGACTTTTTTAAATGAAAACCACACTGAGTCAACTGACTCGCATACCGATGTTCCTGCAGGCGAAAAAGTAACGGTATCTGTCGTTACATCAAACGCTAATGCATTTGCATCATTTGGCTTAGCAGCCCCACTCTTACAAAACGTCGCTGAATTGGGTTTTACCCAAGCTACTCCAGTGCAAGCACAGGTTATTCCTGCGGCGATGGCTGGCGGCGACCTCTTGGTTAGCAGCCAAACCGGTAGCGGCAAAACCGCCGCCTTTTTGCTACCTTTACTGAATCAATTGCTTGCTAGCAATCCCAGCAACTCGCCTGTTCCTGGTCGTGCACAACCGAAAGTATTGGTATTGTGCCCAACCCGCGAACTGGCGCAACAAGTCGCTGCCGATGCAATTAATTTAGCCCGTGGCTTTAAAGGCATTCGGATTGCAACCGTGATGGGCGGCATGCCCTATGGCAAACAAATCCAAGCACTGAAAGGTGCATTGCTCGTCGTTGCAACCCCAGGTCGCTTATTGGACCTGAGCGACAGCCGTGCGATTCACCTAGATGATGTCAAGCAACTCGTGATTGATGAAGCAGACCGCATGTTAGACATGGGTTTCGCAGATGACCTCGAAGCGATTGATGAGCGCTGCAAGCAACGCACCCAAACCTTGATGTTCTCTGCGACATTTGCGCCCAAAGTAATGTCCTTAGCAACCCAGTTGACCAATGATGCGAAGCGCATTGAACTCGCGCAAGCAGGCGATGTGCATTCCAACATTGAACAAAAAATGCATTGGGCCGATAACATGGCGCACAAGCACCGTTTGTTAGAGCATCTCTTAACCGATCCGACTGTGGACCAAGCAGTAGTATTTGCAAGCACCCAAGTGGAAAGTGAAAAGATTGCGGATACCTTGCGTGCTAATGGTTACGAAGCAACTGCACTGCACGGTGCAATGCCACAAGCTGTGCGCATGCGTCGCCTCGAATCCCTGCGCAAAGGCCACACCAAGATTTTGGTTGCCACTGACGTTGCTGCGCGCGGCATTGATGTGCCCCGCATCAGTCACGTGATTAACTTTGGTTTGCCGATGAAGCCAGAAGACTACACCCACCGCATTGGTCGTACTGGCCGCGCTGGTCGCAACGGTATTGCTATTACTTTAGTTGAGCATCGCGATCGTGCCAAGATTCGGAACATCGAGCGCTTTACCCAGCAAGACATCGTTGCTTCCGTGATTCCGGGTCTTGAGCCACAAGCCAAGCCTAGCTTTGGCGGTGGTGGCGGACGTCCTGGTAGCCGTTCTGGTGGTCGCCCTGGCGCACGTTCCGACGCGCGTCCTGGCAACCGTTCGGGTGGCCGTTTTGAGTCACGCTCGGGTGGCAGTCATTTTGAGTCGCGCAGTGGTGGCGATTCCCGTCCAGCACCGCGCTTCGATGCAAAGCCAGCGGGTGGCTACTCCGGTGATTCACGTCCAACTGGTCGCTTTGATTCGAAGCCAGCCGGTTTCTCGGGAGACTCCCGTCCAGCCAATCGCTTTGACTCCAAGCCGTCTGGTGCGCGCTCAGGCGATTCACGTCCTACTGGTCGATTTGATTCCAAGCCAGCAGGTGCTCGCTCTGGCGATTCGCGCCCAACGGGTCCACGCTTTGGTAAACCAAAAGCAGCAGGAAGCCAACGGAGAACCTTCGGCGGTAACTAAGCATGCTCCACCGCAATCGCCTCCGTTCTGTTTGGAATCGAGTCGGTTCCGGTGGAATTCACCTTGCCCCGCGGCAGTGGCAAACGTGGCTTGGTGACACCGGTTCTTTAACGCGCAAACTCGAAGCCGCTTTTAAAAGTCGCATCGAGGTGCTCGTTTTAGCAGACCATCTTCAAACCATCCATAGCGACGAAAGTCGCTTTTTTCTTGATCGAATGAAACGCTGCCGTGTTCGTGAAGTTCTCTTACTGATCGACCAACAGCCGATCGTCATCGCACGCAGCATCATCCCCACATTCACGGCAAGCGGTAGTAATCATGCCGTCTTAAAGTTAGGTAAAAAGCCGCTGGGTGCTGTTTTATTTCAGGGTCGCAATCGTAATTGGCGTAAAGCCCATCGCGAGATCGCGCAATTGGATCGTCGCCATCCCTTATGGAAAGACTGTCACCGCCGCTATCCTGAAATGCCGACCGGCGCATGGGCCAGAAGAACCCTCTATCACTTAAAGGGGCATCCCTTATTGGTTAACGAGGTTTTTTTGACGCTGCCTCCAGCCAACGCATCGCAGCGCTAACTAAAGCAGCATCGCCCGAGTGACACTCCAGCACCGCTGCAAAACCAATCTCTTTTGCGGTGCGGGCAATATTGTGATGCGGACATAAGGCACTTGCGCTAGCTAAATAATCTTGACGTCCTTGCTGTTTTAAAACAGCGCCTAAATGCCTTACCGCTTCAGATGAGGTGAGAATCCAAAGGGCATCGTCTGTATTCGTATGGAGAATCTTCTCCCACTGCGGACTAGACTCACTCAGGGGTATCCGCGAGTACACCGCAATCGCTTCAACCTGTGCACGGGCCGACTGCAATTGATCGGCTAGCCACTCACGACCACCATCCCCGCGAAATACCACTACCCGTCGACCTGCCCAGCTTGGAAAGCGCTTTTGAATCGCATCCCACAGCCCTTCGGAATCCCACTGCGCCGGATCGCTTGGCATCCAAATGGGGGTGGGTAGATTGGCTTCTGCGCCGATGCCGTGGCGCTCGAGGGCATGGTAACTGCTTTGCCCTACAACCCCAATCGGAATCGGGCGCTGCGCGATCGACTGCCAATCGTCTCCCAATAATCGCATGGTGCACTCGATGGCATTCGGACTCACAAACACGGCCAAATCGGCAGTCTGCATTGCTGTTCGTATTGCTGCAGCAAGCTTTGGGTCGGATTTTGGAACAATCGTTAAGAGCGGCAAAGCAAGGATCTGCGGCGTTTGCCAATCTTGCCCAGTACGCGTGGCCGCTATGCTTTCTATTGCCGCTTGGAGCGCCTCGATTAAGGCGCTTGCTTGACCACTAGGCCGAGTGACAACCAGCGCAGTGGATTTCATGATGATTACGGTAGTAAAGCGCTAGCGCCTTGTGAAATTAAGTCTTGCGCCACCGATAGTCCCAGCGCTTCGGCATCGGCAACCGTCTTAATCGTCCCAGCAGCGCTAGCCAAACAAATCTGCTTACCATCTACGCTCGCTACAAAGGAACGAATCCCCAATTGAGGACCGTTCCACTCGCCGTGTGCTGCCAGCGGCACTTCGCACGAACCACCCAACTGCCGGGATACCATCCGCTCTGCCGAAACGGCAAGCAAAGTAGGCAGGTCATTGAGTGGCGCGAGCCATGCATGCATATCTGCCCGATTACTGAGGGTTTCAATGCCGAGGGCACCTTGACCCGCTGCTGGCGTGTAGGGATCAAGCGGTAAGAAGGCTTTAATGCGACTCGCCAAGCCAAGGCGCTTTAAGCCAGCAGCAGCCAAAATAATGGCTTGGTATTCGCCGCGATCTAATTTGCCCATCCGGGTATCTAAGTTGCCACGCAAGGGTTGAATCTGCAGATGGGGAAAATGCTTGCGCAGGATCGCCTCCCGGCGCAGGCTTGATGTACCGACAACTGCCCCCTTTGGCAACTCATCCAACGAAGCGAAATCGTTCGACACAAAGGCATCGCGCGCATCTTCACGCGTCATGACGCAAGTTAAGGCAAAGCCATCCGGCATGATCATCGGCACGTCTTTTAAGGAATGGACCGCCAAATCGGCGCGCCCATCCGCCAAAGCCGCCTCCAATTCCTTCACAAATAATCCTTTGCCGCCCACTTTAGACAGGGTGCGATCAAGGATTTGGTCACCGCGGGTGGTCATTCCTAAAATCTCGACCTGGCAGTCGGGATAAAGGCCTTTTAGGCAATCCCGCAAGTGCTCGGCCTGCCACATGGCCAGGCGGCTTTCTCGGGAGGCAATCACTAAACGCGCTGGGGCGAGGGGGAAAGGGGCAGAATTCGAGTGTTGGGACATAACATTTAAAATAGAGATGACTGACACCAATATACTGCCTTTATGAGCTCCTCTAAAAATTCCCTGGCCAACAAGGCCCAAGCGTGGTCGGCGCGCT
>CANGWV010000109.1 GCA_947457875.1 Burkholderiaceae bacterium
ATTTAGGGAGCTCGCTACGTAATTCTTTCACTGTGCCGAACATGCCTAAAATAAAACCGCCCAAGTTCAAGATAGAAACGTAGTTCTTATCTTGCGGTGTAACGGTTTGATATTCAGTAAAACCGGGTAAAAAATTTCCGCTAATCGCAAGGCCTGCTTCATTTTGACCCTCGAGATAGGCAGGAGGTCCCGCTAAAACGCCAGGCGCTACTGCGATAAAAGCATATTTACTGGATAGGCTTGTGGCGGGCAACTTAAGGGAACTTGGGGCGCTGAGGGTAATGGGGGTGCCCTTCGGATTTGCGGTGAGCTGCCACTTCATATCAAAAGCCCATTCCATGGTTCTTCCCGCTACAACCGAGCCATCTTTTGCGATGATATTCACGGCGGTACACGCATGACTTGCCATCGGCGTAATTGCTAGGGTGATAGAAACGGATGCAGCGACTAATTTTTTAATCATGGGCTGTTTCACTGAGAATCCTTAAATCAAGTTAATTTAACTTTTAAAGCATAGCATTGATGACGGGCTAATCACTGCTATTCTCCTAATAATCATAATTATAGATTGCTCCCGTCAAAATAGTGGTGCAATAGAAAAGCCACTAACGCTTTCACGTCAGAGTCAAAGAAAAACCGCACGAAGGCGGCTTTCTACTTAAATGAATTGCTTGCACTAACGTTGAGGACAAGCATTTGCCAATGGCTTACCAGCCATCCTATCCTTAATCCATTGAAGATACATTGGCTCAGCAACTGAAGGCGTTGTAAAGTGATCCTGGGCTCCAGGCAATTGTGTTCTGCCTATATTGCCGCCCAATTTACAAATTTGCTCTTGGTAAGCCAGATGCATTGGAGGTGGAACTGTTGTGTCCGCAGAACCAAAGTAGACTTGTACTGGTGCTAAGGGCTTTACTTGGGCAATGCTACCTTTTACGAACGCCTCAGACCAAGCCAAAGTATTGCTAGGATTTGGTTTAACAAGCTTCATGAAATTTGATTTGTAGTTGAAATTCAGGGTATCTGGAACTACGTGCATACATTTGTTGCTCATAATCTGATTGATTGCCTTAACGCCTTCGTCAGTCAGGATATCCGATAGTTGAAGGTTAGGAAATGCAGCTTGATTTCCCCAATAACCCATCACTGCATGTGAGAAATTAAAGATGCTGTCTGAGAACTCCTTAAACGTTCCAACAAAATACTGATCCGCTTGAGCTTGGCTAATTTTCCCTTTAGGTGCTGCTGCTGCAAGATCTAATGGTGCCATCGCAACAAATCCAAGAATATCTAGATCATCAAATGCAGTTCCCTTTTGTTTAATATATTCAGGCATGCTGGCTGCAGCGATAGTTGCTCCACCGCCCTGAGACCAGCCATATACAACTGCCTTTTTGTTTGCACCAGTTTCTTTCATAGAGCCTGCAGCACGAATCGCATTAATGGCATCTCGTCCATTGGTAGCAGAAACCCCATATTGATGTCTACCGCCACCGCCTAAGCCTTGATAATCAGTAGCAGCAATCACATAGCCTTCTTTAATCCACTCTTCTATAGAAGGAATGCCATAATCCGTCCAAGAATTTCCGTTCATCATGAAATATTGATTCAGAGGAACTACCGGATCATAGACTTGGGAAGGACCGCAATTTTGTGCAGTACCAGTAGTACCATGCGCCCAACTTATCACAGGACGACCACCAGCCGGTATAACACCAATCGGCGCAACGACCAGACCAGTCGCAATCGTTTTTCTACCAGAGATGTCTGATGAGATGTAAGCAACTCTCCAAGCTTGCGCACCCTTGACTGAAGTAGCTATCTTTTCTTGTTTAATCACTTGCCCTAACTTACCTTCAGGCGCCATCTTCATGACTGCAGCATAAAAAGGCTGCATTGGCGGATTTGCGTTTACAACAGAAGAAAAAATGCCCAATACTGTACCGAGCACTAATACGAAAAGGCTAGGAGTTTTTTTCATGATCTAGTTGAAGTTTGCTTATATCAAACTGTATTAAACACTATTTTTTGGGTTCCACCAAAACACATTGAAGAATTTAGACATCTCTTAATGCCCGATAGCAGCCCTTAAGCATGCGCACCACAATCTAGAAGTAGTTGATTGCTCCAAGCAATGATCATATATTTATTGGGGTTTACTGGTGATATGTGCTGCACACCAACTACGCAGAAAGAAAAACGACCTAGGAATTTCTCACTAAGTCGTTGAAATTGCTGGTGAGCCCACCAGGACTTGAGCCTGTAACTAAATGGGTATGAGCTCTGGTTTAATCCGCTGTCATTTTGGAAGTTTGTATTACCTTACCCCAGCGATCCAATTCTTTGCGCGTGTAATCGCCCAGCTCAGCAGGCGTCATCGTTTTAATGGTTGTTCCTGCATTTTCTGCCTTGGTCTGGGCTTCTGGTGTACTCAGGGCCGCGCCCAAGGCTTGGTTCAGTTTTTGTATGATCTCAGGATTAGTGCCTGCAGGAGCATACATAGCAAACCACGAATCCACTTCATAATTGGGTAGACCAGCCTCATCTGTTGTTGGCATTTGTGGTAAAGCGCTAAGCCGCTTTTTTCCTGTAACTGCTAAGCCACGTAATCTCCCTGCTTGAATTTGGCTGACAACGCCAGCCGGGGTAGTTATAAACATATCAACCTGTCCGCCCATTAAGTCTTGAACTGCAGGGCCCGATCCACGATACGGAATATGGGTAATGAATGTTCCTGTTTGTTGTTTAAAGAGTTCACCTGCAATGTGCTGAATCGATCCAGATCCCGAAGAGGCGTAATTTAATTTACCCGGATTTTTCTTTGCATACGCAATCAGTTCCTTCACATTGTTAATTGGTAGCTTAGGATTAATGGTGATCACCTGCGGGGCTACTGTCATCATGCCTACTGGGGCAAAATCACGGATCGGGTCCCAGCCTGCCTGCTTAAATAAATGAGGATTTCCAACGTGGTATCCGCTGAAGCTGACGAGCAAGGTGTAGCCATCCGGCTTAGAGCGGGCAACAAATTGATTTCCAATGTTGCCGGATCCACCAGGTTTGTTATCAACCAGTACTGGGACTCCTAATGTCTTACTCATAGAGTCCGCTACCAGCCGCGCAGAAAAATCGGTTGTTCCACCAGGAGCTGTTGGCACAACCAGCGTAATGGGCTTACTAGGCCAGCTTTGAGCCTGTACGCCGGCGGCCGCAAAGAAAATACAGATGAGGCTAGTTGCAATTATTTTGATGTTTTTGAGCATGGTATTTAGTCCTTAAGTGATTAGCTCGGAAATCTCAATCAAGTTCTGATCGGGATCGCGTACGTAAACGGAATTGATTTTTTGCGTTGCGCCTGTTCGTATGACTGGCCCCTGAATAATGGGCCACTGTGCTTGATTCAGCTTGGCTATGACTTCATTCAGTGGTCGGTCAGCAATAAAACATAAATCCAAGGATCCTGGTGTCGGAATATCGGCCTTGGGCTCAAACTCTTTCCCCTTGATGTGTAGATTAATTTTTTGATTACCAAAGCGAAAGGCTTTGCGCTCAACCGGCGGCGTTCCGCCAACAAAAGACTCTAGCTGCATACCAAGTACCCGGGTGTAAAAATCAATGCAGGCTGCTTCTTTTGCGGTGGTTAAAACTAGGTGGTCTAAGTGATCAATCATGTCGCTCTCCCTATTGGCATGGCGGCTCTGGATGCAGATCATGAATGCGCCCCGCTTTAGCAACTTGACCGGGAACATCATGCCCCACAATCTGCGGGAGTCTTTTTGCAATCGCCAGCAGTGCATCTACATGAATGCCAGTGTCATACCCCATTACATCCACCATATGAATGTCGTCTTCGCTGCATACGTTGCCGCTCGCTCCAGGAGCATAAGGGCAGCCGCCTAAGCCGCCTAATAAGCCGTCAAAGCGCGTAATCCCAGACTGCACGGAAGCCAGTATATTTGCCAAACCCATACCCCTCGTATTGTGAAAATGCATGGTGAGTTGCAGGTGTTTGAATTGCTTGTGAAGAGCATCGATCATTTTTTTGACCTGCACAGGCTGGGCCATACCCGTCGTATCGCAAATGGTCACACCACGAACACCTAAGTTATCAAATCGGCTTACGTAATTCAGGAC
>CANGWV010000110.1 GCA_947457875.1 Burkholderiaceae bacterium
AAACGTGGGGTTACAGCAAGAGCCCGTCATAAGAAAGTTACCGATGCCGCAACTGGCTATCGTGGACGTCGTAAAAACGTATTCCGTATCGCTAAAGAATCGGTCATGCGCGCAGGCCAGTACGCCTATCGCGATCGCCGTAACAAAAAGCGGGTATTCCGTGCTTTGTGGATTGCGCGTATTAACGCCGCAGTCCGTGAGCATGACCTGAGCTACAGCGTATTCATGAATGGCATGAAGAAAGCCGAGATCGAACTCGATCGCAAAGTGCTTTCCGATATGGCGATCATGGACAAAGAGGCATTTGCCGCTTTGGTGACGCGGATCAAATCCGTCGTTAACGCCTCAGCTTAATAACAAGCTGAAATGGTTTCTCTCGACCCCATCGTCGAGGATGCCAAACGCGATTTCGCCAAGGCCGCTGATGCAGCAGCCTTGGAGGACGCGAAAGCCAGGTACCTCGGTAAATCAGGTGTTCTCACTGAGCGTCTAAAAGCGCTTGGTGGAATGTCGCCTGAAGAACGCAAAAGTGCTGGCGCATTAATCAACCAAGTTAAGTCTGCAGTTGAGCTTGCTTTGCAAGAGCGCCGTCAAGCATTAGCGGATGCGGTATTGCAAACACGCCTTGCCGCTGAATCCATTGATGTATCCCTGCCAGGCCGTTCTCAATCGGTAGGCAGTCTGCACCCGGTCATGCGAACTTGGGAGCGGGTAGAGGCGATCTTTCATTCGATTGGCTTTGATGTTGCCGATGGCCCCGAAATCGAAACCGATTGGTTTAATTTCACAGCACTCAATAGCCCTGAAAATCACCCCGCGCGATCGATGCAAGATACGTTTTACATTGATGGTGCCGATACTAGCGGCAAGCCATTACTGCTGCGCACCCACACCAGCCCGATTCAAGTGCGTTACGCCAGTGAGCATGTAAAAAAATACGCGGGCGCGGCAGTAATGCCGCCAATAAAAGTGATTGCCCCGGGTAGAACCTACCGGGTGGATAGCGATGCCACCCACTCGCCGATGTTCCATCAGGTAGAAGGCCTGTGGATTGCTGAAAAAGTATCCTTTGCCGACCTCAAGGGCGTGTACACCGATTTCCTCAGAACCTTTTTTGAAACCGATGCCTTGCAAGTTCGCTTCCGTCCATCCTATTTCCCATTTACTGAGCCTTCGGCCGAAATTGATATGGCCTTTGCGAGCGGCAAACTAGCAGGACGTTGGCTGGAGATTTCTGGGGCAGGGCAAGTGCATCCCAATGTATTGCGCAACATGGGCATTGATCCAGAGCGTTACACAGGGTTTGCTTTTGGATCGGGCCTTGAGCGCATGACCATGCTGCGCTACGGCATCGATGATTTGCGCCTGTTCTTTGAAAACGACTTGCGCTTCTTGGCGCAGTTTCCTGCTTAATTCCCAATACTAAAATTGATCTAGCCCATGCAATTCTCTGAATCCTGGCTCCGTCAGTACGTCAATCCCGCACTGGATAGTAAGGCCCTTGGCCATGCGATGACGATGGCTGGCCTGGAGGTCGAAGAGCAGTATTCGGTTGCGCCCCCATTTTCACAGGTGGTTGTTGCTGAAATTCTGTCGGCAGAACAGCACCCCGATGCTGATCGCTTACGCGTTTGCAAAGTAAATGCCGGCACTGGTACTGAATTGCAAATTGTCTGCGGCGCTCCGAATGCGCGTGTGGGCATCAAGATTCCATGCGCCTTAGTGGGGGCTCTGCTTCCGCCTGCTGAAGAGGGCGGCAAGCCATTCCAAATTAAAGTAGGTAAGTTACGCGGCGTCGAAAGCCAAGGCATGCTTTGCTCAGGCCGTGAGCTCGGCCTTGGAAATGATCATGAAGGCATCCTGGAGTTGCCACTTGATGCACCCGTTGGTCAAAATATTCGTGAATACCTCGAGCTAGATGACCAGATCTACGTTATCAAGCTAACACCCAATAAGGCTGATTGTTTGTCGCTGTCGGGCTTGGCGCGTGAAGTTGCGGCGATTACAGGCGCGCCATTGTGCGGACCCAAATGGACCGCGCCGGTTGCTACGATTACCGATAGCGTAAAGGTGCAGATCGATGCCCCCGATTTATGTGGGCGGTTTGCAGGCCGCGTGATTCGCGGCGTTAATCCAAAAGCCAAAACACCCGATTGGATTATTCAGCGTTTATGCCATGCAGGTCAGCGGAGTATTTCGCCTTTAGTGGACCTATCCAATTACGTGATGTTAGAAATGGGGCAACCAACCCATGTATTCGACCTGGATCAATTGCAGGGTGATTTGCAGGTGCGTTGGGCAAAGCCGGGTGAACAGATAGAGCTCTTAAACGAGCAAACACTCAATCCGATTGTGCAGGGTGAGGTATCAAACCAGTTGGCTCAGGGTGTTGGTGTTGTTGCAGACAGTACCGGGCCAGTTAGCCTCGCTGGCATTATGGGCGGAAACCCCAGTGCCGTCAGTGATGACACGGTCAATATCTATGTTGAGGCTGCATTTTGGTGGCCTGCTGCGATTCAAGGTCGCGCGCGGCGATTCAATTTCACTACGGATGCAGGCCATCGCTTTGAACGCGGTGTCGATTCTGCTGCCACCGTAACGCAGCTCGAATATTTATCATCCCTTATTTTGGATGTATGCGGCGGTCAAGCTGGCCCCATTTCGGATCAGATTACGCAATTACCAGAACGTAAGCCAGTTCATTTCCGTCTGCAACGTGCAATCGACGTGATTGGCATTCCCTTGTCGACTGCGATTGTGAGCGATGTATTCACGCGACTTGGCTTTGCATTTACCGTCAATGATGGCGCTAATGCTGCGAAGGCTGCATTTGTGGTGACCCCACCAAGCTACCGTTTCGACATTGAGATCGAAGAAGATTTAATCGAAGAAGTAGCCCGTCTCTACGGCTTTGAAAATATTCCAGACCATCCACCGACAGCCGCATTGAAGATGAGCGCTCCGCCCGAGGCGCGTCGTAGCGTCCACCGCTTACGCCACGCTTTGGCACAGGCAGGCTATCAAGAGGCGGTCAACTTTGGATTTACTGACCGCGAGAGTGAGTTGCGTTTATCCATTAACCAAGGCGATGAAAGCCAAGCAATTCAAGTACGCAATCCCATCGCCAATCAATATGCCGTGATGCGAAGCACCCTATGGGGTGGTTTGTTGGGCAACCTTCGGGCAAACCTCAACCGCGGCAGCAGCCGTATTCGCCTCTTTGAGGTCGGCCGCGTATTTATGCGGAATAGCGCGCAAGCCGATGCGCCGGGCAGGGTTGCGGGTTACGATCAGCCCCGTCGCGTCGGTGGCCTAGCCTATGGATTGGCGCTGCCTGAGCAGTGGGCTTGCAAAAGTAGGGTGGTTGATTTTTTTGATGTGAAAGGCGACCTAGAAAGTGCATTTGCGCCCCTGCAGTTTGTTACCGTAGCCGCTACGCACCCAGCCCTGCATCCAGGCCGATCGGCACAAATTGCATTTAAGGTGGGCAATAAGACCATTCCAGTCGGATGGATCGGTGAATTGCATCCGGGCTTGCAACAGGCCTATGAATTACCGCTGGCACCTGTTTTGTTTGAGTGCGATTGGGATGCGTTGGCTGAGATTGGTTTGCCAGCGCCAACGGAGATTAGTAAATTCCCTGCAGTGCAGCGTGATCTTGCGGTGGTTGTACGTCAATCGGTTGCGGCGCAAACCTTGCTCGATGCGATGCATGCGGTGAACCAGGATCTGATTCGTCAAATTCAAGTCTTTGATGATTTTAGGCCGGGAGCCAGCAGTAGCAGCATGGCTGCGGATGAGAAAAGCCTCGCGTTTCGTATTACATTACAAAATCCAGCGGAAACCTTGCAGGATGCGCAAATCGATGCTGCAATTGCTGCATTGCTCAGCGCACTGGAAAAACGCTGCAATGCGCGGCTACGTTAAAAAATATTGCTACACTGAAATCAGACATTGTCATAATAGTTAAGCCATTTGAAATAGATAAGAGCCCCTCATGAATGCAAGCAATCAGACTGTGACGAAAAACGAACTATCGGA
>CANGWV010000111.1 GCA_947457875.1 Burkholderiaceae bacterium
CTGAATTGGGTTCACCAGCGCGGCGTATCCGATATCGCCGCGATGAGTGATCTAGCAAAAACCTTTCGTACTTCCTTGGCTGACAGCGCTGAAATTAAACCGCTACCCGTTATCCGGGATGAGCAGGCGGAAGATGGCACACGTAAGTGGCTAATTGATGTGGGCGCTAAAGATGCGGTGGAGATGGTATTCATCCCGGAAGACGACCGCGGTACTTTGTGTATTTCATCGCAGGCTGGCTGTGCAGTGAACTGCCGTTTTTGCTCCACGGGTTATCAAGGTTTCTCACGCAACCTCACCGCTGGTGAAATCATTGGCCAACTTTGGTATGCCGAGCACGAGCTAAAGAAAGATCCGAACGCCATCTTGCGTTTAGAGCAGTACCCAACGCCGGGCTACGTTTACAGCGGCCGCGTGGTCTCGAATGTAGTACTGATGGGCATGGGCGAGCCCTTGCTCAATTACGACAACGTGCTGACTGCCTTGCGCTTGATGCTCGATGACAACGCCTATGGCTTGTCACGTCGCCGCGTAACCGTCTCCACCTCCGGTGTTGTGCCGATGATGGATCGTTTATCGCAGGATTGCCCGGTTGCCTTGGCAGTGTCCTTACATGCCCCCAATGATGCGCTGCGTGATCAGCTAGTTCCTTTAAACATTAAATACCCGCTGCGCGAGTTACTGGCAGCATGCGAGCGCTATTTGGAATTTGCTCCCCGTGATTTTTTAACCTTTGAATACTGCATGCTCGAAAATGTGAACGACAGCGATGCGCAGGCCAAAGAGTTGATTCGTTTGCTGAGCGGTATTAAGTGCAAGGTCAATCTGATTCCTTTTAATCCCTTCCCTGAATCGGGTTTGACTCGCTCATTGCCACAGCGTGTTCAGGCGTTTATGCATTTATTGCAAGACGCGGGCATGATTGCCACCGTGCGCAAAACCCGTGGCGATGATATTGCTGCTGCATGTGGCCAACTCGCTGGTGATGTGGTGGACCGGACCCGCGTGCGGGAGCGCGCGCTCTACGAACAACCCATCGAATGGGTCAACCGTTAATATCTCCTTTACCAATGACAACATCTGACCATCTGACAAAGCTATGTTGAACTGCTTGCCCCCATTACCACTCGGTCCATCCCCTAAGCGCGCTTCACGCCAATCGGAAGTCGTTTGGGAAAGCGCCCGCATTACGGTTGGTGGTAATGCACCGGTGCGCGTACAGTCGATGACCAATACCGATACCGAAGATGCACTAGCAACTGCAATCCAAGTCAAAGAATTAGCCCGCGCCGGTTCTGAAATGGTGCGCATTACCGTCAACACGCCGGCTGCCGCTGCTGCTGTGCCTTATATTCGGGAGCAGCTCGATAAGATGGGCGTGCACGTGCCACTCATTGGCGACTTTCATTACAACGGCCACACCCTGCTGAAAGAGCACCCCGAGT
The DNA here is from genome assembly GCA_947457875.1 of Burkholderiaceae bacterium. Classification (GTDB taxonomy): domain Bacteria; phylum Pseudomonadota; class Gammaproteobacteria; order Burkholderiales; family Burkholderiaceae; genus Polynucleobacter. The sequence continues at coordinate 1,446 of CANGWV010000111.1, forward strand.
GCGCTAGAACCCTATCGAAATACCGTATCAATCCCGGTAACGTAGGCAAGGGCGCTAAACGCGATCCGCAGTTTGCGCAAATGATTGAAGCCGCTTGCGAATACCGAAAACCCATTCGGATTGGAGTCAACTGGGGCAGCCTAGATCAAGAGCTGCTCGCTAGCATCATGGATGCCAACGCTGCGTTGCCATCACCCAAATCTGCACAAGAAGTGATGATCGAGGCGCTGATTCAGTCGGCTTTGCAATCCGCGGAGAAGGCGGAAGAGCTGGGTATGGATCCCAATCAAATTACGCTCTCTTGCAAAGTCAGTAACGTACAAGATCTGGTAGCGGTCTACCGCGACCTGGCGCGCCGCTGCGACTACCCATTGCATTTGGGTTTAACCGAAGCCGGCATGGGCAGCAAAGGCATTGTGGCCTCGACGGCAGCCTTGGCTATTTTGTTGCAAGAGGGTATTGGCGATACCATTCGCATTTCGCTCACGCCCGACCCTGGTGCTCCCCGTGAAAACGAAGTGATTGTGGGTCAAGAGATTTTGCAAACCATGGGCCTGCGTAATTTCACACCGATGGTGATTGCCTGCCCTGGTTGCGGCCGCACGACGAGTACGACCTTTCAGGAATTGGCCGCCAACATTCAGTCCTACTTGCGCCAGCAAATGCCGGTATGGAAAAAAACCCATCCGGGCGTAGAAGAAATGAACGTCGCCGTGATGGGCTGTATTGTCAACGGCCCGGGCGAGAGTAAGCACGCCAATATTGGTATCTCATTGCCAGGAACGGGCGAGACACCGGCTGCCCCCGTATTTGTGGATGGCGTGAAAGTGAAGACGCTCCGCGGTGAATCAATTGCCCAAGACTTTCAGGTGATTGTCGAAGAGTACGTCCAAACCCGTTACGGCAGTAAGTAAGCATGAGTAATCCAAAGCTGCAAAAAATAAACGGCGTGCGGGGCATGAATGACCTGCTGCCCGCGGATGCGCAGCAGTGGACGCATTTGGAAAATGCTGTTCGCGATCTCACGCGCGCCTATGGATACGAATTACTGAAAACGCCGATCGTGGAATCGACTCCCGTCTTTCAGCGCGGCATTGGGGAAGTAACCGATATTGTCGAGAAGGAAATGTATTCCTTTGAAGACCGTTTGAATGGCGAGCAACTCACGCTTAGACCAGAAGGCACTGCTGCACTCGTGCGCGCCGTGATCGAACACAATTTACTGTATGACGGCCCTAAGCGCCTTTGGTATACCGGCCCGATGTTTCGGCATGAGCGGCCACAGCGCGGGCGTTATCGCCAGTTTCACCAATTTGGTATTGAGGCCTTAGGTTTTGCCGGCCCCGATATCGACGCTGAAATCATTTTGATGGGCCAGCGCCTATGGGATGAGCTGGGTTTACGCGGCGTACATTTGGAAATCAATTCTCTAGGACAAGCCGATGAGCGCGCTCAGCATCGCACTGCTTTAATTGCCTATTTTGAGCAAAACGCATCGGCACTCGATGCGGATTCGCAGCGGCGCCTCACAACCAATCCACTGCGCATCCTCGATTCGAAAAACCCAGAGATGCAAGCCTTGATTGAAGGCGCGCCGCGGTTGCTGGATTTTCTGGGACCTGAATCGCTAGCGCATTTTGAAGCAGTGCAAGCACTGCTTAAAGCCAATAACGTGCCGTGCAAAATCAATCCACGTTTAGTACGGGGTTTGGATTATTACAACTTGACGGTATTTGAGTGGGTAACCGATGCCCTCGGCGCCCAAGGCACGATTGCAGGTGGTGGTCGTTACGATCCCTTAATCGAGCGTATGGGCGGTAAACCAGCGCCAGCCTGTGGCTGGGCCATGGGCATGGAGCGTGTGCTTGAGCTGATGAAGGTCTCCGAGTCCTTGCCAGAGCCTACGAACTTATGCGATGTCTTTGTGTTGCATCAGGGCGGCGAGACCTTGCGCACTGCCTTGGTCGCAGCTGAAGAAATGCGCAGCGCCGGTATTGATGTTGTTCTATTTTGCGCGCCAGACGGTCAAACAGCCAGTTTTAAGTCCCAAATGAAGAAAGCCGATGCCAGCGGCGCGGCGTATGCGGTGATCATTGGCCCCGATGAGCTTGCCCGCAATGAGGCACAACTCAAAGATTTGCGTGGGGGCGCGCAGCAGCGCGCTATTGCCTTGGATGGATTGCTCGGCACCGTAATTGATGCCTTAGTAGCGACATCCGAATAGAATGACGCATTCGTATCGTATTTAATAGCCTGGACCGTTATGCCTTTAGACCTCGAAG
>CANGWV010000112.1 GCA_947457875.1 Burkholderiaceae bacterium
GTGTTGTGATGCAGATTATCCCTGCAAGTTTATGAAGTTTACATTTACACTGTCAATGATGTCTTCTATAAGACAGCAGACTAGTCAGCCTAAATACCCTTTTTGGAACTACTTTGCCTGAAACAACCGCTCCATTGGCTACCTTTAGCCCCTTGTACCAGCAGATTAAGGCGCTGTTGCTGGACAGCCTTCAATCCGGCGAGTGGCGACCAGGCGCTCCTATTCCGAGTGAAATGGAGTTGGCAGCACGTTACGAGGTCAGTCAAGGCACTGTCCGCAAGGCAGTAGATGAATTGGCCACGGAAAACCTGTTAGTTCGCCATCAAGGCAAGGGCACCTTTGTTGCCAGCCACCACAGCGAGGCTTGGCAGTACCGCTTCTTTAGTTTGATGCCAGATTCGGGCAAAAAAGCTCCCCTCAAAAGCCATTTTTTAGCGTGTAAGTCAATAAAGCCCCCATCCAAAATTGGGCAATTGCTTAAATTATCGGCAAGTGAACAGGTGATTCAAATTGATCGCGTTCAAAGCCTGGGAGGGCAGGTTGCCGTGTTTGAGCAAATCTGGCTGCCTAAGGCGCGCTTTAGCGGGATGACTTTGGATCGATTGGAGTCATGGCCCGGCCCTTTGTATGCATTCTACGAAAGTGAGTTTGCAACCCACATGGTTCGGGCGGAAGAAAAAATCAAAGCAATTGCAGCGGAGGCAACCATTGCCAATCATCTGCAAATCGAGCCTGGCTCACCGCTATTGTTGGTTGAGCGGCTTTCCTATACCTATGGCAACAAGCCGGTCGAGGTTCGACGAGCGCATTACGACACCCGCCAGCAGCATTATGAAAATAAGTTGAACTAAGTCATGTGTACAAAAAAAAATGCATTCCAGCGTTTTCCAATAGAATATGTTGCACAACAGCATTACTCCTTATTTAACCTTTACCTCACAAATGAGACCCTCTATGGTTGATGCCCAACAGGATGTAAAAAAGGCCAAGCCGGTTTATCGCAATATTGGCCTAGCGCAGTTAATCAAATACCGTTTGCCGTGGGCTGGAAAAGTCTCAATCCTGCACCGCATTAGTGGCGCTGCCTTGTTTTTGCTGCTGCCGTTTATCTTGTATTTGTTTGATCAAAGCTTGGCATCCGAACTGAGCTTCGTGCAGTTTCAGGCTTTCACGGACCACTTTCTAGTCAAGCTGATATGCCTTGGTTTGATCTGGAGTTTCCTCCACCATTTCTGTGCCGGCATTCGTTACCTGCTTCTGGATCTCGAAATTGGTGTCGAAAAAATCGCAGCCAATCAATCCGCAATCATTGTATTGATCGTGAGCCTCGCCTTAACTGCAGCAGTAGGCGCTAAATTGTTTGGCTTGTTTTAATCCCGATTACATAAAGAGAACTTCATGTCGACAAATAATATTGGCCCAAAGCGTCTCGTTGTAGGTGCGCATTACGGCCTCAAAGAATGGATTATTCAGCGCATCACCGCGGTAGTGATGGTGGTTTTTACGGTCGTTTTGTTGGTCGCTTACTTGATTTCTGGGGGCGCCAGCTATGAAGCATGGGCCGGGTTGTTTAGCAATCAGCTGATGAAGTTGCTGACCTTTTTAACCTTCCTTAGTCTTTTTTACCATGCCTGGATTGGCATTCGCGATATCTGGATGGATTACGTCAAGCCAGTAGCCATTCGCTTAAGCCTTCAAGTATTGACCGTTTTATGGCTGGTCGCCTGTGCGGCCTATGCCGCTGAAATTCTGTGGAAAGTGTAAGACGATGACTGCGATTAAAAAAGCATTACCCCGCCGCCGCTTTGATGCGGTGATTGTTGGTGCAGGGGGTTCTGGTATGCGCGCTTCCTTGCAGTTATCGGAAGCTGGCCTCAATGTGGCAGTGTTGACGAAGGTGTTCCCAACCCGCTCGCATACGGTTGCTGCGCAGGGCGGCATTGGCGCTTCGCTTGGCAATATGAGCGAGGATAACTGGCACTACCATTTTTACGACACTATTAAAGGCTCTGATTGGCTGGGTGATCAGGATGTGATTGAGTTTATGTGCCGCGAAGCACCGAAAGTAGTCTATGAGCTTGAGCACTACGGCATGCCATTTGATCGCAACCCGGACGGTACGATTTATCAGCGTCCATTCGGCGGTCACACCGCGAATTACGGAGAGAAGCCAGTACAGCGCGCCTGTGCTGCTGCAGACCGTACTGGCCACGCCATGTTGCACACCCTGTATCAGCGTAACGTGCAGGCCAAGACCAACTTTTTTGTTGAGTGGTTGGCCTTGGATTTAATTCGTGACGACGAAGGCGATGTTGTCGGCGTTACCGCCCTGGAAATGGAAACGGGCGAGCTCTACATTTTGGAAGCCAAGATTGTGTTGATGGCAACCGGCGGCGCTGGTCGGATTTGGTCCGCCTCGACGAATGCCTATATCAATACCGGTGATGGTATGGGTATGGCTGCACGCGCCAACATTCCGCTCGAAGACATGGAGTTTTGGCAGTTCCATCCAACTGGCGTTGCGGGAGCGGGCGTATTGCTGACCGAAGGTTGCCGCGGCGAAGGCGCCATCTTGCGCAACAAAGACGGCGAACGTTTTATGGAGCGCTACGCTCCGACCCTAAAAGACCTGGCTCCACGTGATTTCATTTCGCGTTGCATGGATCAAGAGATTAAAGAGGGGCGCGGCTGCGGTCCCAATGGCGATTATGTGGTGCTCGATTTAACCCACATCGGCGCCGAAACGATCATGAAGCGTCTGCCATCGGTGTACGAAATTGGCATGAACTTTGCCAACGTCGATGTAACCAAAGAGCCTATTCCGGTTGTGCCAACCATTCACTACCAAATGGGCGGTATTCCGACTAACATTAACGGACAGGTCGTCGTGCCGAAAGACGGCAATCCGAATCACATCGTTAATGGTCTGTACGCCATCGGCGAGTGCTCTTGCGTATCGGTTCATGGCGCCAATCGCCTGGGCACCAACTCCTTATTGGATTTATTGGTGTTTGGCCGCGCTGCCGGTAATCACATCGTCAATATGGATTTGAAAAAGCGTGAGCACAAGCCATTACCTGCGAATGCCGGCGAGCAAACACTCGAGCGTATAGCTGAACTCGATAACTCCACTTCAGGTGAGTACGCTCAGGATGTAGCCAATGACATTCGTAAAACGATGCAAACCTATGCTGGTGTGTTCCGTAACCAGAAGTTGATGGACGAGGGCGTTCGTCAGATGGCTATTCTGACTGAACGTGCAAAGCACCTCTGGGTCAAAGACAAATCGAAGATTTTTAATACGGCACGCATTGAGGCGTTGGAAATTTCAAACCTGGTGGAGACTGCTAATGCCACCATCATTTCCGCTGCAGCCCGTAAAGAAAGTCGCGGCGCGCATTCGCACGATGATTTTCCAACCCGCGATGACAAGACCTGGATGAAGCATACGCTTTGGTTTAGCGAGGGTAATCGCCTTGATTACAAGCCAGTGCAACTCAAGCCATTAACCGCAGAATCGGTTCCACCCAAAGAGCGTACCTTCTAATTTAAGAAAAACGAGATAAACCATGAGTGATACCCGCATATTTGAAATTTATCGCTACGATCCTGAGGTGGATGCCGCTCCGCGCATGGAGCGTTACGAGCTTGAATTGACAGGCGAACGTATGCTGCTGGACGCGCTGATTTCATTGAAGAAGCA
>CANGWV010000113.1 GCA_947457875.1 Burkholderiaceae bacterium
CATGTACTACTCACTTTAATTGCAGGAGTAATCCTTGAGCGCAGGTGTATTGCGCAATTCGTTCAAAGGGGCAGCTTCGGCTGCCCCTTTTGTTCCGAACTTGCTTGATCAGTTACCCAATGCCATCATTATTTTTGATGGCAAGACCAAGCATTTGTTTTACGCCAACCCTGCTGCGGAGGCTGCGCTCGACCTTTCGCGTAAGGCTATCGTAGGTCATCTGCTGGGTGAGCTATTTGCCGATAATCCGGCGCTGAATCTAATGATTGACGAGGTTGCTAGCAGCAATACAGGAGCGCAACGGCAAGAGATGATCCTGCATGTTTTTCCGAACACGATCGACTATGCCGCGGTTCCAGCCCATGTCGTGATTGCCTTGCTTGAAGACCCGGCACTCATTTTGATGGAGTGGTTTCCGATTGACCAGCAGTTGCGCAGTGAGCGTGACGAGCGTGTTACCCAGCAAGTCGAGGCGAATAAACAATTGATGCGTAACTTAGCGCATGAGATTAAAAACCCCTTGGGGGGTATTCGTGGTGCTGCTCAGCTTTTAGAATTCGAGCTTCCTGAAAAAGGCCTGAAGGAATACACCCAAGTCATCATCAAAGAATCGGATCGCTTACAGACCTTGGTGGATCGATTGTTAGCGCCGCACCGGCGAGCGCACACAACCGAGCTAATCAATTTGCACGAAGCCCTGGAGCGCGTACGCAGCTTGGTGTTAGCGGAGTTTCCGAGTGGTTTGCGTATTATTCGTAACTACGACACCAGCTTGCCAGATATTATTGGCGACAAAGAACAGCTGATTCAGGCGGTTCTCAATATTGCCCACAACGCCGCGCAAGCACTATCCGAAGAAATCCGTCGCGGTACTGCGGTGATTGAGTTTCGTACCCGCGTAGCTCGTTCCGTCACGATTGCCAAGCAGCGCTACAAGCTGGCCTTGGATTTGCACGTGATTGATAACGGCCCTGGGATTCCGGATGAGATTCGGGATCGCATCTTTTTCCCACTGGTCAGTGGCCGTGAAGGCGGCAGTGGTTTAGGTCTTACATTAGCGCAAACATTTGTTCAGCAGCATCAGGGATTTATTGCCTGTGAAAGTCAGCCGGGTAAGACGGATTTTCATATTCAGATACCGTATCGCAAGCAGGAGTTACCAGCATGAGAAAATCAGTATGGATTGTGGACGACGATCAATCGATCCGTTGGGTTCTGGAAAAGGCATTGACTCGGGAGGGCTTGTCCCACCGCAGCTTTACTAATCCAAACGATGTGCTCAATGCGCTTGAGGATGAATCACCGCAGATTTTGATTTCCGACATTCGGATGCCTAGAGGTAATGGCCTCGATCTACTGCAACACGTTAAGGCAAGCCACCCCAATCTGCCAGTGATTGTGATGACGGCCTATTCTGATTTGGACTCTGCTGTATCGTCATTCCAGGGCGGCGCTTTCGAGTACCTGACCAAGCCATTTGATTTAGAAAAAGCAATTGAGTTAATCCGCAGAGCAATTGGGGAGAGTGAGCGTGCTCAGCCTGCAGCCAAAGAGCCACGCTATTGGCAACAAGAAACCCCTGAGATCATTGGACAAGCGCCTGCAATGCAAGAGGTCTTTCGATCGATTGGCCGTTTGGCGCAATCCCATGCGACGGTTTTAATTACGGGGGAGTCGGGCACTGGAAAGGAACTCGTTGCTAGGGCGCTGCATAAACATAGCCCGCGCGCCAAGGGACCGTTTGTGGCTTTCAATATCACGGCCATTCCAAAAGACCTGCTTGAGGCAGAGTTATTTGGTCATGAGCGCGGGGCATTCCCAGGGGCGCAGACCATGCGTCGGGGCCGTTTTGAGCAAGCCGACGGCGGCACTCTCTTTCTCGATGAGATCGGTGATATGCCATTTGATTTGCAAACCCGTTTACTACGCGCATTGACCGATGGCCATTTTTATCGGGTCGGCGGGCATGATCCGATTCGCGCCAATGTCCGCATCATTGCCGCGACCTATCAAAATTTAGAGTCGCGCGTAGCAACCGGCCTATTCCGCGAAGATTTATTGCACCGATTAAACGTGATTCGATTGCGCCTACCGGCACTACGCGAACGCACCGAGGATATTCCGGTATTGGCGCGCCATTTTATGCAGCACTGCGCCAAAGCCTTAGCCGTAGAGCCGAAGCGTTTATCCGATGAGGCCATCAAAGCCATTTCAGAAAAACCATTCCCAGGTAATGTGCGCCAACTGGAAAACCTGTGCCATTGGCTAACCGTGATGTCTCCGGCCGCCGAGATTGGGGTCAGTGACTTGCCAGCCGATTTGGATATGCATAGCGGCATAACCGAAGCAGTACAAACTGAAGAGCAGGGTGGCACTGTTATCACAACGCAGCGCAATGCGTCCGGCGATTGGGAAAGTGGCCTTGGGCGACTCGCAGTTAAAATGCTGCAGGACGGTCAAAAGGATGTATTTGATGCATTGACCTCGCGTTTTGAAAAGGCGGTATTGCAAGCAGCCTTAGAGGTGACTCGCGGTCGACGCGTTGAAGCGGCGCAGCGTTTGGGTATAGGCCGCAATACGATTACACGTAAATTACATGAATTGGGTATCGATGACTGAGGTAACGCGGATTGCTGCTTGGAACGTTAACTCCATTAAGGTCAGGCTGCCGCAAGTATTGCGCTGGCTTGAATCCCAAGAAAAAGCATACACGCCAATCGATGCACTTTGCCTTCAAGAGCTCAAACTAACGGATGACAAATATCCGCACGCGGAGTTTGAGGCGGCTGGCTACATTAGCCTTGCTGCGGGTCAGAAGACCTATAACGGCGTAGCCATTCTATTGCGCCGCGCTGCCTTAGCATCGATTGCTGCTGATGGCGACACTGCTTTTTTAAAGACGGTACGTAATATTCCTGGGTTTGACGATGAGCAACAACGTATTTTGGCTGCGACGGTCTGCTTTAAGGGTAAGCAACCGATGCGATTGATCTCTGCGTATTTTCCGAATGGCCAGTCTCCCGATAGCGACAAGTTTCAATATAAGTTAGCGTGGCTAAAGGCATTGAAAACGTGGCTACAGGCTGAACTGAGCAGCCATCCGCGCTTGGCCTTATTGGGCGACTTTAATATTGCACCCGAAGATCGCGACGTGCATGAGCCCGCAAAGTGGGTTGGGCAAAATCTGGTATCACCGGAAGAGCGCAGTGCGTTTGCGCAGTTAATCGACTTAGGGCTTTCTGATTCCTATCGGCTATTTGATCAGGCGCCTAAAACATTTAGTTGGTGGGACTACCGCATGATGGGCTTTCGGCGCAATGCAGGTATGCGCATCGACCATGTGCTTCTCAGCGAAGCGCTTAAGGAGTGCTGCGTTGCCAGCCGAATTGATAAAGAGCCGCGCACTTGGGAGCAGCCGTCGGATCACGCTCCGGTCATTGCCGACCTTTCTTTGTAATGCTATCTACGTTGACATTAATTGGGTTTGAGTACTAAACGTGTCAGAGTAAAACTTGTTAAGTACTGGTAATTTGTTACGATTAGCAAGCCCAGAGATTATTATTTATTCTGAGCGCATCGTTAATCAAAGGATTGGTTTATGCAATTTGACTTTCATTCCACCAAATCAATTATTGTAAAAAGAGGCGGATCATC
>CANGWV010000114.1 GCA_947457875.1 Burkholderiaceae bacterium
GGGGTATTCGATAGGGCCATAGCCGCTATCTTAGGGCTTAATCCGAATTGGGGTGAAACTTAAGCAAAGTAGCAGTTTAAAAACCCTGAATATTGATCCTGAGCTTGTAGAGCATCCTATAACTTTTGCACATACGGCACTCAATCAATTAGCAGTACTTTACAAAGCGTACGCTTTAACGTACCATTATCGAAAGGAGTGATTTTATGACCACCATAACCGCAAGTGAAGCTAGAGCCGGACTCTATCGCTTAATTGATCAGACAGCAGAAACACATAAACCCGTACTGATATCGGGTAAAAGGAAAAATGCCGTTTTGGTTTCAGAAGAGGATTGGAGTGCAATTCAGGAAACGCTATATCTATTAGCAATTCCGGGGATGCGTGAGTCGATTAAAGAGTCGATGGCTGAGCCATTAACTAAAAGTAAAAGAGTATTGAAGTGGTGACATGGAATGTAGCCTATTCCAAATTCGCCCTCAAGGACGCTAAAAAACTTTCAGCAGCTGGGCTGCGAGAGAAAGTGCAGGCTTTATTAGAAATCTTAGAGAAAGATCCGTTTCAAAATCCGCCCCCATATGAAAAGTTAGTTGGTGATTTGAGGGGAGCTTATTCTCGCCGAATTAATATTCAACACCGTTTAGTTTATGAGGTTTTTCGGAAAGAAAAAACGGTGCGCGTTTTAAGAATGTGGACGCATTATGAATAATGGGCTTATCGTGGTGCTTCTAGAAAACGCCATAAGCAGTCTTATCCAGAGTATGGCATTAATTAACATAGACTACTTTTGAGCGCATTAATTATGCGTAGAATAAATTAACAAAATGGACAGTATTTTTTCGTTTTATCTAAGCTAGCGCACATCCTGATTGAGTCCCTCAATTGGCTCATGATTTTGATTGCGTTAGCCTTACTATTTTTATTGCTGCGCAAGAATCACCTCGTGCGGCGAGCATTAGGCATTGCACTCTGTTTGGGATTCTTCATCGGCTATATCCCGACTTCACAATTTGCGATGCGCATCTTAGAGGATGCCGTACCGCAGACGCCATTAACGCCTGAAGTATTGAGTCAAGTCGGCGGAATTTTGATATTAGGAAATGCAGTTGAAGGCGGCCCTATTACACGAGACCGCGGTGAGGTCATGATTAGGGCCTCAGCAGAGCGTGTAACGAAAGCATTTCAGTTGCTACGCCAGTATCCGGAGCTGCCCTTTATCGCTAGCGGATATTCAGGGCGTTTACTGCCGCAAAGGCCCTCTGAAGCCGATGCCTTTAAACAGTTACTGCAAGAGCAGGGCCTCGGTAGTCACCCCGGCTATTACGAGAACCAATCGCGTAATACCTATGAGAACATGCGCTATTCCAAAAAAATCATCGAAGGTTTAGCTGAAAAAGAAGGCACTCTAGTTCAGCCTTGGTTACTCATTACCTCTGCAAGTCATATGCTTCGCTCGGTACAAGTTGCCAATCAACAAGGTTTGCTGATTGTGCCACTATCAGTCGATTATCAAACCAGCAAACAAACCAGCTGGCATCACTTTGACTTAGTGGAGGGTGGTGATCAATGGAATCGCTTGATTCATGAGCTGGTAGGGATGGCCGCATATTGGATTACCGGTAAAGGGGCATTTTCGGTAAAATGAGATGAAATGAGCGCTCCCAAGAAAACCTCCGGTAGCAAGAGTCCAGCAGACGCAGAAGGCCCAGGTTCGGCCTCGGCTTTTCCAGGCGCAATGCCGCAGCCTAGCGCGCAATTGACTAATCAATTTTTACTCGCCATGCCGGGTATGTTGGATGAGCAGTTTGCGGGTTCGGTGGTCTACCTCTTTGAGCACAATGCCAAAGGCGCTATGGGTCTCGTAGTAAATCGCCCAACCGATGTCAATTTATCCACCTTGCTCGATAAAATTGAACTCAAGCTAGAGATCACACCGTTTGCCGATCAAGCTGTCTATTTTGGTGGCCCAGTACAAACCGAGCGCGGCTTTGTGTTGCATGAACCTCCACACTTCAGCGCTGTAGATGCAAATGCCAGTATTGATCCTTCAACTAATACAGCTACAAGCTACAGCTCATCCTTGACTGTGCCGGGCGGCCTCACCATGACTACATCGAAAGATGTACTTGAAGCCGTCGCTAAAGGCAATGGCCCAAAACGTTTCATCATGACCCTCGGTTACGCGGGTTGGGGCGCTGGCCAGCTTGAAGAAGAAATTGCCCTCAATGGCTGGATTAATGCCGAGCTCAGTCGCGCGCAAATGGCCGAGATCATCTTTAATACACCAGCAGCGCAGCGCTACCAGCGCGCTATGCAGGCCTTGGGTTTTGATCCTGCTGATCTATCGGGGCAAGTGGGGCATGCGTAAAGCAGCCACTAGTCTGACCACGATCCGGTCGCAAAGCAATACGAGGCTGACTGGATGATGGGGGCGAAGGCTATTACTGCCCTTGCATTTGACTTTGGTACTCGCCGGATTGGTTTGGCGGTGGGCAATTCGATTACCGGCTCGAGTCAGGCATTGACCCCTATTACTGTCGACCAGGATGATGCCCGTTTTGCCCTGATCGCTGCTCAAATAAAAGAATGGGCCCCCGATCAATTAGTAGTGGGCCTACCCTGCCATCCCGATGGTGCCGAACATGCCATGACGGCAAAAGCTCGGCGTTTTGGCAATCAGCTCCACGGGCGTTTTGGCTTGCCTGTTGCTTGGGTAGACGAGCGCTATACATCAGCCGTGCTTGAAAACGACCCCCGGTTTAAGGGCGCGGACCGAGGCAATAAGGTCGCTAGCATCGATTCCGAATCGGCTAGATTGATTCTGGAGCAGTATTTTTTGGAGCGGGGCGAGCCTTAGTCTTGGCTCTGGCGTAAAAAGTGGGAAATAGGCACCTAAAACTAGAATCGTAGCCCTTTTAGCTTTCCGGTACCTGGGTTTGGTATAAAAAAGCCCCATTCCTGTCCGGGGGCAATAAAATATTACACAACACCAAGGTGTTTGCTCGACCCGACTGAATCAGGAAAAAAAGATGGATGCTGAGTTACTGTACAAAAAGCTGCTTGAGCATCTGCAAATGAAGGTGCTTAAAGCCAATCCGGCAAAACCAATCGAGATTGCGGGGCTTGCTATTGGCGGCGCTTGGATTGCGGAGCGCTTAGCACGCGATTTGGGTCTCCCAAGCTACGGCGTGATCAATGTCGCCTTTCATCGGGATGACTATGCCGAAAAGGGTTTGGCTGCAATGCGCTCAGCAGACTCTATGGCCACCCATCTTCCGTTTGAGGTAGCGGGTGCACACATCATGCTGATTGACGATGTACTGCTGACCGGCAGAACGGTACGCGCCGCCTTAAATGAATTATTTGATTTTGGCCGCCCAGCCAGTGTCGAGCTGATGGTTTTGGCGGATCGCGGTAAGCGCGAGTTGCCGATAACAGCGGACTTTGTGGCTGAACATGTGAGCGTGCCAGACCACCAAATACTCGCATTAGAAAAGCATAGTTCAGATGCAAAAGGTGATCAATACACATTTCGCTTTGTTCTGGAGGAACGAGCATGAGTATTCAAACTAATCAGATCAATGCAGCGGGTGAGCTCACTCATTTGCTGACCCTAGAGGGCATGCCCAAAGAGCAGATCCTGCATATTCTGGA
>CANGWV010000115.1 GCA_947457875.1 Burkholderiaceae bacterium
AAAGGGATGGGTTTTGGTACAAAAATGGCGGAGCAGCTGATTCAGCAGGCCAATGCCGGAAAACTAATCGGAAATGGCGAAATAGCCGTTAAAGAACTAAATGCCCTAAGAGAAACCGCAGTAGCGGCCGAAACACTCAAGTCCTTGCAGAGGCCAAATGGCTTCCTTGGCGCACCTCAATAAGTAAAGGCTCAATATGGGAATCTATTCCATAACCGATTCAGCAATGGCTGGCTTGAATATTGCTCAAGCCGGGATATTGACAACTTCGCAAAACGTCGCCGGCACTACCGTTGAGGGGTATTCACGTCGAAATGCCAATGTCATTATGGATTCATTGGCACCCAATTCCTTGATGCTCAATGGTTCGAGTTTTGCCGTAGAGGGTTTCACACGCCACTATTCTTCTTTAATTGGCTCGCAGCTTTTAACACAGCAGTCAAAATCAAGTTACTCCGATACCTTAGTTCAGTACACGAACTCGATTGATAGTCTCGTTGCCGATAAATCAACTGGCTTAAATACGGCCATTAGTAGATTCTTTAATGCAATGGGTGCGTATGCTGCAGACCCAACAAATAAGGCAATGGCTGGGGCAATTACTGGCACTGCAAAAGAAGTAGAGCAGCGCATGATTGGTATGAGTACGTTGGTAAATCAGATTCAAAGCGATGCGCGCAGTGCATTGACCGACACCATCTCTCAAGTAAATACCATCTTGCCAGCATTGGCGGGTGTTAATCAAAAAATCGTCAACGGAAATAGTCCAGGAGTCAGTGCGCCATCGGCAGATTTGCTTGATGAGCGTGACCGATTGTTAAGTCAATTGCAAAAGTTAGTTGGCGGACAAAGTTTAATTAATGCGGATGGTACTGCCACCCAGCTGGTGTCCGGCATGCCTCTCGTAGAACGGGCGATTGCCAATAAGGTCTCGATCAATGCAGATCAAAAACACGTTGCCTTAACATTCAATTTACAGAATGGACCTAATAGTGGTGTGTTGACTACCGTGCAAAGTTTGGATGGTGGACAGGCCGGCGCTTTACTGGAGCTCAGCAACAACTTTGTACCTACGGTGCAAAAACGCCTAGATACGATTGCCATGGGCCTCGTGAAGGTTGCCAATAGCGCTGCACAAACATCATCAGGTACAGCTACCAACTTGGCCATATTCGGATTCAAGGTTGCCGATAAAACGTATTCCAGCTTAGCCTCAAATGACTTGACAGGGCAGTTACCGACGATTGCCAATGAAAATGATTTATTGGATTTGTATAGCAGCTTAGGTAATGCCATCGCTTCCGATAGCGCTGTAAAGGTTGGAAATCGAGTTGGCACCTATACAAGCATTAGTTCAATAACAGCAAGTTCAAGTACCTTGGCAGGTGATTACACCCTGACTCAAGAGGAAACAAATCAACTCAAGATATCGGATGCTTTTGGTAAGAGTCAAAAAGTTACGCTCGCTGTTAGTGTTTCAGGCGGCCTGCAGACAGTTGACTTTAATCAATTGGGCATCACCCTGCAGCTAGAGAATTTTAGTCCTGCCTTAAGTGCAATTAGCTCAAGCAGCATAATCAAAAATGCAGCCACCCTGCCTGTTGGCGGCCTTGCTACGCAAACCATTTCCAATATGGCTGTGCAAAATAATGTGCAATCGGGAACCTACACGTTTACCAACAATAGTGGCCAACTGACCTTAAGCAGCAGCAACGGCGGAAGTCAAACGGTTACGATTTCTGGCTTAGTTGCTAGTCAAACCATCAACTTTGATCAAATGGGAATATCCTTTTTGGTATCTGGTTCGGCAAGCGAGACTGCTGCCACGATTGCAACCAATCTGAGTGGCAAGACAATTACCTTAGAAAAAGCTGAGGATTCACAAGCGACGATTGCTAACACACTCAATGGCCGCAAGATCAAGGTAAGCGGTATGTCCAATCCCTTGGTGAATTATGGATTGAATGCTGCTAATTTTGTCTCCTTAGCCCCTACCAATTTTGCAAGCTATTTTAAGCAGGTTAATGGCGATGATGTTCCGCTAATTTCTTCCGAGAAGGCAAATGCCACTCAGCAAATGAGTGCCGTTTTTGGAACTTCAATCTCGAATCTGGTGAATGAAGTGGGTGTTCAAGTTGCCATTTGGAAAAACAGTCAAAAGGCTGATACCGTTGTGCTGGCAAACTTAAAGGCTCAACGGGATTCTGTATCTGGGGTGAACTTGGATGAAGAGGCGGCCAATTTATTGAAATACCAACAGCTCTACACGGCATCTACTAAGGTGCTTCAGGCTGGTAATCAAATGTTTTCAACCCTTTTATCGATCATGAACTGAGGAGATAGTAATGACCGTTCGATTTAGTTCAAATCAAGTAGTGGATTCTGGCATTCAGGGCATGGATAACGCCTTATCCGAGGCCATGTCTTGGAATAAGAAGATAACGACTGGAAAGCAATACGCGCAGGCTTCTGACAATGCGTATGCGGTATCACGGGGCGTCCGTTTGGATTTTGATATTTCCCGTCTGGATATGTTCAAGGCCAATCAAAATTTTGTCGCCAGTTCCCATGCCAATGCTCAGACGCAGATGGATAGCCTAGTCAATGAAATGAACAGCATCAAGCAACTCTTCGTTCAGTCGCAAAGTGGCGCCCTAAATCCAAGCAATTTCAAGGCTTTAAAAGTCCAGGCGGAGCAGATCCTGATTGCTATGGGGCAGCAAATGACCGCCAAAGACGGTACCGGTAACCCGATTTTCGGTGATACCGTAAATCAGGTTCAAATTGAGCCCAATGTGATGGTGGAATCGGGAGTCAAATTTAATGATGCATTTGGATTGGGGGGCAATGTAAAGCAACCACAAAACAGCCAGATGTACCTCAATATTCAGAAATTTGTGACTTATTTGGAAGAAAAAGGCCAAAATACAGGCCTAACGACTCAAACAGCAACACAGGTATCGGATGGCTTAAACACCTCATTTGACCAGCTCACCATGGCGGTACAGCGGAGCGGTGGTGTGGCTGCTCAGGTGGATAATGCCAAAACCGCCATGTCGGCCTTTGGGGTCCAATTTGCGGCATCTCAGTCGGCACTATTGGATACAGACATGGTAGCAGCAACCGCGTCTTATACTAGAGCCCAAACTTTACTAAACGCAGCCCAGGCAATGTTTGCTAGACTGCAGCAAAGTAACTTATTTTCAAAACTCTAAACTGAGCATATAGAAGTATGAATATCCCAATCGGGTGGATTATTGCGATGG
Organism: Burkholderiaceae bacterium; assembly: GCA_947457875.1. Taxonomy (GTDB): domain Bacteria; phylum Pseudomonadota; class Gammaproteobacteria; order Burkholderiales; family Burkholderiaceae; genus Polynucleobacter. Next base: position 3,267 of record CANGWV010000115.1, read on the forward strand.
CCTGTGCCCTGGGGGGTTATGCCCTCCATGGCGGAAATATTATGGTTCTGTGGCAACCAACGGAGGTTTTAACCATTGTTGGCGCGGCCGTAGGAACGATGATTGCCGCCAACACCCCAACCAATCTGAAGAAAATGTTTTCAGCATTGGGGGGTGCATTTAAGACAGCCAAAAATGTGAAGCAAAAATCCTTAGATCTCTTATGTTTGATGTTTGAGATTTTGCAAAAGATTAAGCGTGATGGATTGATGTCTCTAGAGGGGGATATTGAAGAGCCAGAATCAAGCCCGCTCTTCGAGAAATATCCTGAGATACTTAAAGACCATCATTTA
>CANGWV010000116.1 GCA_947457875.1 Burkholderiaceae bacterium
ATATACGCAGCGCGTGCCGCCGCGTGCTGGATTATGCGTATCGTGAATTACCCCATCAATGACCGCGCTGAGGTGTTTGGATACCTTCACGATGAGTCTGCCAGTAGGGATTTCAGTAGTGCGCATATGCACTTGGCAACCCTGCCCCACCGCCATCGTTGGCACCCATTCAAATCCTAAGCTCAAAATGTAATCATGAAAGACGGAGCGATGATTGCCATTGCGGGGAGTTGAGCCCCGCACTGCAATCTGTTTAGCCAGGCGAGTACTGCGGTGCTCAGCATAGTGTGCATTGGCATTGCGCAGGGCCTCATAGACCTCAAGATAAGGTCGTTCAGCAGCGATGGCAATAGCCCTCACCACGCAATCCCCGGCTCCACCCTGGAATCCTGCAGCCAGTCTGCCGCCGTCGTTGCGCACAAAACCAAGGGCGGCAGTATGCTGACCAGAGAAAAAACGGTAAATGCGCTTAAGCATTACTGCATGAACGTGTGCTTATGGCTTGCCCAAGTAATCCCGTTTACCAATCTCAACGCCGTTATGACGCAAAATAGCAAACGCAATCGATACATGAAAGTACACATTGGGAATGGCATGGCCCAGTAAAAACTGTATGCCGGTGTAATGGGTTTCTTTATCGCCCCGCTTGGTCACGATGGCCTTATCTTCCGTTCCGTCAATCTGGGCAGGAGTAAAGCCTTCGATGAAGGAAATGGTTTTTGAAATGCGTACCTGCAGTTCCGCTACGCTGGTTTCATTGTCTTCATACGTCGGGATGTCAACTCCAGCTAAACGGGCAACAACTCCCTTAGCAGTATCACTGGCAATCTGAATCTGCCGAGTCAAATTGAGCATGTCCGGAAAGAGTCTAAATTGCAATAGTGCTGCGGGGTCAATTTTCTTGGCATCGATGTACGCTTGGGTTTTATCCAAAATCGCGGATAAATTACGCATGCTGTTAATAAGGCGAGGCGCGCTGGCCTGGTACATGGAAATAGTCATAAAAAGGGGTCGATTCAGTGAGTTGAGTTGCTATCAGCATACTCGACTTAAAATACGGTTTTCACTTTTCTTGCCAAAGCGCCCATGGAACACCTGCCCTGCATTGAGATTCAGACCTCCGATAATCCAACTGCCGCCATTATTTGGCTTCACGGCCTTGGCGCAGACGGCAATGACTTTGCCTCCCTCGTCCCCCAATTGGATTTAAATGGCCTTCCCGGAATCCGCTTTGTATTTCCCAGCGCCCCCAGCATGCCCGTCACGGTCAACGGCGGCTATGTCATGCCTGCCTGGTACGACATCATCGGCAGAAGCGATAGCGACCGCGAAGATGCAACCGGCATTCAGAATTCAGCGAAGGCCATTAGTGCGCTGATAGAGCGTGAAGCGAGCCGGGGTATTGCATACAAGCACATTGTGTTGGCTGGCTTTTCCCAAGGCTGCGCCATGGTGCTGCATACTGGCCTGCGTTTTAATCACCGCCTGGCCGGCATTATGGCGCTCTCGGGCTATCTGCCTTTGGCATCAACATTGCTGGAGGAGCGCAATCCAGCCAATCAAGACACGCCTATCTTTTTAGCGCACGGCGACTGGGATGCGGTGATTGTTCCAGAGCGCAGCGAACGCTCGCGGGATCTACTTCAGGCGAGTGGCTATGAAGTGCAGTGGAAAAGCTATCCAATGGAGCATTCTTTACACCCGATTGAGGTGATTGATATCGGGCATTTTTTACGACGTGTACTAACAACAAATAAATAGGCAATACTGCCAATTTATTTGTTTGTGTCTGCGGTCCACTCCAGAATGAGGTGGTATGTGACCGCAAGCAAAACGGGCCCTAAGAATGCGCCGATCACTCCGAATGCAATTACTCCGCCCAGCACGCCCAGAAACACCACTACAAACGGTAAGTTAGAACCTCTACTAATAATGAAGGGCTTGATGATGTTGTCAACCGTACTCACCAATAAGAATCCCCAAGCCAAAACAAAAATAGCCCAGCCCGTTTCGTTCTGCTGAAACAGCCAGAATGCCGCGCCGCCCCAAACCAGGGGAGGACCAACCGGAACGACCGACAGAAAAAAAGTAATCAAGCCGAGCAATATGGAGGATGGTATGCCCGCTATTGCAAATCCAATGGCTGCAAGAACCCCTTGAGCCAATGCAGTACCTAATACGCCATAAATGACGCCATGTACGGTTTCGCCAGCAACGGCAATTAAACCTTCACCCCGTTCGCCGCTTAGGCGCCGCGCAATGACGGAGAGTTTGCTGGATAGGCTACTGCCGTGCAAAAAGAAAAAGAAAGTCAGGAATACCGACAGCGCCATATCAAGAACGCCCTGCAAAGCAACGCGGCCGCTCGCCAATGCAAATGCTTGCAACGGTGCTGCTAAGGTTTGCAACTCGACCTTGAGTCGCGCTTTATCGTGAACAAATTGCTGTAGGTAATTTTCAATGGCGCTACCAAATACGGGAACGTAGTGTGGCCACTGCAATACTTCCTCAGGTAAGCCGTCCTGAAAGCTGGCAATGATGTTAGCGCTGAGATCGATGATGTTATCGGAGAGTGCGAGCGCAACCGCGGAAATCGGGCCCAACAACACAACGGTTACAAGCAAAGTCATTACCGTCGCAGTTAGCAAACGGCGGTTACCGAACCAGCGATCGAGGCGCTTGAAAATACCCCAAGTACTCGTTACCAAAATAACAGCCCAAGCCAAGGAAGTTAAGAAAGGCCAGATCACCAATAGGCAGCCGATCCCTAGCCCAGCTAAAGCAAGCATGACAGCAAGGCGGTTGGTTATGAATGGATTCACGATCAGGATTCTGCTTTTAGTGATTAGTTCGGTCACGGTTAATCGATTGATACCAAGAAAAACAAAGAGCCCCAATACAGGGGCTCATATGCAAAATCTGGCGGAGACGAGAGGATTCGAACCTCCGATCAGAGTTTTAGCCCCGATGCTCCCTTAGCAGGGGAGTGCCTTCGACCAGCTCGGCCACGTCTCCGTATTTCAAAACAGCCCACAGTTTAACGGATGCACCGTTTCTATGGGATTTTCTTACTTTTGATCGAGTTCAAATGCCTTATGCAGGGCACGTACCGCTAACTCCATGTATTTTTCATCAATCACGACTGAAATCTTGATCTCGCTCGTCGAAATCATCAGAATATTGATGCCCTCTTCCGATAAGGTGCGGAACATCTTGCTGGCTACGCCAACGTGCGAACGCATACCGACACCAACGACCGACACCTTCGATACTTTAGGGTCGCCGGCGATTTCCTTAGCTTCAATGTGGGTCTGCACCGTATTTTTGAGCAGATCCATGGCCTTTTGGTAATCGGCTCTGGGCACCGTAAAGGTAAAGTCCGTTTTACCATCCACCGACTGATTCTGAATAATCATGTCAACGTCAATATTGGCGTCGGCTATCGGACCCAGAATTTGGTATGCAATACCTGGGCGATCCGGTACGCTGAGTACGGTAATTTTGGCTTCATCGCGGGCAAAGGCGATGCCTGAAATAACGGCGGCTTCCATGGTGCTGTCCTCTTCAAAT
>CANGWV010000117.1 GCA_947457875.1 Burkholderiaceae bacterium
ATATCGATGTAAATGGATTTACCATCGGCGCAGTCGGCGTTTCCGGCGTGAAGTCTTCCGAAGATGCCAGCACTGCTAAGGCTGGGATCGCGGCCATTATTTAAGTTACCTTGACCAATACCACTGTAGATACAAACACACCCGCAGAGTCTTCCGACTCGCCAGTTAGCATTACCTTCGCCGATTTTGGCCTTGACCCACGCGTTCAAAAGGCAATCGGCGAACAAGGCTACAACACCCCAACCCCAATTCAAGCGCAAGCCATTCCGCATGTTCTGGCTGGCAAGGACTTAATGGGCGCGGCGCAAACCGGCACTGGTAAGACTGCCGCTTTTGTTCTACCCATTATTCAAAAGTTACTCCCCGGTTCGAGCAGCAGCGCGTCGCCAGCACGCCATCCGATTCGTGCCCTAGTCTTAACGCCTACCCGTGAACTCGCCGTGCAGGTTGCAGAAAACGCAGCCAACTATTCTCGGCACACCGATCTGCGCTCGACCGTTGTGTTTGGTGGTGTGGATATGCAGCCCCAAGTGGCTCAGCTGCGCAGCGGCATTGAGATACTGATTGCTACACCAGGGCGTTTGCTGGATCATCTTGGCTCTAAAACAGCGAACCTGTCGCAAGTCGAGATTTTGGTATTGGACGAAGCCGATCGCATGCTCGATATGGGATTTTTGCCTGACCTGCAGCGCATCATTAATTTGATACCAGCGCAGCGCCAAACCCTGCTTTTCTCAGCTACCTTTTCTCCTGAGATTAAAAAATTAGCGCAGAGTTATTTACGCAATCCGGTTACGGTTGAAGTTGCGCGCCAAAATGCCGCCGCTGATACCGTTAGTCAAGTGGTGCACATGGTCTCTGCAGCAGATAAGCAGCGCGCCATTACCACCATCTTGGAGGCGCGTACGCGCCAGGGTTTATCGCGTCAGTGCATCATCTTTACTAATAGCCGTTTAGGTTGCGCCAAACTCTCACGCGCGCTCGAGCACGATGGCATTAAGGCGGGATCAATCCATGGTGACAAGAGTCAGGGCGAGCGCACCCTGACCTTGGATGCATTTAAGTCAGGCGCAATAGAAGCCTTAGTTGCAACCGATGTTGCAGCGCGCGGTTTGGATATTCCAGCGATGCCTTGCGTGATTAACCATGAGTTGCCGTACAACGCCGAGGACTTCATTCATCGTATTGGTCGCACAGGACGTGCAGGTAGTACTGGAGATGCCATTGCCTTAGTAGACGACGGTGAAAAGCGCTTGTTAGACGACATCGAAAAATTGATGAAGCGCAAATTGCAAGTGATGCCGCTGCCCGAGCTTAAGAGCGGTAAAACGGCAGATCCCTTTTTCTATAAACCCTATCAAGCTGGCGCAGCTCCAGCGGGGGGCGCACAAGCAGCGCCCAAAGCAAGTCTGGATGATCGCAATCCCGATCAGCCAATTACTAACCCGATTAAAAAAGCAGGCATCACCCCAGCAAAATCGCCGGTTGGCGCTTTACTTGGCGGCATGAAAAAAAAGACCGGTTAGTTTTGAGTACGGCCGAGCTGCTTGGTCCGATCGGTCCAAGCATGCGTGGCTCGTAACAACCATTCTGCAATCGTTTGGTCTTGCCCATCACCCATTTCGCTTAAGCCTAAGTGAAGCGCAGCTGCCTGCAGCGCCTCTAAAACCGCTGCATTATTTGCAGTGTTGATTTGAGTAGCTTGGGTTTGTTTACTTAACTTCTCCCCATGTGGATCTAAAACCAGTGGCAAGTGGCGGTATTGAGGCGTTGGGTAACCCAAAACGCTTTGCAGGTAAATCTGCCGCGCAGTATTACTGAGCAGATCAGCGCCTCGCACAATGTGCGTGATGCCTTGCTGGGCATCATCCACCACGACTGCAAGTTGATAGGCGACGATACCATCGGCCCTGCGCAGCACAAAATCCCCGACATCCCCATTGAGGTCTTGCTTTTGCGGCCCGAACTCGGCATCGGCAAAATGAATCTCTTGATCAGGTTTGAGGGCAAGGCGCCAAGCCAATGCTGAACTGCTAGGAAGCCGCGCCTGCCAAACATGACCATTACGGCAGGTGCCAGGGTAAACCTGCTCTTGATTTCGGGCGCGTAGCTTGCCTTGCGCGCTGAGTAAGCTGGTAATCTGCTGGCGCGAGCAAGTACAGGGGTAAATTTGCCGATCGCTATAAAGCATTTCTAAGGCGCTTTGGTAGGCTTTGAGCTGATTGGATTGCCAAATCACTTCCTCGTCCCAGATAAGCCCACAGGCCTGTAACTGAGCCAAAATGTGCTGATCCATGCCAGTAATGCAGCGCGGCACATCCAAATCCTCGATGCGAACTAGCCAGGTGCCTTGATTAGCGCGGGCATCCAGCCAGCTTCCAAGGGCACTGGCCAGTGAGCCGGCATGCAAAGGCCCGGTTGGCGAGGGCGCAAAGCGCCCACGGTAGCGGGGATGGGGTGGTTTTAAGCTGGACACAGCTAAAATCATCTCATGGCCGTACCCCGTTTTGTTCATCTGCGCGTTCATTCCGAGTTTTCAATTACGGATGGAGTGGTGCGCATTGATGATGCGGTCGCTGCAGCAAGCAACGATGGCATGGGCGCCTTAGCCATCACCGACCTGAGTAATCTATTTGGCCTAGTTAAGTTTTACATGGCTGCCCGTGAAGGTGGAGTGAAACCAATTGCCGGAGCCGATGTCTGGCTTTCCAATTTGCAAGACCCTGACCAGCCCCACCGCTTGTTGCTGTTAGTGCAAAACCATTCGGGCTACCTAAACTTATGCCAGTTACTTAGCCGGGCATCGCTCGATAACCAATCGCGTGGACGCGCTGAAGTCGACCCTCGGTGGTTTAGTGAGCCGGCTGCAAAAAAAGAAGACCAGGCCGTTGGCCGCACTTTATCTTATGGATTAATTGCCCTATCGGGCGCGCATTTAGGCGATGTGGGCGCCGCACTATTGGCCGGCCAGGAAGAGCAGGCCAAAGCGGCTGCCGAGCGCTGGAAAACCCTCTTTCCGGGTGCTTACTTTATTGAGGTGCAGCGTGCTGGGCATCCACAGGACGAACAACACCTGCAGTTGGCCTGCCAGCTTGCCAGTACCCTGGCGATACCAGTAGTAGCAACCCATGCAGTGCAGTTTATGCACCGCGATGATTTCAATGCCCATGAAGCACGGGTGTGTATTGCTGAGGGGGAATTACTCGGCAATCCACGCCGTCAGAAAAAATTCAATCCCGAGCAATACTTTTTAAG
>CANGWV010000118.1 GCA_947457875.1 Burkholderiaceae bacterium
CAAGAATGGCATCGATGCCGTTTTAGTTGACTTGCGCGCACGCGGCCAAATCTAAAGGAATATTGAAATGGCTAAGGGCGGCAGAGAAAAGATTAAGTTAGAGTCATCAGCAGGTACTGGTCACTTCTACACAACCACCAAAAACAAGCGTACCAAGCCTGAGAAGTTAGAGATCATGAAATTCGATCCTACCGTTCGCAAGCATGTTTCGTACAAAGAGACCAAGCTGAAGTAAATTTCAACTTCCTCTCAATAAAAAACCCGCTGAGTGCGGGTTTTTTTATTACCTCGTTTATGCGGATGACTAACTGTAACGACGCAGCCGGATCGAGAAGTCACGTAAGTTCGATACGCCACTCTCCTCGGCCTGCTGACACCACGTGCGAAGCTGGCCTAAGAGTTGCTCGCCGGTAGCATTAGAACGGCTCCACAGGGCCTGTAAATCACGGCGCATTTCAATCATCTTCCGCAGTTGTGCGTTTTGCTGAATTAACTCTTCCAGCTTCTGCTTTTCGGTGGTCGTTAGTTGGGCCTCATCCTTACAGAGCCAAGTGCGTGCATCATTCAAATGGGCAGCAAGCTCTTGCATGTGCTGAACTTCACTGGTGAAGAACTTCTTTAAGGATTTACTGTAGCGCGCCATCACTTCATAGCGATTAGCAATAACCGCCTCGAGTGTGTCTTGATCTGCGGGGCGCACCTCGGATAACACCGGCTTGGGTGGCACCTTCTTTACTGTAGCCAAACCCACTGCGCTCATCATTTGAATATAGAACCAGCCGATATCAAACTCGTACCACTTGTTCGATAGCTTTGCGCTAGTGGCATAGGTATGGTGGTTGTTGTGTAACTCCTCGCCGCCAATCAAAATGCCCCACGGTACGATATTGCGGGAAGCATCTTCATTGTTGAAGTTGCGATAACCCCAGAAGTGGCCAATGCCATTAATTACGCCGGCAGCAGTGATCGGTATCCACAGCATTTGGACTGCCCATACCGTTGCGCCAATCGCACCAAACAAAAACAGATCGATGATCATCATCAGCGCAACCCCTTGCCATGAGAATTTCGAGTAGATGTTGCGCTCGAGCCAATCATCGGGTGTGCCGTGGCCAAACTTCTGCAGGGTCTCTGGATTATTGGCTTCGGATTTATAGAGCTCAGCACCGCGAGATAAAACAGTATTTATTCCCAGTACCTGAGGGCTATGGGGATCATCAATGGTTTCGCATTTAGCATGGTGCTTACGGTGAACGGCGGCCCACTCTTTGGTGACCATGCCAGTCGTGAGCCAGAGCCAGAAGCGGAAGAAGTGCGAAGCAATCGGATGCAAATCGAGCGCACGGTGCGCTTGGCAACGGTGCAGAAAAATAGTGACTCCAGCAATCGTGATGTGCGTGAGCGCTAAGGTAAACAGCACAATTTGCCACCAAGCCCAATCCAGGTAGCCGTGGGCTAACCACTGGATAAAACCATCGTGCAAGGCAGTTAAATCAAAACTAGAGTTCAAAGCATCCCCTAAACGGAATCAGTAACTCACTATTTTAAGCTTTTCGCCTAAAAACTGCCCCGAAGAAACCATCAGTTCCATGTAAATGGGGCCATAGCTGCCACCAGGGGTTATCCGGACTCGTCCCGATCGGCTGCACCCCATCCAAAAAGTGGTCTTTCAGTACTTCAGCAGCAGGAATTAGCTCAAACTCAGGGTGTTTTTCTAAGAACTGCAAGGCAATGGCCTGATTTTCTTGGGGCAATAAGCTGCACGTTGCATAGACCAAACGACCGCCGGGTTTCAGGAGACGGCTGGCTGAAGCCAAAATACTGGCTTGCTTTGCATTGAGCTCGGCAACCGCAGCAGGCGTTTGACGCCATTTCAGATCAGGGTTACGGCGCAAGGTGCCAATACCACTGCAAGGGGCGTCTACTAAAACGCGATCAATTTTCCCAGCCAAACGTTTCACCTTGGAATCATTTTCACTATCTATCCACACGGGATGCACATTCGAGAGACCGCTACGGGCTTGGCGTGGCTTTAAATTAGCCAGTCTACGCTCCGAAGTATCAAAGGCATAAAGGCGTCCAGTAGATCGCATTAAGGCGCCTAAGGCCAAGGTCTTGCCACCAGCGCCCGCACAAAAATCAACCACCATCTCGCCGCGCTTGGGGCCCAATAAATGGCAAAGCAATTGACTGCCCTCATCTTGCACCTCAAATAAGCCTTCCTTAAACCAGCTGGAATTCTGCAATGCAGGCTTACCCATAATTCGAATACCGTCGGGCGAAAACGGCGTTGCTACTGCTTGATAGCGACCACCCAAGGCATTCATTTCTTCGAGTAGGGTATCGCGATTGGCCTTAATGGTATTCACGCGCAAATCCAGGAGTGCTGGGCGCATGAGGGCGATGGCAAGTTCTTGGCGCTGGGCCTCGCCGGGCGCTGACTCAAATGCATTCCAAAGCCATTCAGGCAAGTTGTTGCGCACCATCGGCGCTAAGGTATCGCGATCTAATTCAGAGTAGCGTTTGAGCCAGTCATATTCACTGGGCTGAATCACGTGAGCCAAGTCAGCGAGTGCGCTCTCTGGGCGATTGGCAGAGCCAAGGCCGCCCTCAGACAATGCCGACATCATGCCAAGGAGAGCAAGGCGTCTCGCTTGGGTTCCACTCCCACTCGAAGCAAACTGCGACATCTCATTTTTACGGCGCAAGATAGCAAAGGCACTCTCAGCAATTAAGGCCCTATCGCGATTACCGAGCTGAGGCTCGGCCCGAAAGTAGCGACTGACAACACGATCCGAAGGCTGATCAAAACTCAATAGCTCAGGAAGCAGACGCTCTAAATGGGCAGCGTGCTGGGGCAACGCTTTGGCATGCGAGAAATTCTTCTGTCCGCTCACGGGAGCAGCCTCTGGACCTCGTCGCTGGGGACGGCTTTGCGTCCTAGCGCCAGAGGATGGGGATCGATCGGATACTCTACTGCGAGACGGCTTTGCGCCGCGCTCGGGTCTTGCCTTATTCATATACAAACCATTGCGACTCGGGGGGCTGCACCTTCACTTGATTTCCTTCTATTCGCAATCGATCGTCAAGGAACCATTTTACGGCCCGCGGGTAGATTTGATGCTCCATTTGCAAAACCCGTGCAGCCAATTTCGCCGCCGAATCACCCGGAAGCACAGGAACAGTGGCTTGGCAGATGA
>CANGWV010000119.1 GCA_947457875.1 Burkholderiaceae bacterium
AAAACGAGATAAACCATGAGTGATACCCGCATATTTGAAATTTATCGCTACGATCCTGAGGTGGATGCCGCTCCGCGCATGGAGCGTTACGAGCTTGAATTGACAGGCGAACGTATGCTGCTGGACGCGCTGATTTCATTGAAGAAGCAGGATGAGACCATTACGTATCGCCGTTCCTGTCGCGAGGGCGTTTGTGGCTCGGATGCCATGAACATCAATGGCAAAAATGGACTGGCTTGTTTGACCAATATGCTGACCTTGCCTAGGGTCATTACCCTGCGCCCACTGCCCGGCTTGCCGGTTGTGCGTGATTTGATTGTCGACATGACCTTGTTTTTCAAACAGTACTTGTCCATCAAGCCGTATTTAGTGAACTCCACCCGTCCACCGGAAAAAGAGCGTTTGCAGAGTCCAGAAGAGCGCGAAGAGTTGGATGGTCTGTATGAGTGCATCTTGTGTGCTTCCTGCTCTACCTCCTGCCCTTCGTTTTGGTGGAATCCAGACAAGTTTGTCGGGCCAGCCGGTTTGCTGCAAGCCTACCGCTTTATTGCAGACAGCCGTGATGAAGATACGGCTGCTCGCCTCGATAATTTAGAGGATCCCTACCGTTTATTCCGCTGCCATACCATCATGAATTGCGTTGATGTTTGTCCTAAGCACTTGAACCCAACCAAAGCCATTGGCAAAATCAAAGAGTTGATGGTTCGTAGGGCGGTATGACCATTAGTGCGGCGGCTTTGTATCGTTTAAAAAGCGATGCGCGCCGGGGTTTACTGGAAAACGATCTGATTTTGGAGCGGTTTTTCAGGCGCTATGCGGATACATTGACGGAGGAGCAGGGTGAAGTCTTAACCCAGTTGCTGGCTTTGAGTGACAACGATTTAATGGACCTACTGATTGGGCGAGTAGATTCTGTAGTTGCATTGGGTGATGTGTGCAGTACCCCCACCTTTTTGGCTGTATTAGGTTGTTTGCGGGAGAAGCAGTAGCAGGGATGCAATAATTTGCATTGCACTTATTTAACGAACAGTGGGATCAGACATGATTGAATCAAACATCAAGGCAAAGTTATCGTTCTCTGACGGTACCCCCGATATCGATTTGCCAATTTACCAAGGCACAGTGGGCCCTGATGTCATTGATATTCGTAAGCTCTACGGCCAGACCGGCAAATTTACCTACGATCCTGGCTTTTTGTCTACGGCATCGTGTAATTCCAAGATCACTTTTATTGATGGTGACAAAGGCGAGTTACTCTACCGCGGTTACCCCATTCAAGATTTGGCAGGCAATTGTGATTTTTTAGAAGTGTGCTACCTCTTGCTTAATGGCCATTTGCCAAACGAAAAAGAGAATGCAGAATTTCAAGACATCATCATGCACCACACCATGGTGCACGAGCAGATGCAGTTTTTCTTACGCGGCTTTCGGCGTGATGCGCACCCCATGGCAGTCTTGACTGGTCTAGTGGGTGCCATGGCGGCGTTCTATCACAATGAGATTGACTACAGCGATCCGAAGGCCCGCGAAATTGCACAAATGCGTTTGATTGCAAAAATGCCGACTTTGGTGGCGATGTCATACAAGTATTCCGTTGGCCAGCCATTTATCTATCCCGATAACTCGCTTTCCTACACCGCCAATTTCATGCGCATGATGTTTGCTACGCCATGCGAGCCTTACAAAGTGAATCCAGTATTGGTCCGCGCCTTGGATCGTATTTTTATTCTGCATGCCGACCATGAACAAAATGCATCGACCTCTACGGTGCGTTTGTGCGGGTCTTCTGGCACCAATCCGTTTGCTGCGATCTCGGCCGGTATTGCTTGCTTGTGGGGCCCCGCGCATGGTGGCGCGAATGAGGCCTGCTTGCAGATGCTGACGGAAATTCAGGCCAATGGCGGCGTTGAAAAAGTCGGTGAATTTATCGCCCAAGTAAAAGATAAAAACTCTAATGTCCGTTTAATGGGCTTTGGACATCGGGTTTATAAAAACTTTGATCCACGCGCAAAGCTGATGCGTGAAACCTGCTATGAAGTCCTCAATGAATTAGGGCTAGAAAATGATCCGCTCTTTAAGTTGGCAATGACTTTAGAAAAGATTGCGCTAGAAGACGAGTACTTTGTGAGTCGCAAGCTGTATCCGAACGTGGATTTTTATTCTGGCATCGTGCAGCGCGCACTGGGCATTCCGACAGACATGTTCACCTGTGTTTTTGCTTTGGCGAGAACGGTCGGCTGGATAGCGCAGTGGGAAGAAATGATTACTGATTCCGAGTACAAAATCGGTCGTCCACGGCAGTTATTTGTCGGAGAAACAGAGCGCAAGGTTCCACCGATGTCAGGGCGTAAGTAAGGTTTATAAGGACGGGTATGTCACGCACGCTATACGATAAGTTATGGGATGAGCACGTGGTTTGTGCTGAAGAGGACGGCACGGCAACCCTCTATATTGACCGTCACTTGTTGCACGAAGTAACCAGTCCACAGGCTTTTGAAGGCTTAAGTTTGGCAAAGCGTCCCGTATGGCGAATTTCTGCCAACCTAGCTGTCTCTGACCATAACGTGCCTACAACGGATCGATCCGAGGGGATTACGGATCCTGTCTCTAAACTTCAAGTGGATACCCTCGATCAGAATTGCGCCTCCTTCGGCATTACGCAGTTCAAAATGAATGATTTACGGCAGGGCATTGTTCACGTCATTGGGCCAGAGCAGGGTGCCACATTGCCTGGCATGACTGTTGTCTGTGGTGATTCGCATACCAGTACGCACGGCGCCTTTGGTGCATTGGCGTTTGGAATCGGCACCTCGGAAGTAGAGCACGTGCTGGCGACCCAAACCTTGCTGATGAAGAAGAGCAAGAATATGCTGGTTCGAGTCGAGGGACGTTTACAGCCCGGCTCGACGGCAAAAGACATCGTATTAGCGGTCATCGGAAAAATAGGTACAGCCGGTGGCACTGGCTACACCATCGAGTTTGCGGGCGAAGCCATTCGAAATTTATCGATGGAAGGCCGCATGACCATCTGTAATATGGCCATTGAAGCAGGCGCACGCGCTGGCCTGGTTGCAGTGGATGAGACCACCATCGATTACATTCAGGGTCGCCCTTACGCTCCCAGCGGAGAGATTTTGCGTCACGCAGTCCAATATTGGCGCACCTTGCATTCCGATGCGGATGCGAAGTTTGATCAAG
>CANGWV010000120.1 GCA_947457875.1 Burkholderiaceae bacterium
ATTACTGCCAAAGATTCGCCGCCCGTTTGATTTTCGCCGTTGCAAAAGACAGTGTTACCTAGCCGCATGAGCCGTGTTTGCGGGTGCAAGTGGAGAGGGTTTTTCTTTAGGGAATGCGCAAATGCCTTGGCGGATAGCGGCTGATCCGGGCAACTAAAAAAGGCATGCGGCTTAGGCTCACTCAAGTACGATGCAATCCCTGGCAACATGGTGTCGACGGAGCCAAGCTTCAGACTCTTCAAGTGGGTGCGTAACTGTTTAAGCAGCTCTGGCGGCAAGGTGTCTGGTTGATCGGTTGCAGTTTGCTGGGGATCTTGGTAACGCCTATCGAGAGCCGGTAGAGTATCCAATGATTCTGCTAAGCGCCACAAACCCTCTTGGAGTAATTCGCGGTAGGAGGCCGCCCGAAATCCAACAGACCAGGTTTGGCAGCCCGCATCCAGTGAGATACCTTCGTGCGCCACATGTGGCGGTAAATAGAGCATATCGCCTGGATCTAAAACCCAGTCTTGGCTTGGCTCAAACTGCGCCAAAATCTTGAGCGGTAAATTGGGCTTTAGGCTTAAGTCATCTTGCGTTGAAATTTTCCAGTGCCGACGGCCTGACATCTGAATCAAAAATACATCGTAGGAATCCACATGCGGGCCAACGCCACCACCGGGACCAGCTATGCTAATCATCAGGTCGTCGAGTCGAACATCGGGAATAAATCGAAACCAAGACAACACGGTTTTAGCTGCTGGGTGGAGGGTATCTGCGCCCTGCAGTAATAGCGTCCAATTTGCTTGGCTGATCGCTGGAATTGATTTCTTGGAAAAGGGGCCGTGAGCCATTTTCCAGGGCTTGCTTTGAATCAGACGGGATTCACTATCGGGATTGCCTGCCAGAATTGCTAAATCAGCTGCAGAAATCGGGCTTTCGAGTGGCTCGCCAGCCGCTTTCGCAAGCGCAAATGCGGGGATGGCACCGCGTACCAATAAGGGCTTTTTATGCCAGTACTGCTGCATAAACTGCGCAGGACTAATCCCACCCAATAGCGCCCAAGGGGCCTTAATGGGTAAGGGGTAAGGTGGTGTTGGTGGCTCGTAGGGCGTGCTCAAGTAAAATGGTTTCATCTGCAGTTCACAATTAATCTGACCATAGGCTTTTCAACCAACGCGCATGAAGATCGAAAAAAATACCGTCGTGTCGCTTCGCTATAAATTAACCGATGCGCAAAACAACCTCATCGAAGAGCCTGATTCCCCGATGGTATACCTCCACGGTGGTTACGATGGTACTTTTCCAAAAATAGAAGCGCTATTGGATGGCCATGAGCTGGGTTTTGAAACTACAGTGCAGCTCGAGCCTGGCGATGCATTCGGTGAATACGACCCCGAATTATTAAAAATTGAGCCCCGTGCGCGCTTTCCGGAGCCAATAGAAATCGGCATGCAGTTCGAAGGGATACCCGAGGCCTTAGATGAGCAAGGTGAAATCGTCGCCAGTGACGATGATGCGGAAGACGACGATGATTTACAGCCTTTAATCTATACCGTTACGGATGTCGCAGATAGCCAGGTCGTACTCGATGGCAATCATCCCCTTGCCGGTATGGCACTGCGTTTTACTTTACAAGTAACCGACATCCGCTCTGCCACCGAAGAAGAGATTCAGAATCGCCATCCAGAAGGCGTTGACGCAATTACCTTTGGTATGCCAAACGACGATGAGGATGATGTTGATTTAGACCAGTTAATTGATGCGGCTTCAGATACGGGTAAAAATAATCCGCGCACCTTGCATTAAATTGGCCTTACTCTTTTAACCACTTCTTAATGGTATCGAGGTCGTGTTTGGTCTCTAGGCCAGTATTTGATTTTGATGGTTCGCTGTCACTCAGTACCGCGGTACCGCTAAGTTTCGCTACTTGTGCTTCGAGCAGCTTGATTTTGGCTTCTTGTTCTAGCGTTGCATCAATCAAACCCTTGAGCGCCATTGATACGGGATCATCGACATTGGGCGTAATGCCATAGGCAGAAAAGTATGCTTTTTTGTCATTGACATCGCTACCACTTTCGCTGGGAGGTAAGTCGGGATGCAAAATACGCGCAGGCACGCCGACTGCGGTAGCGCCTGCTGGAATTTCTTTGAGTACAACGGCATTGGATCCAACGCGCGCACCATCGCCCACGGTAAAGCCGCCAAGCACTTTGGCGCCTGCGCTGATCACAACACCCTTACCTAGAGTTGGGTGACGTTTAACGCCTTTATAGAGTGAAGTGCCGCCAAGGGTGACGCCTTGGTAAATGGTGCAGTCATCGCCAATTTCGGTGGTCTCGCCAATCACAATGCCAAGGCCATGATCTAAAAAAACACGCCGACCAATTTTTGCACCCGGATGAATTTCAATTCCAGTTAATAGCCGAGCGAGCATGGACCAAAAACGGGCAACCCACTGCAAGCCACTATTCCATAAAAAGTGGGCAACGCGGTGAAGCCAAACGGCATGTAAACCGGGATAGCAGGTAATGACCTCCCAGCGGTGCCGTGCCGCAGGATCGCGGGCAATAATGGAGTCTACTTCGTCAAAAAGGGCGTTCAACATGCGTTCAGTTTAAAGCGAAAGCCTATTTTCTTAGCAGCATCTGTTTTGCGATGCCCCGAAGCAAGTCAATTTCCTCGGTTTGCAGCTCTGCTCGGGCAAAAAGGGCAGCAAGCCGCACCATGAGTTTCTTGGGATTTTCGGGGTTCAGGTAGCCAATAGATTCAAGCCCTAAACGCAAATGCTCCAGCATTGCGGCAACGGCGGCGGGATCGGCGAGGTCTTCAGACGACAGTCTTAGAGCCAAGTCAGGGCCAGCACTACCAAGCTGCTTGATAAGGCCTTCACGTAAGCTGTAGGCGCACACCATAACCGCTTGGGCTAAATTCAGAGAGGGGTAGGCTGGATTTGCCTCAAGCCAAACACGGTGGCTACACAAGGCCAAATGCGCGTTATCAAGACCCGTGCGCTCTGGCCCAAACATCAATGCAACCCGCTTTCCTTGGCTTAATTGCGCAACAATACGCTCACGTGCCTCTAACCAATCAAGGCCAGGCGGGCCAAACTCCCGATCGCGGCTGGTTAATCCCAGTACCAAGGTGCAGCCGGTTACGGCAGCATTCAGGTCGGCCTCTACTGAGCTTGCTTCCAATATATC
>CANGWV010000121.1 GCA_947457875.1 Burkholderiaceae bacterium
CATGGCTGAGCCCCATTGGTACCAACCAGTGGAGCGCGGCCTTGAAACGCAGATTGCAGAGCGCATGGCTTTTTTGCGCTCGCTCGACGACGCAGAGAAAAAATGAAGGCGCGCTTTTACTTCGACATCATTTCTCCGTTTGCGTACTTTTATGTGAAATTACGCCATCGCCTTGAGCCGCGTTTGCAAATAGAACCGGTGCCAATCTTGCTCGGTGGACTGTTGCGCGGCGCGCACAATCAAGGCCCCGGTGAAATCCCCACAAAGCGGTCGTATACGTATCAAGCGTGTGTATGGCAAGCAGCGAAGTTAGGTATTCCCTTTCGGTTTCCGGAGCATCATCCTTTTATTACCGTTGCGGCGCAGCGCCTTTTAGTACAGGAACAAGCTGACTGGACCATGGTGGAGCGTGCATTTGAGTTTGTTTGGGTGTTAGGCAAGGATCCCAACCTGCACTGGTCTGATTTTTGTACGCACCTGCATTTAGATCCCACCACGCCCCGCCCGGATAGCGCCCAAACTAAAGCAGGTTTAATTGCCAACACCCAAGAAGCCCTCGATCGCGGCGCCTTTGGCGTGCCCACGCTGGCCTGTGGAGAGCAGATTTTTTGGGGTGTTGATGCCATCGATTGGGTCATTGACTATCTCAATCAACCCGAGATGTTTGATCAAGCAGCCTATCGGGCCGCTGCATCTGTACCCAACGGCCTGCCGCCCACACCAGCATAGGCATCACGCAATACAATGGAATAGATCTAGATTTGCCATTCATTTACCACTTAGGAACAACCATGCGCACCTCCCCTTTTCGCTCTTGCCGTGCATTGATAGCCGCCATCGCTGGCGCCTTTTTGTTTGCCACCGGCGCTGTCAACGCAGAGCCACGCGTTGAATTCAAAACCAATCAAGGTAGTTTTGTTGTGGATCTGGATTCGGCGAAGGCGCCCAAGACGGTTGATAATTTTCTGAAGTATGTTCAAAGCGGCTTTTACAACGGTACGATCTTTCATCGTGTGATCGATGGTTTCATGATTCAAGGCGGTGGCTTCACGCCCGATTTGAATCAAAAGCCAACCAATCCGCCCGTGGTCTCGGAAGCGCAAAATGGACTCAAGAATCAAATTTATACGATTGCCATGGCCAGAACATCGGATCCGGATTCAGCGACAGCGCAATTCTTCATCAATGTGCGTGACAATCAAGGATTGGATTTCCCGAACGCCATGGGTAACGGCTATACCGTCTTCGGCAAAGTCATCTCTGGCACCCAAACCATTGACCGCATTCGTAAAATCCCAACCATGGTCGCACCAGCACCTAAATTTGGACGGATGGCAGATGTGCCAACCACCGCAGTTGTAATCGAGTCAGCGACCGTCTTAAAGTAATCTGAGACGCAGCCGGGTTTTGCGATGATTCTGCTGGACGATGTCGAGAGCGGTACGACCAAACCCACCAGCCGCCTTTACCAAGAGCCCATCGCACACTGGGCCGCATTTACTGCGGCCGAAATGGATTCCTGCTTTGAGGCGATCCAGTCGGCCTTAAAGGCAGGCCAGCATGTAGTTTGCCTCGTTGCATATGAGTATGGGCAAGTCATTCATCGACTGCCAATCCATCCTGCCTCACCCTCTCCTACTATTCCAGCCATACCGCTCATGCAAGCATGGGCATTTCATCCACCCAAAATGCTGGCAAAAGAGGAAGTGGATGCCTGGCTTGAAACACAGCTCGCTCAGTTAAAGGACGATGCCCGTGTCAGCGGCATAGCATCCTGCACGGAATCCATTACGCAGGCGCAGTTCGAAGCGGATGTAGAGCGGATTCAGGAATGGATACGCTGCGGCGATACCTATCAGATTAATCACACCTATCGCATCAACGGGGAAATCTACGGTGATCCGCTTGCTTTATACGCGCGCCTCAGAGTGCGGCAACCTGGGCGTTTTGGTGCTTTTGTTCGAGAAGGCGACACGACTATTTTGTCGCAATCGCCTGAACTGTTTGTGGAGCGGGATGGTAACTGTTTACGTGCTATGCCCATGAAGGGCACGGCCAATGCACGAACAGAGAACCCAGAGCAATTGGCCAGTGATCCTAAAAATCGTGCAGAGAACATCATGATCGTTGACCTCTTACGCAATGACCTCAGCCGAGTTGCCTTACCAGGTAGCGTTACCGTACCCAACTTATTTCACGTTGCACAGCATGGCAACGTGCTGCAAATGACATCGACGATTGAGGCAACAGCAAAGCCGGATGTAAGTCTGCGCACCCTGCTCGATGCCGTCTTTCCCTGCGGCTCCGTCACTGGCGCGCCCAAAAAACGCAGCATGGAAATTATTCAGGAATTAGAAGACTCCCCGCGCGGCTATTACTGCGGCGCCTTGGGCTGGCTTGATCCGAATGGCGATTTTGCATTTAGCGTCCCGATTCGCACGCTCACTCTAGAAACCGGTCTAAGTCACTCTCAAACCAAGTTCACCTTGGGTATTGGTGCTGGCATTACGATTGATTCCGATCCGCAGCAAGAGTGGCAAGAGTGCAAAACTAAATCGGCCTTCATTGCTGAAATGCCAACTGAGCTGGGTTTATTCGAGACCATTCGCGTTGAAGAGAAAAAGCCACTCCGCTTAGCAGCGCACCTAGAGCGATTACAGCATTCTGCCTCTGCCTTACGTATTCCATTTGTAGCGGCGCGTGTTGTTGAGGCGGCCGAACAAGCCTGCCTCGCAATCCCTAGCCCACTACCGCATCGCCTCCGCATCGACTTACTCTCCGATGGCTCGGTTACTGCGGTGACCCATGTCCTCGAGCCGATTGCAAATGAAGTGACTATTTTTTGGGCGTCGAAGGTATTGCCCGATGCAAATCAAGCCATCATGCAATCGAGCAATCTGTTGTTGGCCCATAAAGTCAATCTACGCACCCTGTATGACTTGGCATGGAAAAATGCGGTGGCGCTAGGTGGTTTTGATGCAGTCTTTTTGAATGAGGCAGGCTTGGTTACTGAAGGGGGTCGTAGCTCGATTTTTATTCAGCCCAAAGGATCCAATCAATGGCTAACGCCACCACTATCGGCAGGGGTACTTCCTGG